>PXSB01000014.1 GCA_003023185.1 Halobacteriales archaeon QS_9_67_17 | reverse complement strand
CAGGATTCGCGAGCGAACCCGGTCGAAGACGGCGCGTATCTCCGGCGCGAGGCCCTCGTACAGCAACTGCTTCGTCTCGGAGCCGTGACCGGGCGTGAACACCCCGGTTCCGGCCTCGTAGACGATGGAGAGGTCGCCCGAGTGGACCAGCTCGTTGCCCAGCCCCTGGTTCATGAACCCCTTGACGTTCTCCAGCGTCTGTCCCGTGCAGACGACGATTGGCATCCCGGCTTCGTGGAACTCCGTGAGGAGATGGAGCGTGCCGCGTGGAATCTCGTTGTCCGTGCCGCCGGCCGACCGGAGCGTCTCGTCCACGTCGAGCACGAACACGTTGACGCCGCGGTCGTACCGCTTGAGCAGGTCGAGCGCGGTGAACGCCTCGTCGCGGGTCGCGTGCGCCCCGATGTCCGCGAGCGTCTCCCCGACCGCGGGAAACGCCGCGCGAATCCCTTCCTTCCGGCCGTCGAGTTCCTCGTCGGCGCGCTGCCAGTGCTCCAAGGCGACCCGGGAGTCGACCGGCGGAAACAGGTCCGTGAACTCCTGATACGCCCGGAGCGTCCCTGTGTCGAACTCCTCGTACAGCCGGTAGAGTTGGTCGTATCGTTCCATGGCCACGCGCGAGACGGTGGTTGCCACTCAGTCAGGTAAATAATTTACTCAAAATAGGATAAATCTTTTGTCGGGCTAGCAAGTAGGCGTGGTATGAACGCGGTCGCGCTTCGTCGGGGCGAGTCGGCCCCGGCGGTGATACAGAAGCCGATGCCGGAGCCGGCGGCCGGCGAGGCGCTGGTCCGGACCCTCCGCGTGGGCGTCGACGGGACGGATCGCGAGGTGATCGGCGGCGCACACGGCAGCTTCCCCGAAGGCGAGGACCACCTCGTGCTCGGTCACGAGGCCGTCGGCGTCGTCGAGGACCCGAACGGGACGCGCTTCTCGGCCAGCGACGTCGTCACGCCGACGGTGCGCCGCCCGCCCGAGGGTGCCAACGGCTACTTCGAGCGCGGCGAGCCGGACATGGCACCACCCGATATGTGTCTGGAGCGCGGCATCGACGGCGCACACGGCTTCATGTCGGAGTACTTCACCAGCCCGGCCGAGTCGCTGGTGCGGATTCCGGAGTCGCTGGCTCCGCTCGGGTTCCTCGTCGAGCCGTTGAGCATCTCGGAGAAGGCGATCCAACACGCCTACGCCTCGCGGTCGGCCTTCGACTGGCGGCCGGAGTCGGCGCTGGTGCTCGGCAACGGTCCGCTGGGGCTGTTGACGCTGGCGATGCTCGACGACTACGACCGGACGTACTGTGTCGGTCGGCGCGACCGCCCGGACCCGACAATCGACATCGTCGAGCGGCTGGGGGCGACCTACGTGGACTCCCGCGAGACGCCTGTCAGGGCGTTCGCCGTCGAGTACGAAGCAGCCGACCTCGTCTACGAGGCGACCGGCCACGCCAAACACGCCGTCGAGACGGCGGCCGCACTCGCGCCGGGCGGGGTCGGTGCCCTGCTCGGCGTCCCGGAGTCGTGGACCTTCGAGGTCGACGGCGGCGACTTCCACAAGGACATGGTGATGAACAACAAGGCGCTCGTCGGCAGCGTCAACTCGGGGGCCGACCACTTTCGAGCCGCCGCCGAGCGACTCGCCGAGTTGCCGGAGTGGTTTATCGACGCCCTCGTGACGCGTGTCGTCGGTACCGACGACGTGGCACGGGCCTTCGAGAACGACGAAACGACAATAAAGACCGCGGTGGAGTTCGATACACGATGAAAAACGTCGACGACCTCATTTCGAGCGCGGCGGAGCTAGCCGAACAGGGCCTCTCGAAGGGCGAGATAGCCGACGAGCTAAACGTCTCCCGCGAGACGGCCAGTTGGCTCGTGGAGCGGTCGGAGACGACCCCGACGGCGACGCCACAGGAGACCGGCGGTCCACACGACATCCACGTCGACTGGTCCGCGCTCGGCCGCGACAGCACCCGGCTTAGCTTCGCCGGGAAGTCGATGGCCGACCTGCTCTCGAAGCAGGGCGAGGACGTGGACCTCACCATCGGCATCGAGAAGGCCGGCGCGCCGCTCGCCACGTCGGTCGCGCGCGAACTCGACACCGACCTTGGGACGTACGCGCCGAGCAAACACCAGTGGGAGGAGGGGGACATCGACGAACTCGGCGGCACCTTCTCGCGCAACTTCGCCGAGATTCGCGACCGGGACTGCTACGTCGTCGACGACACCATCACCTCCGGCACGACGATGAGCGAGACCGTCGAGGCGATCCGCGAGGAGGGCGGCGAGCCGGTCGCCTGCTGTGTGCTCGTCGACAAGCAAGGGGTCGAAGAGATCGAAGGCGTCCCGGTGTACTCACTGCTGCGCGTCATCCGCGTCGGCGACGGCGACTGAACTATCCGAGAGGGATAGGCTCTTACCGTGGCTGACCGACCACCTCACAATGAGTTCCGGTGACCCGCGACGCGCGCTCGAAGCGGTGAGCGAGCGCTTCGACTTCGGCGACTACGAATCGGAGGCGTATCTGAGTATCCTCCGACACGGTCGGCTGACGGCCTCGGAGATCGCGGACCGAACCGACATTCCACAGCCGCGCGTCTACGATACGGTCCGCGGCCTCGCCGACGCGGGCCTCGTCGAACTTCAAGAGTCCCGGCCGATGCAGGTGTTGGCCATCGAGCCGGAGGAGGCGTTCTCGGAGATACAGCGCTCGCTGGACGACCTCGTCGGCCAACTCGAACGGGAGTACTCCGCGCCGGCGCGCGACTCCGAGGCGGTGACGCTCATCAAGTCCCGGTCGACGATCCTCCGGTATCTCGACGAGATAATCGAGTCGGCCGACGACGAACTGGTCCTCGCCGTCCCGCCGGATCTGGTCGGGCGATTCGAGTCGGAACTGCGGGCGTGTCGCGACGAGGGTGTCGTCGTCGACCTCCTGCTGTCGCCGGCCGCGGAGGTACCTTCGCCGGCGGAGTACGATTATGAATCCATCGCGGCGCACACCCGCGCGCGCCGCGGCGTGACGACGCCCGTCGTCGCCGTCGCGGACGGCACCTACTCGCTGTACGCGACACGGGCCGCACTCGACAGCGACCGGAACCGCTACGGCGTCATCTTCAACCGCTCGGAGCTTGGCTTTCTCGTCTCCGGCTTCCTCAACACCGTCGTCTGGACGAGCGCGAAGACGCTCGCCGAGGCGGAGGAGCGACCGACGTTCCCACATCGGTACGCGACGATTCGCCGGTGCGTGAGCGACCTCTCGTCGATGGACGGCGAGTTCTACGTCAGCATCGTCGGCCGCCACATCGAGACCGGCGAGGACCGCACTGTGCAGGGGCGCGTCGTCGACGTGTCAGTAGGGACGAACCGCGAAACGGCTGCCCTCACCGTCGACACCGACGACGGACTCGTCTCCGTCGGCGGACAGGTGGCGGCGCTGGAGGACATCGAAGCCCACGAGATCCACGTGGCACGCGACGCCCCGCCGACGGTCCGATAGGGGGTCGTTCGACGGCAAAGCAACCTTCGTGAGCTTTATAGCCATAGCTCGTAACGACCACCTACTTCGGGGCAACCGACTCATGTCAGGAAATCACACGACGACGCGACGGAAGATTCTGAAAGGGGCCGGTGCGGCTGGTATCGCCGGGCTGGCCGGCTGTAGCGGTGGAGGCGGCGACTCGGGGAGCGAACCCATCGAACTGCTCCACGCATGGTCCTCCGGTGACGGCAACGCCGCCATCGGGGCGCTCATCAAGGGGTTCCAAGACGCACACCCGGATGTGGAGTTCGCGGAGGAGCCGGTGAACGGTGCCGCCCGTGGCAACCTCGATCAGGTCGTCTCCAACCGACTGCAGGCGAACGACCCGCCGAGCACGTTCCAGAGTTGGCCCGGTAAGACGCTGGAGAAGTTTGGCGAGGCGTACGCCGACATCGAGGGCGACGTTTGGACGGACGACCTGAAGAGCAACTACCTGCCGGGACCGAAGCGGCAGGCACAGCTCGACGGCACGTACGTGACGGTGCCGCTCAACATCCACCGCATCAACAACCTGTTTTACAACGTTCCGGTCCTCGAAGAAGCGGGCGTCGACCCGGACTCGCTCTCCTCACCGGCCGACGTGGTGGACGCCTGCGAGGCCGTCGCGACCAACACCGACGCGGTGCCGTTCGCACAGCAGACCAGCGGCGCGTGGTCGACCGTCCAGCTGTGGGAGACGGTCCTGCTCGCGGAGGCGGGTATCGGCGGCTACCGGTCGTTCATCGAGGGGAACGGCGACACCGAGCAGGTGCGGGCGGCGCTGGAGAACGTCGTCGCGCTCAGCGACTACTATCCGGGGGACGCCTCTTCGATCAGCTTCACCGAGGCGAACACGATGGTCATGGAGGGCGATGCGGCGTTCATCCATCAGGGCGACTGGGCGGCCGGCGCGTACAGCGGCGCGGACGAGTTCAACTACGGCGACGACTGGGGACAGGTCACGTATCCCGGCACGAGCGGGAGCTACCTGCTGAACATGGACTCGTTCCCCTACTTCGCCGACAACCCGTCGCCGGAGGCGACGAAGACCTTCCTGAGCTACTGTGGCAGCGCCGAGGGTCAGGTGCTGTTCAACAGGGAGAAGGGATCTATTCCGCCCCGGAAGGACGCCGACGTGTCCTCGCTCAACGCGTTCCAGCAGGACCAGTACGACGACTTCACGAGCGCCGAGAACCAGCCGCCGTCCGTCCAGCACGGGCTCGCCGTCTCGCCGGGCGTCTCGACGAACATCGCCAGTGCGTTCAGTAGCTTCCTCGAAAACTACGACGCCGAGGAAACCGCGAACGAACTCGTCGACGCCTTCCAGTAGACGCGGCCCACCCGCGATCACATGCTCGAAACGCTCAAAGATCGCTACTCGCGCACCGGCGAGGAGTCGACGGTGCGCTCGCTGCTCGACCGCGAGTCGGTGCGCTCGGCACCCTTCTGGGGGCCGCCGTTCCTGCTCGTGGCGCTTTTCGTCTACGGTGCGGTCGTCTGGAACGGCGTGCTCTCGCTGACGGACTTCACCGGAATCGGAAGTCCCGACTACGGGACGCTCGACTTCGAGAACTACGTCGTCGCGTTCACCGGCGGGACGCCCACGTGGTCGGACCTGACGGTCGACCCGATATGGAACTCCGCGCAGAACACCGTCGTGTTGATGATCGTCTTCGCGGCGGTGTGTCTCGCGCTCGGGCTGGTGTTGGCCATTCTCGTCGACCGGGGGATTCGCTTCGAGAACACGTTCCGGACCATCTATCTGCTCCCGATGAGTCTCTCCTTCGTCGTCACCGCGAAGTTCTGGCTCTACATGTACAACCCACAGACGGGGCTGATCAACATCGGCATTCAGGCGCTCGGGTTCGGTCCGGTGGAGTTCGTCCAGAATCCGGAGCTGAAGCTCGGTGCCGTCGCGTTCGCGCTCATCTGGCAGTTCAGCGGCTACGCGATGATCGTGTATCTGGCCGCGCTCCGGGGCATCCCGTCGAGTCACTTCGAGGCGGCGCGCGTCGACGGCGCGAGCACCGTCCGGATGTACCGGCGCGTGATCGTGCCACAGCTGCGGACGGCGACGGTGAGCGCACTCGTCGTCATCACCGTGTTCGCGCTGAAGGCGTTCGACTTCCTCTTCTCGATGTACGGGGGCTACCAGCCGGGCCCGTCGGCCGACATCCTCGCGACGCGGATGGTCAGGGAGGCGTACGCCAACCAGAACTGGGCCTACGGGTCGACTATCGCCGTCGTCCTGTTCGTGATGGCGCTGTTCATCATCGCCCCGTACATCTACTCCCAGTACCGACGGGGTGAACTGTGAGCGACGCGTTCGCCGGCGGGTCGGACCGACGCGACCGACTCAAGCGGGTCGCGCTGTACGCCGTGCTCGTCGCGATGGCCGGCTTCTATCTCATCCCCATCGAGACGGGGCTGATGACGGCCATCACGAGCCCGGAGACGTACACCGGGCAGACGCCGTTCCTGCCGCCGCTCGAACCGCTGGTGTCCGGCACGGGATCGTTCTCGCTCGCGCCGTGGGCGAACGCGTTCGACGGACTGGCTCGCGGCCTCGCCAACAGCTTCATACTCGTCGTGCCGGCGACGGTGCTGTCGGGCCTGCTCGGGAGCATGGCCGCCTACGGGCTGACGAACGTGGAGTGGCGGGGCCAGATCGCGGTGTACGTGCTGTTCATCGCCGGCATCTTCATTCCGTATCAGGCGGTGCTCGTCCCGCTCACGCAGTTCTGGTACAACGTGGTGCCGTTACAGGCCGCGTTCGGCCCGCTGGCCGCCGCGGTGCCGCTCGTCCAAGAGTACCACTGGAAACTGGTCGCGCTGATCGTCACTCACACCGCCTACGGTATCCCGATCTGTACGCTCCTGTTCCGGGCCCACTACAAGAAGCTCTCCGACGAGATGATTGAGGCCGCCCGTCTCGACGGCGCGTCCGTCTCGACCATCTACCGGCGCATCGTGCTTCCCCTGTCGGTGCCGATGTTCGCCGTCGTGTTCATCTACCAGTTCACGCAGATATGGAACGACCTGCTGTTCGCGCTGACCATCGTCCAGTTCGGCGACGCGTCCGTCGTCACGCAGGAGTTGGTCGGGATCGGCGTCTCACAGTCCGGCACGAACTTCCCGCTGCGGATGGCGGCCGCACTGCTGGCGGCGCTCCCGACGCTGGTGGTGTACGTCCTGTTCGGCGACAAGTTCGCGAAGGGTGTCACGGCATGAGCCGCGAGAGGTAATCCGACATGTTTCTCGTCCTCGTCGGGCCGTCCGGCTGTGGCAAGTCGACGACGCTCCGGATGATCGCCGGCCTCGAAACCGTCACCGACGGCGAGATTCGGCTCGGCGACCGGCAAATCAACGACAGTTCCCCCGCCGACCGGGACATCGCGATGGTGTTCCAGTCGTACGCGCTGTACCCCCACATGACCGTCCGCGAGAACATGCGGTTCGGTCTCGAAGAGTCGACAGACATGCCCGACGACGACATCACGACCACCGTCGAGCAGACGGCGGGCATGATGGGCATCGAGGAGTTGCTTGACCGCAAGCCGTCGGACCTGTCGGGCGGCCAGCGACAGCGCGTCGCGCTCGGCCGCGCCATCGTCCGCGACCCAGCGGCGTTCCTGATGGACGAGCCGCTGTCGAATCTCGACGCCAAGCTGCGCGCGACGATGCGGACGGAACTCCAGCGACTCCAGGAGACGCTGGACACCACGACGGTGTACGTCACCCACGACCAGACGGAGGCGATGACGATGGGCGACCGCATCGCCATCCTCGACGACGGAAAGCTCCAGCAGGTCGGAACGCCGCTGGAGTGTTTCCACCAGCCGGCTAACCGCTTCGTCGCCGGCTTCATCGGCGAGCCGTCGATGAACTTCTTCGACGTGGAACGGCGAGAAAACCGGCTCGTCGCCGACCGGTTCAGCTACCCGCTCTCGGAGGCGACGGTCGCGCAGCTGGGCGACGCGACCGAACTGACACTCGGCGTCCGGCCAAGCGACGTGGCCCTCGTCGATACGACCGGCGCGGACGCCTTCGAGACGACCGTCGACGTGGTCGAGCCGATGGGCAACGAGAACAACGTGTATCTCGCGTTCGACGCGGCGAGCGACGACCCGGACACCTTCGTCGCCACCGTCGGTGGGATGGACCGGGTCGAGACAGGCCAGACCGTCGCCGCGCGCTTCCCCGAGTCGGCGCTTCACCTCTTCGACCGCGCCAGCGGCGAGGCGCTTCGGAACCGCGAACTCGCCGACGCCGACGAGATCGATCCTCGCGTTTAGGGCGCGCGCGTCTTCAGCTCCAGCGCGTGAATGTCGGTCGTCATGTGTTCGTCCAGCGCGTCGTACACCCGGTCGTGCTGCTGGACGAGCGACAGGTCCGCGAACTCGGGGGCGATCACCTCGGCCTGCAGGTGGTCGTCGTCGTGTTTGCCGCGCGCACGCTGGACTGTCGCGTCCGCGTCCTCGATGGCCTCTTCGATGAGTCGCTCGACCTCGGCAGGGTTCATACCCGCTCCGAAGGGGTCGGGGACGAAAAACGCAGCGGGACGGGTCGCGTTCGCTACGTCCACCGGTCCAGCCCTGTCTGCACGAGCGACTCCTCGATGCGCTCGAAGCCGCGTGCCACCTCGTCGGGGGCGACCGCCCACTCCTCGGTGACGTAGGTCTTGGCCGCCTCCATGTCAGGGTCGATGTCGAGGTCCACGTCCACGTCGTTGGTCACATCGGGGTCGAGAAACAGCTCACGGATGAGATCCGCGCCCTCGATATACTCGTCGCGAGCGTCGAGCGCCCCCCAGAGGTCGCCGTGTTCGCCGATTAGTTTCACTGCCGTCTTCGGCCCAACGCCGTCGAGGCCGTCGTTGAAGTCGGTCCCCATCAGGATGCCGGCGTCAACGAGACCCTCCCACGTGAGGTCGTGTTCCGCGAGCGTCGCCTCGAAGTCCATCAACTCCGGACTCCCCTTCGAGGTGAGTTGCCGGAGCGTGTACGGTGCCCCGAGCAGGAGCGAGTCGTAGTCCTCGCTGCCGACGTAATCCGCCACGCCGGTCCGGGCCATGTGGGCGGCCTGTGCTTCCCCTTCTGCCGGCGCTTCGACGACCGGCACGTCGAGACGGGCGAGCAGGCCGCGCGTCGTCTCGTGAATCGTGTCCGTGAGCCGCTGGGTGCGCGACTGGAGCGTGGCGATGCGGGCGGAGTCCTCGCCCTCTGCCTTCGCCGTCTCCAGTTCCGCCTCGTACTGCTCGCGTTGTTCGCGCCGCTCGTCCACCTCGTCGCTCTTCAGGTCAGTGACGCCGCCGTCGAAGACGAAAACAGGGGTAATATCGTGTTCGAAGAACTTCGGAAGCCCTTGGACGACGCCGATGAGGTTCGCCACCTCTTCGCCGTCGGCCGTCGTGTACGCGCCGTCGCGGGTGAACTTCACCGTCGTCGTCAGATACCGGTAGAGCCAGTTGTGCGCGTCGACGGCGACGACGCTCCCGGCGAGGTCGTCGAACTCGATATCGGAGATGGCGGCCAGCGAGCGGATGTCCGCGTTGCCCATACCGGACGCTCGGGCGCGGGGCGCTTGAAGTATGCTACTCGGCGGGTCGCGTCAGTTCGACCGCGTCAGCGCGTCGGTGACGCGCTCGCGCCGCTCGCGGACGACCCCGAGTGCGGCGCTGGCGTCGGCCAACACCGGGTCGGGGACGGGGAACTCGTCGTAGAGATACGTCGGCACCGCGGCGGCGTCGGAGACGCGCGCCGTCCGCTCGGTCACGACCTCCTCGACGTGGCTTTCGAGGGTTTCGAGCCGTCGCCAGCGCGCCTCGAGATCACCGAACGAGCCGCCGAGGTCGCCGGCGAGGTCGACCGATTCGGCGAGCAACCCAGTGAGTCGGTGTTCGGCCGATTCGAGCGACTCGGTCTCCTCGCCGAGTTGGCCGAGGAACTCGCGGCGCTCGCGGGCGGCGGCGTCGGCCCGGCCGGCGAGCACCGCCTGTAAGCCGGGGGTGAGGTCACTCGCCTCCGCGAGTGCACCCCCCGCGTCGGGCCCTAACTCGGCGCGAGCGTGCTCCGCCAGCGTCTCGTCGTAGTCCGCCGCGAAGTGGTCGACCGACATCACGGTGTCGCGGTAGGCGCGGCGCGCGGCGTCGAGACTGTCGTGTTGTGAGTCGGCGACCGCGCTCTCGACTGGTGGCCCGACGCCGGCCGGCGGAGCCGTCGACGACGGCGACCCGGGCGAGAGCGACCGGACGCGCGTCCCGAACTGCTCGAACGCCGCCAGCTCGGCCGCGATGCGGTGTCGCTCCTCGTGGCAGGCGTCGCGCGCCGCGGCGATGTACGAGAACGCGGCGACGGTCCCGACGGCCCACAGCGTGAGAACGAAGACCAGCTTCAGGAGGAGCGACGTGGTGACGGGTCCCCACGGGGTGTCGAACAGCCCGGCACTCGCCTCGGTCACGCCCATCACGGTGGCGGGAACGGTGGAGATCATGGTACAACACACCAAGAACTGATGACATATAATTCCACGTCTCGTTGGTGTTATCATTCCGGTGGGCCGTCGCGCTCGTCGAGAAACGACCGCTCGTCCGGCGCGGTATCGGTCCGGGTCGCGGTCGGCCGGCCGGTCGAGGACGAGTTCGGCGAGCCCCGTCGTTCGGCCGGTGAAGCCGAAGCCGGCCTTGTAGAGTGCCTCGTAGGCGAACGGGTTGTTGACGGCGATGCGAATCCGGTCGTAGCCGCGCGTGAGGGCACGCCCGGCGACCTCGTCACACAGGCGCGGCCCGAGCCCCTCGCCGCGAACGTCCTCGCGGACCGTGACGTAGCGGAGCCACAGGATGCCGTCGTCGGTTCGGTCCTCGTTGAACGCGACGGCCGCCAGCACGGACTCGTTGAACTCGCCCGCCCCCGCGTCACCCTCCCGGAGGACGGCCTTCCCGGTGTTCGTCATGACGAACTTCCCGGCGTAGCTGAACCGCCGCCAGTCGAGACGGAGCCGCGGCCCGTCGTCGGTGTCCGTCTCGGCGGGATGCCAGCCGACCACGGCAAACTCCATACCCACGTCTCGGGAGGGAGCCGCAAACGCGTTATCCCCGGCGCGCGACGAGGAGGTATGCGCGGCCACCTCCGTAGCCCGGACGTCGGCCGATTCCACCGGTTCGCCCGGCTCTACGACCGCGTGATGCCGTCAGCCGACGCGGCCGCGCTCGAACGCGGCCTCGCGCACGCCGACCGTGACGTGGAGCGGATACTCGACGTCGGCGGGGGGACGGGCCGGGCGACCCGCGCGCTGGGCGGCGCGACCGTCATCGACGCGGCCGATGGGATGGTGCGCGTGGCGGCCGCGAACGGCGACCAGTCCGTCAGAGGCGTCGCAGAGCATCTGCCGGTCCGAGATGCGAGCGTCGACGCCGTCGTGGTAGTCGACGCACTCCACCACTTCGCCGACGGCGACGCGGCGCTGCGAGAGACCGCGCGCGTGCTCCGACCGGGTGGCGTCCTCGTCGTCCGGGACTTCGACCCCCGAACGCTCCGGGGGCGCGCGCTTGCCGCGGCCGAACACGCGGTCGGCTTCGACTCACAGTTTTACACCGGCGACGACCTGTCCGACCGTTGCAGCGCGGTCGGACTGACGCCCGCCCGTTCGGACGGCGGCTTCAGCTACACCGTCGCCGGGGTGAAGCGGCGCGACTAAGCCGGTGCCGCTCGCACGGCCGGTATGCAACTTCGCCCTCGGCTGTCGCTCACGCAGACGACCGGTCTGACACTCGCCGGTGACCTGCTGTGTATCGGGCTGTTCATCGCCGCCGGCGTGCTCCGGCACTCGGGAGTCGAGGCGCTCCCGACTCGGGTTCCGGCGGCGGCCGCGCCGTTCGTCGTCGGCTGGCTGGTCGTCGGCGCGTTCGTCGGCGTGTTCACCGAGGCTGCCACGGCCGATTCACGGACTGCGGCGACACGTGCAGCCGTCGCGTGGGGCGGTGCCGCCGTCGTCGGACAGGGACTTCGCGCGACGGCAGTCGTCTCCGGCGGCGTCGCGCTGGCATTCTTCGTCGTCTCGCTGCTGGTCGGCGGGAGCCTCCTCGTCGGCTGGCGGACCGTCGCGGCGCGGCTGCTCGGGGGCTGAGGTCTGCTACGGATACTGAAACGGCGGATCTGCGTCGTAAGTTATGAGAAACGCATAAGATGCATACCTACACGTGTCCGCGTCATTTAGGAAATACTTATACCAAACGCCGTTATCTGTTGTGATAGATATGGCAGGTTACTACGACGTCGTTCTCGGTCTCATTCCAGTGGCGCTGTGTGGGCTTACGGCCGGGCTCTTCGTCGCCGGCCTGAGTTTCAGCCTCGCAGTCGTGCTGGCCTCGCTCGTCGCCGTCGGCTGTATCGGACACGCGATGTTCGTCCGGACGCCGACCGGCACGTCGGAGACACAAGCCCCCACTGTCGGTCCCGCGAGCGGGGACTGATACGGTCGTGCGTAACTGGTTTTACTGACACCCGGCGGAATCATCACGTCAAGACCGCCGGCATCGAAGGAGATTCTCGACGCGAGCAAGAATTACGCACGAGCGTACGGTCCCAGCCAGTAGAGACATAACTGCGGCGCGGAAACATCGGATATGACAGAGACGCTGTTTCTGACGAGCGAGGAGACGCGGGGGCTGGCGACGATAAAGGAGTACGTCGAGGCAGTCCGTGACGGCTACCGCGAGGTCGGCACCGATGCATCGGCGGCGCCGCGACAGAAACTCGTCAACGGTGACCCGCCGGGCATTCTGACGAGCTATCTGTCGATACTCCCGGAGACGGGCGCGATGGGCGGCTACACGTACGCCGCCGGCTTCGGCGACGCCGACGCGCACTTCTTCCTGCCGCTGTTCGATGCCGAGAGCGGGGCACCGCTGGCGCTCATCGACGGGGCCGCGATGAACCCGTACAAGACGGGCGCGGTCGGTGGCGTCGCCGCGGACGCACTCGCGCGCCCGGACGCCGAGACGGCCGCGATCATCGGCACGGGAGCACAGGCGAAGGGGCAACTGCGGGCGCTCACCACAGTCCGCGATCTCTCGACCGTGAACGTTTATTCGCCGACGACGGACCACCGCGAGTCGTTCGCGGCGACGATGAACGAGGAGTTAGCGGCGGCCGTCGGTGCGGTGGCGTCCTCGGACGCCGCCGTCGAAGGAGCCGACGTGGTGGTGACGGCGACGGACGCGAGGGAACCGGTGTTCGACGGCGACGTGCTTGACGACGGAACTCACGTCACGGCGATGGGACAGTACGACGAGTCGGCCCACGAACTCGACACTGAGACCGTCGCGCGAGCCAAGTACGTCCCGGACCTGCACGACCGCGCGCTCTCCGACTCCGGGGAGTTCCTCACCGCGCGCGAGGAGGGTGCCGTCGACGAGGAACACATCCACGCGGAGTTGGGGGAGATACTCACCGGCGAGGCGCCCGGCCGCGAGGACCGCGAGGAGATCACCGTGTTCGACTCCGGTGGCACCGGCGTCGAGACGGTCGCCGCGGCGCACATGCTGTACGAGAAGGCGAAGGACGCGGGACTTGGCCAGACCATCGACCTCGCGCCGGCCAGCGAGGCGCTGCGGTAGTTACAGATACGACGCGATACCGAGCGCCTCGACGAGCGGGACGCCGGCGACGACGGCTCCGAGGAGGTAGCCGCCGATTGCGCCCCCGTTGAGCAAGGGCAGGCCAGCGTGGGCCCGTCCGCGGACGACGAACCGCATCAGGACGACCAAGCCGACGAGCGTGCCAGCCGCCGCGGTGAGCGCGGGAAGCGAGACGCCGCCCACGACGCCCGGCAGCGACAGGAAGTGGGCGGCGCTCGCGACGAGCACCGTCGGCATCACGGCATCGCCGAGGCCGATGAAGAACGCGTCGCGGTCGGTCGGGTCTGTCTCCGGCTCCCCGCCTTCGCCCGCGCCGCCGTCCGTCGCCGCTTCGCCGGTCATCTCCTCGCGGTCCTGTCCCTCGCTGGTCCGGAACGAGTAGGAGAGCGACAGCGGCACGACCAGCAGGACGGGCATCTTGAGATCCATCACACCGGAGGCGAGTTCAAGCATGTGCTCGGTGCCGTAGACCGAGATCGCGTCGTAGACGGCGAGGACGGTCAACAGGACGATGGCCGGAAGCACGCCGAAGGAGATGCCGAACAGCCCGGCCGCGCCCCCGCCCATGATGACGCCGGCGGCGTCGATGACGTACCACTCGGGATACGCGAGGAGGGCGGCCGCGAGTCCGAGCGCGGCTACCGCGGCCGGCGCGGAGACACCCGCGACTTCGACGACCGGCAAGACGACGGAGAAGACGTAGTAGCTGATGGTGGCCGCGCTGAGCGCGATAAGCCCACGGATCAGCTCGTCGACGCCGAGCTTGAACGCCGCGAGCATCACGCCCGTCGCGACGAGGATGCCGCCGACGTAGACGAGGCTGTTGACGGGGTCGTCCGTCTGGCCTTCGGGGACGGCCTGATAGCCGGCGGCGTCGAAGGGCGCGACCAGCGAGAGCGCGATGATCTGCACGAGGACGAAGAGCCCGACGATGGCCCCGATAGCGACGAGCGCGCGCTTCATACCCATATCTCGCCGTCGTTCGGTAAGGCGGTTGCGCTCGTGAACGGAGCGACACGGCGAAGTGGCGGCGGGACGCAATCTCGGTATGATACAGAATCTCGCCGCCGACGTGGAGGCGTTCACGAGCAACGTCTTCCTCGTCGACGGTGGCGACGGACCGGCCGATCCAGCGACGGAGAACCGCACGGTGCTCGTCGACCCCGGCAACGAGTTCGACGTCGTCTCCCGGATCGAACAGCGGGCCGACGGCCTCGACGCCGTCGTCCTGACGCACACACATCCGGATCACGTCGGCAACGTCGAGCGCGTCACAGACGCCTTCGACGTGGACGTGTGGGGGTTCGATCCCGGGCACGGGCTCGTCGATCACGCCATCGACGACGGCGAGACGGTCCGGCTCGGCGCGCACGACTACCGCGCGCTCCACACCCCCGGCCACAAGGACGACCACCTCTGTTTCCGCCGGTCGGACGGCGCGGTGGTCTTCGCCGGTGACCTCGTGTTCGCCAACGGCGGCTTCGGTCGCACCGACTTGGAGGAGGGCGACCGCCGCCGTCTCGTCGAGAGTATCGAGCGGCTCCGCGACGCGACGGACGGTAACTTGCGCGCGCTCCACGCCGGCCACGGGCCGAGCGTCGAACGGAACGCCCGCGACCACGTCACCCTCGCGCTACGGGCCGCGCGGACGCGCTGACGCGGCCGGCTCACACCGCGACCGACAACAGTGCTTCGTAGGCGGGCGCGTAGGCATCTGCGACCGCGGCCGGGTCGGCTCGTTCCTCGCCGGTGAGCACCGGCAACTCAGCTGTTGCGACCGGCTCGACCAGCTCCAGCACGTTGTCGACCGTCTCTTCGAGCCGACCCGCCCGTGCGCTGCCGGACGCCACCTCGCAGGCCTTCAGATACCGCTCGCCGTCGAAGATGCGGCACCGGCGCGGCTCGACGACGGCGACCGCGTCGGCCTCGATTGCTGGGTGCGGGCGCGCGATGTCGGCGTACGACTCGACGACTGCGCGGTCGGCTGCCGCGATCTCGTCGACAAGCCGCTCCGTCGCGGGGGCGTGGAGCCGCGTCATCAGGTCGTTGAACGCCGGGAGTTCGGCAGTGGTAGTCGCCGTCGCGAGCGGGAGGGCCTCCGTCGCCGACGCGGGCACGTCGACCGTCTCGTTGACGACGTAGGTATCGCCTGCCTCGGTCGTCGGCACGTCGTCGGGGGCGACGTCGCCGAGGTGAACGCGGTCACAGACGAACGCCCGGTCGTCTCGCCCGAGGATGCCCGTCCCGCCTCCCGGCGTCGGCCGCCACAGGCGATGCACGGGGTTGATCGCCTCGGGTCGCACGGTACCGGGCGAGGCGTCGGCCAGCCGCGCGGCGTCCTTCCCGTAGAGTCGGCCGTCGGCAGTCGCGCGCCGGTAGTCGTCGTGGTCAAACCAGTGGTCGTTGCCGGCACGCGGCTTGTATCCCCGGGCCGAGATCTCCGCACAGAGCCCGACGGAGAAGGTGGTCTTGCCCGCGTCGACCCGGTCGCCGCCGGTGACGAGCAGCTTCACGGCTCGCTGCTGTCCGCGTCTGCGCGGAGCCCGTAGAAACCCGGTTCGTCGTCGCGCTCCGGCTCGGCAAAGCAGAGCGCCGACTCGTGGTCGAGCATCCACGGAATCGCCCAGTCGAGCAAGATCGCCTCCGTCTCGGCGTCCAGTTCCTCGTCGGGGTCGACCCCTTGTAGCAGCCGCGCTATCTCGTAGACGGTGTACATCTGGTCGGCGGCGAGCACCTCGTCCGGGTCGCGGAACTCGAACGGTCGCAGGTCGTCGAAGGCGTCCTTCGGGCGTGGCATACCAGCGATTGCACGGAGCGACTCGTAAACGCTCCGGGCTGGCGCTGTCGAAGCCTGCGGCTCAACTATGGGAAAAACGGAGAAAGCGAGCTGTTACTCGAACAGCTCCGTGACCGTCTCGAACTCCGATTCGGCCTTCTCCCAGTTCACGACGTCGAAGAAGCCGTCGATGAAGGAGCCGCGGTCCGGGCCGTAGTCGTAGTAGTAGGAGTGTTCCCACACGTCCAGCGCGAGGATGGGGTGGCTTCCCCACAGCGCGCCCTGGTCGTGCTTGTCGACGGGGACGTTCCGGAGCTGTTTCGCGACGGGGTCGTAGACGAGCAGTGCCCACCCGCCCGCAGCGGACGCGGCGGCCTCGAACTCGCCCTTCCAGCCCTCGTAGGAGCCGAAGTCAGCCTCGATGCGGTCGGCGAGCGCGCCCGACGGCTCGCCGCCGCCGTTGGGCGACATGTTCTCCCAGAACAGCGTGTGGAGATAGTGACCACAGCCGTTGTGGGTGACGTCGCCCATCGCGCCGGCTGACGACGAGAAGTCACCGGCCGCGCGGTTCTCTTCGAGCGTCGCCTCGGCGCTGTCGAGACCGTTCACGTACCCCTGATGGTGGGTGTCGTGATGCCACGTCAGCACCTGTTCGCTGATCGACGGTTCGAGGGCGTCGTAGTCGTACGGGAGCGGGTCAAGCTCGGGATGTGAACGTTCACTCATGATTGTTGCCTCGTAAGTGAACACGTCCGCAGTGGTTAAAAGGGTTGAGGAGCGACCACAGGATTCCCGGTACTCGATTATAGTACGCGATCTGGTACTATTCGTCCGGGTCCTCGCCGCGGGCGCGTTTGAACATCGCCAGCGCCTGCTCGCGGCGCTCGCCGTGGTCGACGATGGGTGCGGGGTAGTCGGGCGCGGCGAACTCGCGCGTCTCCTCGTCGGCCTCGTGCCACGAGTGGATGGTGTCGGGGTTGACGCCCGCGAGTTCGGGGACGTACTCGCGGATGTACTTCGCGTTCGGGTCGTAGCGTTCCCCCTGCGTCATCGGGTTGAAGATGCGGAAGTACGGCTGGGCGTCCGTCCCGGTGGAGGCGGCCCACTGCCACCCCCCGTTGTCGCTGGCGGTGTTGTGGTCGACGAGGTGGTCACGGAAGTGCGCGTAGCCGTGTCGCCAGTCGGCCATGAGGTCCTTGGTGAGGAAGGAGGCGACGATCATCCGCACGCGGTTGTGCATCCACGCCTCCTCGCGAAGCTGGCGCATCCCGGCGTCGACGATGGGGTAGCCGGTTCGGCCCTCCTTCCACGCCGCGATCTCGTCGGGGTCGTCGTGCCAGTCGATCCCCTCCTCGTACTCCTTGTAGTTCTGCGTCACCACTTCCGGATTGAAGTGGAGGACGTGGTGGTAGAACTCCCGCCACGCCAGCTCGCCTTGGAACTCCTCGACCGACTTGGCGGCGTCCTCGTCGGGGGCATCGGCCGCGGCGCGTTCCGTCGCCGCGTACACCGTCCGCGGTCCGACAGTTCCCCACCGAAGATGCGGAGACAGCCGCGACGTTTTGCTCGTCGCGGGGTCGTCGCGTTCCTCGGCGTACTCGTAGATCGGTCCGTCGACGAAGGCGTCCAGCCGCTCGCGTGCGGTCGTCATCCCGGCCTCGTCGACATCGGCGGTCGGCTCCTCGAAGCCCAACTCGTCGAGCGTCGGGAGCGAACGGCCCGACACGTCGGCGATGTCCTCGGGCGCGTCGTACGGCTCCTCCTTCTCGCGGTCGCGCCACTTCCTCCAGAAGTAGGTGTAGACGGAGTAGGGGTCGCCGGCGTTCGTCGTGATCGACCCCGGTTCGTGATGGAGGGCGTCCTGATGCGTCGTGGCCGAGACGCCAGCGTCCGACAGCGCAGCCCGGACCGCTCGGTCGCGCTCCTGCGCTAATCCGGAGTAGTCGACGTTGTAGTGGACCGTCTCGACCCCGTGTTCGGCGGCGAGGTCTGGGAGGACGGCCGACGGGTCACCGTGGGCGACGTGGAGGTCACCGCCCTGCTCGCGGTACCACGACCGGAGTTCTGCAAGCGCGTCGAGCATGAACGCGACGCGGGGCGGAGAGCCGTGGTCGAGCACCTGGTCGTCGAAGACGAACACCGGCAACACGTCGCTCTCGGCGGCCGCGAGGCCGACGTTGTCCGTGGCTCGGAGGTCGTTCCGGTGCCAGTGAATCTCCATACGCGACGAAGGGGTCCCGGGGCCGTATATCTATTCCAAGCGGCGGACGGGAGTGTTCAGTTAATAATGACTTCGGAGATGCGGCGGACAACGATGTGTAGAAAGCCCCCGTGCGCTCCGGTCGAGGGGCTCGCTGCGCGCTTCGGTCGCGTTGCTCCCTGCAGTGCTTTCGTCGCCCGTCTTCCCGGAGCACACGGCCCCTTTCAGTCCCACCCCACCGCGGCTACTCAGTCAAGCGACGACCCGGTACCTAAACATCACCCACCGAACTCCGTCACCAACACCACTATGCGGCGGGCCGCTAACCGCCCGCTATGGAGCAGTTCGATCTGAGCGGGCGGACGGCGGTCGTAACGGGCGGGAGGCGGGCGCGGACGTGGCCCCGCTGTCGCGCTCGCGTGACGACGTGGCCGCGGTCGCCGAGGAGATCACCGACCGCGGACAGGAGAGCACGGTCGCGACCTGCGACGTGAGCGACGAAACGGATGTGCGGGCGGCGTTCGACGACGTGCGCAACGCGCTCGGACCAGTCGACATCGTCGTCAACAACGCAGGCGTCAACCCGGACGGAGCGCTCGGGCCGCCGGAACGCGTCGACGGCGACGACTTCGACTTCGTCACCGACGTGAATCTCGCGGGCGCGTTCACCTGCGCGCGGGTCGCGACCGAGGACCTCCACGAGCAGGGCGGCACGCTCGTCAACGTCGCTTCCGTCGGCGGACTGGTCGGCCTGCCGCGCCAGCATCCGTACGTCGCCTCGAAACACGGGCTGGTCGGCCTCACGAAGTCGATGGCGCTCGACTGGGCACCGACCGTGCGGGTCAACTGCGTTGCCCCCGGCTACGTCGCGACCGACCTCACCGAGGACCTGACGGAGAACGAGGAACTCGCCGCGTCGATCCGGGAGCGGACACCGCTCGACCGGTTCGCCGACCCGGAGGAGATCGCAGGCCCGGTCGTCTTCCTCGCGAGCGACGCCGCGAGCTACGTGACGGGATCGGTACTGGAGGCAGACGGCGGGTGGACCGCGCGCTGACTCGAACATCGTTCAAATCCTCGCTGGGATAGCTTTACAACGGCTGGCTCGCTGTGACGGGTATGAGCGACGACCCGGTTATCGTCGACGTGACAGAGGGCATCGCCACCTTGACCCTCAACCGCCCGGAGAGCCGCAACGCGCTCACCAGCGAGATGTCGATGGCCATCATCGACGCGATAGACGAGTTGGAGGCGCGCGACGACGTGCGCTGTCTCGTGCTCGCGGGACAGGACGGCACCTTCTGTGCCGGCGGCGACATCGACGCGATGCTCGACCGCCTCTCCGGCGACGTGCCGCTTCACGACGCGGTCCGCGACATCCAGCAGGTCACCTCGCGGGCCATCCGACGGGTGTACGGCTTCCACCGGCCGACGGTAGCGAAGGCGGACGGCGTCGCCTTCGGCGCGGGTGCCAACCTCGCCATCGCCTGTGACTGCGTGCTCGCCAGCGAGCGGACGCGGATCAGCTTCGGCTTCCGACAGGTCGGGCTCGCGGTCGACTCGGGCACGTCGTATCTCCTGCCGCGGATCGTCGGGGAGAACGTCGCCAAGGAACTCGTCTACACGGGCGAACTCGTGGAACCGGAGCGGGCGAAGGATCTCGGCTTGGTGAACCACGTGTACGAGGCGTTCGACGAGGAGGCGGACGCGTTCGTCGACACCATCGCCTCCGGGCCGTCAATCGCGCTCGAAACCTCGAAGCGACTCATCGAGCAGGGGTTCTCCGCGGACCTGAAGCAGGCACAGGACGACGAGGCGGCCGCGCAGGCGGCCGTCTTCGCGACCGACGACCACGTGGAGGGCGCGAACGCGTTCATGAAGTCGCGCGAGCCGGAGTTCAGCGGCGAGTGAACTGACCAGCGAGCCGGCCATCACCTAACGTCGTTCGTGTGGCGCCGGAAGCTATTTTACATCGTAATCCAACCTCGGGGTATGTCATTCAAGCTGGATGGCGCTCACGACGCCGTCCGTCGTGCGGTGCGGGAGTTCGGCGAGGCGGAGATCCGACCGGTCGCCAAGGAGCACGACGAGAGCAAGGAGTATCCGCTCGATCTTCGCAAGAAGGCGGCGGAGTACGACTTCGTCGCACCCTCCGTCCCGGAGGAGTACGGCGGCGCGGGGATGGACCCAGTCTCGCGCAGCATCGTCACCGAGGAGCTGTGGCGTGCCGACCCCGGCATCGGGAGCGCCATCGGCTCGGCGGGCTTCGGCTCGTCGATGATCCTCGAGTACGGCGACGAGTGGATGAAAGAGGAGTGGCTGCCGCGCATCACCGCCGGCGAGTCCGCGTCCTTTTCGGCCATCTCCGAGCC
Organism: Halobacteriales archaeon QS_9_67_17; assembly: GCA_003023185.1. GTDB lineage: Archaea > Halobacteriota > Halobacteria > Halobacteriales > Haloarculaceae > Halosegnis. The sequence continues at coordinate 525 of PXSB01000014.1, read as the reverse complement.
GGCACACGGGTCGAACGTCGCCGGCATGGAGACCACCGCCGAGAAGGACGGCGACGAGTGGGTCATCGACGGCAACAAGACGTGGATCACGAACGGGACGGTGGCCGACGTTGGCGTGCTGATGGCGAAGACCAGCCCCGGCGAGGGCCACCGCGGCATCACCGCGTTCCTCGTCCCCGCCGACAGCGAGGGGTTCGTCCCGACGAAGATCGACAACAAGCTCGGTATCCGCGCCTCCGACCTCGCGGAGATCCAGCTCAACGGCGTCCGCGTCTCCGAGGAGAACGTCATCGGCGAGGTAGACAAGGGGTTCTATCAGCTGATGGAGTTCTTCGCGGCTGGCCGAACGAGCGTCGCGGCGCAGGCCGTCGGTGCCGCACAGGGCGCGCTCGATGCCGCCCGCGAGTACGCGACCGAGCGCGAGCAGTTCGACCAGCCCATCAGCGAGTTTCAGGCCGTCAGCCACAAGATCGCGGAGATGGCGACGGACGTGGAGGAGGCCCGCTCGCTCACCTATCGGGCCGC
>PXSB01000013.1 GCA_003023185.1 Halobacteriales archaeon QS_9_67_17 | reverse complement strand
CGTGGCGGCAGGTCTCCAGCGCGTGTTTCGCGTCCATGCCGGCGGCCTGTGCGGTGCGGGCCTGTCCGACGCCGACCTTCAGCTCCACCTCGACGTCCTCGCGGACGTGGTCGATGGCGTCGCGGTAGTCCGCGTCGTCCATCGCCGGACAGACGGCGATGACGTTGTCGCCGCCGACGAAGAAGGACAGCGCGTCGTGCGCCTCTCGCATGTACTGCATCAGGCTCGCGTACCCCTGTTCGATGCGGATGAACGAGTCGAACTCGTTGAGCTGGTCCGTGTACTTCCCCGTGGCGTCGTTCACGTCGAAGTGTGCGATCTGCACGTCGTCGGCCCGACGCTCGTCGGGGGCGAGCGGGTCGCCGCGGAGGATCTCGGTCCGGGCGGCGTCCTGTGCGGAGCCGGCCTCCTGGAGTTGTGTCGATGCGGTGCCGAGCGCCTCGGCGGGACTCGCGGCCGCCTCGATACCCAGCGACACCGTCACGGGGTAGCGGTTGCCGACGGACTCCTGAATCAGCGCGTGGGCGTCGGCGTCCAGCCCGTTCGTCACCGCGATCATGTTGTCGAACCGGGAGAAGAACACGTACCCCTCGCGGTTGCCGAACAGCTGTGAGAGGTCCGCGTAGAGCCGCGACTGGAGCGTCTGCAGGTCCACCTCGCGGCGGGGTTCCGGCGTCACCGTCCACGGGCCGTAGTTGTCGATCTGAACCAGCGTGACCTGCGTGTTCGTCACACCGGTCGTTCGCGGCCGGGCGGTAACTGCGTTTCCATGTCGGCGCGTCACCCCGCTGGCGACGTGTCGATCAGTTCGACACCGAGGAGCGTCTCGGCGGCAAAGATACCGCCGTAGAGATAGCCGAACACGACGAGCGCGGGGATGGCGACGGCGACGACTGCACGCGGTAGCGACGTGTCGTGGACCGTCGCCATCCCGTACACGAGTAAACTTGCGCCCCACAGCGCGAGCAGGAGTCGCCACGCGGCGACGCCGTCGGTTAGCAACGGCACGCCGGCCAGCGCGGGCGGCACGCCGACGCCGGCCAGCGCCATCGGTGCGGTCGCGTAGCCGATGACCTGCACCGTCTTCGAGACGCCCGCTCGGTCCCGGACGACGGCGATCAGGATCACTACCTCCAGCGCCGCGACGAGATGGAGCGCGACCGGCGCGAGGACGAGGCCGACGACGAGTAGGCCGACCGCCACCGACGCGACCTCACCGGCGAAGAACGTCGGTCGCGCGCTCGGCAGGAGCGCGAACCGGGTCGCGACGTAGACGAGCGCGACGCTGACGGCGAAGACGAGGCCGGGCGCTTGATCGCCCGGCGCGATGCCGTTCTCGAAGAAGCGTCGCGGGCGCAACAGTAACTCGACCCACGCGCGCACCAGCCCGCGCGCCCCCCGCTCGCGACCCCCCTGCGGATTCTCGGTCCACGTCGTCACTACCCGACGCGTACGCTGGTGGGGCGTTTCACGGTTCCGGAACGGCGACGGTCTCAGTCGGTCCTGACGACGTGACAGTCGCGGCAGCGGGCCTCGTAGGACTCGTCCCAGATGGCCTGATACTTGTCGACGTACTCGGCGACGGCCATCAGCGCCGGGAGCGGGTCGAACGGTTCGCCGCGGAACGTCTGGTCCGTCCCCGAGACGATGACCCGGCGACCGTCGGCGGCCAGCGACTCGCAGGCGTCGACGAGCGCGTCCGAGAAGAAGTTCGCCTCGTCGATTGCGACGACCGACGCCCCGTTCAGCGCGTCGTGGATGTCCGGCGCGGGGTCGGACTCGTCGACGACGGTCGCCTCGATGCGCTGGCCGGCGTGACTCCCGATGGTGGCCGTGCCGTAGCGGTCGTCCAGCGCGGGGGCGAAGGCGGCGACCGACTGACCGGCTATCTCGGCGCGTCGGAGCCGTCGCAGAAGCTCCTCCGTCTTCCCGGAGAACATGGAGCCGGTGACCACCTCCACCCACCCGCTGTTCGTGATGGCGTGCACGGCGGAGGGGAGGGTCTGCGAGAGAAAACCGTTACTCTTCGCGCGCCCGAGGGCGGTCAGTCGTCCGCGCCGACGTTGCTCTCGGACTCGACCGTCGCCGGGCTCGGCTCGATGTTCGCGTACTCGACGAGGCGGCGACCGAGCGTGTCGACCCGCTCGGCGTAGTCCTCGTCGACGAGTTCTCCGTCCTCGTACCGCGAGGAGACGTTCGGGATCGCGACCTGATGCGGGAGCACCCACGCGTTGACCGCGCGGGCGACGATGCGGAGGTGATCAAGCGCGCCGGTCGGGAAGGAGCCGCCGGCGACGGTGAGCAGACCGACCGTCGTGTCCTCGAACTCGTCGAAGCCGCAGTAGTCGAGCGCGTTCTTCAGCGGCGCGGAGTAGGAGCCGTGGTAGTTTGGCGAGCCGAGCAGGACGCTGTCGGCCCGCTCGACTCGGTCGAGCAGTTCGGCGCTGTCGCCGGGTTCGTCGAGATCGCTGTTGTAGACGGGGAGGTCGAACTCCCGGAGATCGATGCAGTCCGTCTCGACCCGGTCGTCGCTGTCGGCGACTGCGAGCGCGCGGTCGCAGGCGAGGCGGGTGTAGCTCCCCTCGCGGAGACTGCCGACGAGCGCCGCGACGCGAATCGTGTCCATGCGTCGGCTCCGGGAGCCGCAAATAAATGTCGTGTGCTACTGGGCGAGTCGCGCCTCGCCGTCGTCGTACTCGACTAAGCCGTCGGCCGCGAGGTCGTCCAGTAGGCCGGTGAGCCACTCGCGGCCGTGTTGCCCCTCCGGCGCGTAGTCGACCCTGATCCGAGGGCCAAGATCATCAAGCGCCAGCGGGCCGTGCCCGCGCAGTGCCTTCACGATCCGACCGCGCATCTGCCGGCGACTCCCCTCGAACTCGGGTTGCGTGGGCACGTCCGGCGCGGTGAAATCCCCGGTTCCGTAGGCGTGACACCACTCGCGCCACGGACAGCCCGTCTCGTCGCAGGTCGGCGTCTTCTCGCAGGCGACGCCGCCCAGTTCCATGATCGCGTTGTTCCACACCCGCGACTCGCCGTCGGGCATGAGTTCGTTCGCGACCGTCTCGAACGCCGCATCGTCGTCGGGCACGTCGAAGGCACGATAGAGCACGCGTTTCACGTTCGTGTCGACGACAGCGTCGCCGTTGTTGAACGCGAAGGAGGCGACGGCGTTGGCGGTGTACGGGCCGACACCCATCAGCTCCTGTAGCCCCTCGGGGGTCTCGGGGAACTCGCCGTCGTGGTCGTCGCGCACCTGTTTCGCCGCCTCGTGAAGATACTTCGCGCGGTTGTTGTAGCCCAGCGAGTGGTCGGTCCAGAAGCCGACCACGTCCGAGCGGTCCGCGGCCGCCAGCGTCTCGACGTCGGGCCACTCGTCGAGGAAGTCGCGGTAGGCCGACTCGACGCGGCCGAGCTGGGTCTGCTGGCTCATCACCTCGCTCACGAGGATGCGGTAGGGGTCGGTCGTCTCGCGCCACGGGAACGAGCGGTGGTCCGTCTCGTACCACTCGACCAGCGCGTCGCGGACGTCCCCTGTGTCCGCGGGTAGATACTCCGACGCGTCCGTCATTGTCCGGCGTTGGTCCGACCGGCGTTTAGTGGTGGCGCTGTGAGACGACGCGCGAGGAACAACGGGTATCCGTCAGCACCTCCTTGCGCGAGCATGAGCCTCGAACACCTGCAGACGGACGTGGAGAACGCCGGCCGCGAGCTGGGCGACGAGGTGGCCGTGTCGCTCGACGCGGAGACGCGCAACGAACTCGCGATGTTGACCGCGGCGTACGGGACGGACGACGCCGACGAGTTGGTGCGACGGGCGATCCACGAGCTGTTCCAGCGGGCCGTCGAGACGGGGAACCTCGACTTCCATCTCCGCTCGGGGTACGACTGCACGTACGACGAGTTCCTCTCGGGGATGACCTACGAGGAGATGACCGGCGCGAACCAGTATCCGGATCTTGACGACGACACCCGGTATCAGTTCTAGCTCAGACGACCGCCGCGGTTGCGACGGCCGCGAGCGCGAGCAGGCCGGCGGAGTAGGCCGCGACACGGTGGAAGAAGGCGCGTTCGGCCGCACCGGCGGTGAGCGCCACCTTCACACCGATACTCGTCGCGGTGGCGAGCAACACGGCGAGCGTGGCGGCCTCCGCCGAGACGGTGCCGGACCGATAGAGGACGACGGCGGAGGTAGTGCCGCCGGCCGAGGAGACGAGACCCGCGAGCGCCGCGGTGACGAGGAGACCGACCGTGCCGAACTGCGTGTTGGCGACGCCGCCGGCCACGACCAACACGAGAAACACCGCGCCGAAGCCCAATGCGTACCGGAGGCGAAACGGCGTCTCCAGTTCTATCTCGACTGTCGCGTCCCAGTCAGCGGTGAACGCGGCGATTGCAACGCTCCCGAGGATGATCAGCCCTAGCGGAGCGACCACGCCGAGCAGTGGCCCAGAGGAGAGGGTGAACGCGACGGCGATGGCGAGATTGCGCACGGCCATCGCCGCGTTCGCCAGCAACACGGCCGCGACGGCGTACGACGAGGCGGCCGGATGCTGGCGCACGTGATCCAACATCGTGCCGACGACGGCCGTCGAGGAGGCGAAGCCGCCGAAGAAGCCAGTGACAGCGACGCCGCGACCGCCGTAGCGACGGACGACGCCGTAGTTGACGATACCGACCGCCGCGACTGTCACGACGAGGAGCCACACCACCCGCGGTTCGACGGCCAGATCCAGACCGAGGACGTTCACCGACACCTCACGAGCCGGCAACACGGGGAAAACGACGAACGCGAGGATAGCGAACTCGGAGGCCGACCGCACCTCTGCCCGCGAGAGCGATCCCGCGACCGCGTGGAGTTCACGCTTCAGGACGAGCAGCAGCGACGAGACGACGGCGACGGTCACCCCTTCGATGAACAGGCCGGAGGCGATCAGGACGCCGACGCCGTACGCGACGAGCATCGTCGCACCGGTCGTCAGCGCGAGGCCGTCGCCGTCACGGAGTATCCCCTGCACGGACAGCAGTGCCCCGTGGATGACGACGAGGAGCGCCCCGACGATCAGCAACGGTTCGCTGTCCGCGATGACCGCCAGCGCACCCAGTAGGCTGAACAGCGCCAGCGTCCGCACGCCGGCGGACTTCTCGGACCACTCCCGCTCCAAGCCGAGAAAGAGGCCCAGCGCAGCCGCTACGACCAACTGCGCCACCTGCTGGTCCAACACCGTATGCGTCACACTATATTTGACACAATAGTGCTATATAATACCCGGGTCGAGCGTGCGACTGATCGTATTAGTCCATCACACGCGTCAAAAGGTACGGGATCGTCCAAGACAGACCGTAGCCGACTGGCGTGGAGGATCGTCGAGACCATTCTCGTCGGTGTGATTTCCGTCGTCACACGGCTGGTATCGGGCTACTCCAGTTGCGTCCCGTCGTGTGGACAGTGCGCATAGGCTTCAGTCGTCTGAAAGCCACAGCGAGGACACTCACGAATCTGCGGGCCGGAAGCAGGCGACGAGTCGCCGCCGAGACCGCGAAGCAGGAAGGGGACGAACGGAACGAACAGGAAGACGAACAGCGAGCCGGTGTAGTAGTACACGACGGCAGAGACGGCGAGTGAAGTGACCAGTCCGACGGCCGCAGTCGCCGCCCGGCTCTTCATTCGAGGTCGACGTACTCTCCTTCCCACTCGCGGCGCGCCTCGATCTCGCGGCGGCCGCGCCGCGTCAGCGTGTAGTAGTTCGTCCGACGGTCACGCTCACCCTTGTCGACGAGTCCCTTGTCGACTAACGTGTCCAGATTCGGGTAGAGTCGCCCGTGGTGAATCTCCTTCTCGTAGTACTCTTCCAGCTCGTCTTTGATCGCCAGCCCGTGAGGTTCGTCGCGGCCCGCGATGACGTACATGAGGTCGCGCTGGAACCCGGTGAGGTCGTACATCCTACATGACGGTTTGACCTGCCGCTGAATAAATATATCGAACCCGTTACAAACGGATGGACGTTCCGGCGCGTTGCGACCGGTACAGCGGCGTATCGCGCTCTCACGAGGCCACGTCGTGACGGACGATACTGTACGTGTTCACCTGCTGTCAATCCAGCATCACAGACCCGAGTGCACGCCGTGTCGAGTGTACCCGCGACTATTGTGCTCACAGACGTGACTTCGCGGTCGTCGAAACGAGTGGAAAGCGCTCCGCCGGAGAAAACCCGGCCGAGCGCTTGCCGCCCTGAATTGGTCCCCGCTGACGCTTCGGCCCTCCAAAGCGAAGCGTCACCCGCAACCATGTGGTTGATGTTGATAAACCTACCGCACCCCGATCAGAGTGTCAATTAGCGGTAACGAACTCAGATGTACTCCTCTTCGAGCACCCAGCCGAGCGCCCGCTTGTAGTAGGTGAACATCTGCCTGACGCCCTCGTGGTTCATCTCCTCGCTGTCGAGTTGTTCCTGTAAGAACTCGTACTGCTCGCGGATCTCTGCCTCGTCGCGCATACTCGTGATTCGCGCGGCGGCGGCAAAAACCCCGGGCAGGCGGTCACAATCGTTCGAGTCGGGAGAGACCGCGCCAGATAGCGTCGACCATCCGCTCCTCGCCGTCACCCTCTGCCTGTGTCCACCCGTGCGCGAGGGCGTCTTCCAACACGGCGAGCGAGTGGTTCTCAAAGTTGTTCATGCCGCGGAACGATTCGAGCGCCTCACGGGCCGTCTCGTCGAATTCGCCACTCGGCGTCCCGTCGTAGAAGCCGAGGTCGGCGAGCGTCTCCGCGACGGACTCGGCGACCTCGCCCGATAGTTCCTGCGTCTCCTCGGGTGGTGCGCGTTCGAGCAGCGTCACGTCGTAGAGTTTGAACACGCGCTCCAGTTCCGCGATTGGCGTCTCGTGGTCGTCGACGCGCACGTCGATCCAGCGGTCGTTCCCGTCGTCGTATCCGCCCTCCGGCTTGGCGACGTACATCGCGGCCGACTGCTCGCCGCGGGAGTCACCGCCGGCCTCGTTGCCAGCGTGGAGGGCAGCGAGCAGTCGCTCGGGGAGTCCGCCCTCGGTTTCCTCGTACGCGTCGGCCATCGCCGTCAGGGTCTCCTCGTTCTCGAGGATGTTTCCCTGCACCGTGTACGTCTCACCCTGTATGTCGCCGGCCACGTCGAAGCACTCCTCGCCGGTGAAGCCAGCGATAGAGCCGTCGCGGCTGACGACGCCGACCTGCCGGGATTCGGCCTCGGCGTCGCGGGCGGTGAGCGTGTCGACCACCGACTCCGCGTCGTGGCCCTGCCGTAGCAGATCGAGCCCGTCCGGGCCGTATTCCACGTTGGCGAACGACTGCGTGGCTATCGCACCGGCGTCCGCCGAGACGAACGGGACGACGGAGCCGACGCTGACGAACTTCGACTGGACGGCGACGCCGACGGCGCGCTTGTCCGAGTCGCGAGCGACGATTGAGAACGTCATGGAGGCCTCTCGTCGGCCCGGGAAATTAACGTTAGAGTTTTCGCACCGTCAGCGGCTGTCTGCTGGTCAACTCACAGTCGAAGCCGGGATGTTCGACGAAGTGGCGCAACACGAGATGGCGTCGGCCGTCGGTCAGTCCGGTCCGTGAGAGGTCATCGGCGGTAAACGTCTCGGGGAGACGCTCGTAGAGCCGTTCGACGGCGCGGAACGACTCGAACACCTTGCGGTTCCCGGACGACTGTGCGCCGCGGCGGGCGACGACGTAACTGCCGTCCTCGCGGTGTTCGCCGCTCGTGTACACGTACTCCTGCGTGCCGGTCAGAACGGTTTCGAGCCGTTCGCGTAGCTCGGAGACGGCACCTTCGTCGAGTCCGTAGGTCGTTTCGTCGACGTGCAAGAACAGTTCGTCGGCGTCGCGGGTGACGGTGACGTTACCGTCGAATTTCCCGGCCAGCCGCCTCGCGGCGACTTCCTCTATCCTCGTGTGTCGTCGGAGTGTCCGACATACCCTTACTTCCCCCTTCGATCATATAAATCCTGCCGGACGAACAGGTGGCACTGTTCGACCGGACCCGGATTGTTTTGCCCGACCGGACCAATCCTCCGACATGAAGGTGCGCGGCACGCGAGAGTGTCGGTCCTGCGGCACCCGGTGGTCCTACTACGAGACGGGTAGCGTCGAGTGTCCGGCCTGCGGGAGTATGCGGAGCGTGGGCGTCGACGAGGAGCGGAAGCTCCACACCGCATCGGACGTGGAGCTGGACCTGACGGCAGTTCGCGAGGCGGTGGACGACCAGCCGCTCCGCGAGGTGGCGGAGGAGGCCGTCGGGACGACGCGGGGATTCGTCCGGAGCTACGGCTTCATCGACGGCGCGGAACTCCGGCCGCTGACAGACATGTATCTCGCCGCGACGGAACTCCGTGTCGTCGCGGATGCGGTGGGACGCGCCATGAGCGTGGACGACGACGAGGAGTACTACTTCCTGTCGCTGCTGCGCGGAGCCGATTTGGACGAGCGACCGCCGGAAGACGAGGTTCCGGAGTCGCTTCGTGACTCACGCGGACTGGCATATGCACGCGCCATCAGCGAATACCGGAATGACCTCCGCGCGTATCTCGACGAGTATCCAGATCCGGCAGCGAGCGACGTGCTCGACCGACTCCGCCCACACGTGAAGCGGGTGCACGCGCTGGACGGCGACGTTCCCACAGCGGAGTCAGAGGCGCTCGTCCGCATCGCTCGCGAAATCGGTCGCTACGTTGCTGACGACGACGAAACTGCACTCGCACGGGCGAAGTCACGACTGGACGAGTTGGCCTGAGCCGGGCTGGCCATCGCGCCGGCGACAGGCATGGCTCCCCCCCGTCGAGACACGCGCGGTGACCGCGCGGCAAATAGCGAGCAGGCGACCGGAAGACTCGACAGCAGGTGGTCGCGCAACGGTCTCGCCCGACTGTCGGCAACGCGTCAGCGCACGAGAACGATGGTCGCGTTTCGGTATTTGAATCTTCACCCCAATCACGGGCGGCTTGTCTACCTGATTTAGGGGAGAGTGACCTCGATGCCGGCTTGTTCGCTCGCGGCCTTCACCGTGTTCCACAGCAGCATGGCGCGGGTCATCGGGCCGACGCCGCCCGGGACGGGCGTGATGCGTCCGGCGACTTCGCGGGCGCTGGCCTGCTCGACGTCGCCGACGATTTCGTACCCCTTCTCGGTGTCGGCGTCGACGCGGTTGATACCCACGTCGATGACCGTCGCTCCCTCCTTGAGCATCGTCCCGTCGATCATCTCCGGGACGCCCGCGGCGGCGACGACGATATCGGCGTTCCCGAGATGGCCCGCGAGATCCTCCGTCCGCGAGTGACAGACGGTGGTCGTCGCGTTGCCGACGGCGGACTTCTGGACGAGGAGGTTGGCCATCGGCTTGCCGACGATGTCCGACCGGCCGACGACGACCGCCTCCGCACCTTCCGTCTCCACGTCGTAGTGTGCGAGCAGTTTCTGGACGCCGTGGGGCGTACACGGCTTGAACCGCGCGTCGCCGGCGACGAGACGACCGACGTTCTCCGGGTGGAACCCGTCGACGTCCTTCTCGGGGGCGACAGTCCGTAGGACGCGGCGAGTGTCCACCTGATCGACGACCGGCATCTGGACGAGGATGCCGTGCACCTCGTCGTTCGCGTTCAAATCCTCGACCGTCTCGTACAGTTCCGCAGCCGGCGCGCCGGGGTCGATCTCGACGTGGATGCCGTCGATCCCGACCTCCTCGCAGTCCTGCTGTTTCATCGAAACGTACGTCTCGCTCGCCGGGTCGTCGCTCATCAGCACCGTCGCGAGGCCGGGCGTGACGCCGGCGTCCTCCAGTGTCGCGATGGCGTCGCCCAGTCCGTCGCGTATCTCGCTCGCCACGGCCTCCCCGTCGATGATCTCGATCATGTGCGACCGTCGGCACGCCCCAGTTATCAACGTAGCGCATTCGTGATTACAATTCCTCTGCTGAAGCGATATCCATACACGAACGTGCAGTAAGCGACAGACGAACCTGTTCGGGGGAACGTCAATCGACGACTCGCCTCTGTATATGCGTATGGATAAGACAGAGAAACTGGTCCTCGGCTCTGTCGTCGGCGTCCTGCTCACCGGCGTGCTCTCCGTCGGTGGGAGCTGGCTGGGTATCGGTTCGCACGTGGTCGCGACGCTGTTCGCGGTCGTCGTTCCGATGCTGGCGTTCGCTCGCCGGCAGTGGC
>PXSB01000012.1:11208-44256 GCA_003023185.1 Halobacteriales archaeon QS_9_67_17 | reverse complement strand
TGCGCTCCGCGATCACTTCGAGGATATCGTGGGTGTTCACGACGAACTCGCCGACCAGCTCGAATCTGCTCGCGGCCGACAGGACGACCTCCGCGAGGACGTCGACCATCTCCAGCGCGAGAACGAGGCGCTGAAGACCTCGTCGCTGTACATCGCGACGGTCGAAGAACTCAACGAGGGCGAAGAGGTCGTCCTGAAACAGCACGGCAACAATCAGGAGGTGTTGACGGACGTGTCGCCGCGGCTCGCCGAGGAGCTGGAGGCCGGCGACCGCGTCGCCATCAACGACTCCTTCGCCGTCCAGCGCGTGCTTGACGACGAGACCGACGCCCGCGCACAGGCGATGGAGGTCACGAATCAGCCGACGGTCGAGTACGAGGACATCGGCGGCATCGACCAGCAGCTGACGGAGGTGCGCGAGGCCGTCGAGGATCCGCTCACCAACCCCGACCAGTTCGACGAGGTCGGCATCGAACCGCCGACGGGCGTGCTCCTGCACGGGCCGCCGGGGACGGGCAAGACGATGCTCGCGAAAGCGGTGGCGAACCAGACCGACGCCACCTTCATCAAGATGGCCGGCTCCGAACTCGTCCAGAAGTTCATCGGCGAGGGGGCACGGCTCGTCCGCGACCTGTTCGAACTCGCCTCCGAACGTGAACCCGCTATCATCTTCATCGACGAGATCGACGCCATCGCGTCGAAGCGCACGGAGTCGAAGACCTCGGGCGACGCAGAGGTCCAGCGGACGATGATGCAGTTACTCTCGGAGATGGACGGCTTCGAGGCACGCGGTGACATCTCTATCATCGCCGCCACCAATCGCTTCGACATGCTCGACCGTGCCATCCTCCGGCCCGGCCGCTTCGACCGCCTCATCGAGGTGCCCGAGCCCGATGCCGAGGGGCGCACGCGAATCCTCGACATCCACACGCGCGGCATGAACCTCGCCGACAGCGTCGACTTCGACGAGCTCGCGGAACGCACGGAGGGGTTCTCGGGTGCCGAGATCGAGTCGCTGTGTACCGAGGCCGGTATGTTCGCCATCCGCGACGGCCGCACCGAGGTCCACACGGCCGACTTCGAGGACGCCCTCGACAAGATCGACCGCGAGGACGCCACCGGAACGCCCGTCGCGTTCTACTGAAGCCCGCACCGGCTTCTCGTTTCTCTGTTCCGTCCCGAACTATCGGGAGCCATCGAAACGCACACAGATAGCGTATTCTGGCGACACCACGTCGAACGTTACTTGATGATTACAGCAGCTATCGAATCCACAGCCCCCGCTCGCCCCAAAACACTTACTCGGCAGTTGAGAAGACAACGGTATGTTCGGTCGCCGCCCTCGTCGGCTCGTGGGCGCACTCTCGCTGCTGCGTCGCCGAATCGAGGAGGTTCGAATCCGCGCACACCTCCGGCGTGGCGAGCGAGCCCTCCGCGATGCTGATCCCGACCTCGCTCCGGAGCGCGCCGCCCGTCGAGAGCGCACCCTCGACCGACTGCACGAGTATCAGGAACAGGGGCGTTTCCCGACGAACCGCCGGAGCGCGGAGCGAGTACCCTGTTTCGTCGGGGCGAACGGTGAGCCGTGTGCGATGGCCGCGCTGCTGGAAGCCGACAGTCGTTCCGACCTCGTCAGCGAGGTAATGGCGACCGACCCGACGCTCCGGTTCGAGGATGTCGAGGATGGACCGCTGGCTGAGTGGGTCGAGCGGCAGGGGCTCACCGTGGACGAGGCCGCGCGGGTACAGCCCACCTACCCCGAAGCCGTGGAGTTCGCCACCGACTGCGGACCGGTCTCGTGTACGGTCGCGCGGTTGCTGGTCTCCGTCCCCACCGTGGCGTTCTTCGCTGTCGCCGAGGTGGTCGGCTACCGCTACGCCTCCGGGCTGTTCCCGGACAACGCGCTGAAACGGCGGACCGCGTTCGCCTATCTGACCGTGCTAACCGCGTTGCTCGCGCCTGCGCTCGGGTTGGCTGTCTACGCGCTGTTCCCCTGAGATGAAGCCGGAACACCGCTTCCTCGGCGTCGCGTTCGCGCTGACGTTCGTCACGGCAGTTACGTCGGCCGCAGTCGGGGTCGCGGCCAATATGTCGTTCGGACCGATACCCGGCGGGCACTACTATCTCACGCCCGACGGGTCGGACGCAGCCGCGCGGTTCGCGGCGCAGTTCGGACAGGTCGCGTCGGTCGCACTTCTCGCGTCCATCGCGCTCGTCCCACTCGCGGTCGGCGGCTATCGGTTGCTCGCCGGCGACGACCGCGTTCGGACGGCTGCGCTTCTCACCGCGGCACTGGCAACAGTCCCCGGGCTGCCAGTCGGCGTCCTGTGGACGACGAGCTATCCGCCGGCGATTACGCCGTTCGAGGTGGCGGCCGCCCTCCTCGCGGTTATCGCCACGGCACTTGCCGTCGCCCATCGCCGCGCCGGGGTGGCCGGTCTCCGCCGGCTCGCACCCGCACAGTTCGCCCACGTCGCGGTCGGCATCCTCGTCGTGGTCGGCATCGGAACGGGTGCCGCAGTCGGTGCCGGACTTCAGGGGAGCGTCGTCGATACCAACCAGCTTCGGGCCCCACAGGTGGCGTTCGACGGGAACTACACCGCGGTCGACGGTGACCGGGGTGTCGTGACGATCCGACACGACGGCGGGGACGATGTTGCGGTGGACCGTCTGGTCCTCACCGGTGAAGGGTTCGCCGACGTGGACGACGCGGAACAGGTCGAGCCGGGACCGTGGCAGGGGAGCGTCTCTACCGGTCCCGACGGCACGACGGTCGTCAGCCCGGGCGATACGGTCACCGTCGGCGTTGAGGGTGACTGCCGGATACGGCTCGTCCACGAGCGTCCGACGCTCGACAGGAGACACACTATCGGCCTGATCGACTGTGCGGAACTACGCGGAGAGGCCTGAGCAGTCGCCTCCAGCGCGCGGGGGTAAAGCGACAGCGGCCGGAACCGCCGGGTTCAAGCACGCCGGCCGACCTGTCCGGGTATGGACCGGCTGTGGCTCGCGGTCGTCGTCGGCGTGCTACAGGGCATCTTCGAGTGGCTACCCATCTCCTCGGAGGGGAACATCGCCCTGTACCTGTCGGTCGTCGAGGGGTTGCCGCCGAGCGCGGCCACGGAGTTCGCGCTGTTTCTCCACGTCGGCACGGCGCTCGCCGCGACCGTCTACTACCGCGGCGAGATAACGGCACTGCTGCGCGAACTGCCGTCGTGGCGACCCGCCGCGCCGGGCGCGACGCCTGACCTGACGTTTCTCGGGCTTGCGACGCTCGTCTCCGGCGGCGTCGGTATCGCCGCCTACGCCACGTTGGAGGAACTGTTTCCCGTGCTCGCGGGTGGCACGTTCATCGTGCTCATCGGCCTCCTGCTCGTCGCTACGGGCGTCCTCCAGCGCGTTGCGAGCGCGCGGCTGGGCGACCGGACGGAGCCGACGCTCGGCGACGCGCTGCTCGTCGGCGTGTTGCAAGGACTCGCTATCCTGCCGGGCATCTCGCGGTCGGGATCGACTGTCTCGGCGCTGCTCCTGCGCGGTTACGATCCCGAGGCGTCGTTCCGGCTCTCCTTCCTCCTCTCCATTCCGGCGGCGCTCGGTGCCGGACTGCTCGTGCTCGCGGACGGCGTGCCGACGCTGTCACCGACCGCCGCGCTCGTCGCCGTCGCCGTGAGCGCGCTCGTCGGCTATCTCACTATCGACGCGCTGCTCCGGGTCGTTGCACGCGTCGCGTTCTGGCTCGTCTGTCTCGGTCTCGGCGGGCTGGCGGTCGTCGGCGGGCTCGTGACGGTGCTGTAGCCACCTCGGCTCGGCTCTCACCGCTTGCCGAGTGCCGTCTCGAAGACGCGCTGTGCGCGCTCGTACCCCTCGTTCCGGTCGACGATGGGGTGTGCGTAGTCGGGCGCGAGCGACTCGCGCTCGCCGCGTGAGAGGTTCGGCCACTCGATTATCGTCTCGGGGTCGACGCCCGCCAGTTCGGGGACGTACTCGGTGACGTAGACGGCGTCGTCGTCGTACTTCGCCATCTGGCTGACCGGGTCAAAGATGCGAACGTCGACGGAGTCGGTGCCCGTCGAGGCGACCCACTGCCAGCCGCCGTAGTTGGAGGCGGGGTCGTGGTCGAGTAACTGCTTCGTGAACCAGCGGGCACCCTTCCGCCAGTCGACGAGCAGGTGTTTCGTCAGGAACGATGCGGTCACCTGTCGGGTACGATTGTGCATGTACCCCTCGCGGGCGAGCTGTCGCATCCCGGCGTCGACCAGCGGATACCCCGTCTCGCCGCGTTTCCACGCCTCGAACCCGTCGTCGTCCTCGCGCCACGCGATGTCGTTCGGGAAATCAACGTAGTTGTCGGTCAAGAGCGTCGGTTCGTGGTACAGCAGATAGTAGTTGTACTCGCGCCACGACAGCTCGTCGCGGTACTTGTCGACCTGTTTTCGCGTGCGGCCGTCCGCCGCGTCGTGCGCGCTCGTCGCCGCGCCGTACGTCTCCCGGATGCCGATCATCCCGGTCGCGAGATACGGCGACATGCGCGACACGGAGTTCGCCGGCCGCTCGACGGCGGCCGTCATGTCGTCTCTGGTCGCGCTGTACGACTCGATGCCGTCCGCGACGAACGAGTCGAGCCGGGCGCGGGCGGCCTCGTAGCCGGCCTCGGGAAGGTCGATATCCGCCTCCACGTCGGGCACGGTCGTCGCGTCGGTCACGTCCGCGAGGTTGTCGTCGGGCGCGTCGAGCGCCGGGAGTATCGGCAGATCGGTCCACGCGCGCTTGAACTGGCTGTGCGTCTCGTGGCCCGGGTCGAGCCGCGCTGGGTCGACGAGCGTCAGGTCGGACACCCGCTCCGTGTCGAGTCGCGTGTCGACCCGTCGCTGTCGGTTGCGCCGCGACGGCCGATAGTGGGTGTTGTAGTACACCGTCTCCGCGTCGAGATCCGCACAGATATCTGCGAGCGCGTCGACGGCGGGACCGGACCGCACAAGCAGGTCGCTCCCTCGGTCACGGTACGCCTGCTTCAGCGCGCGGACGCCGGCGAGCAGGAACGCGCGCTGTCGCTTCCCGACGCTGCCGAGTACGTTTGAGTCGACGACGTAGACGCCCACCGTCGGTCCGTCGTTGGTGGCGACGGTGAGGCCTCGGTTGTCTGGGAGTCGGAGGTCGCGCTGGTGCCAGAATACGTTCACACCTACGGTTAGAGCGGCAGCGGCTTGTGTCTGCCCTCCGCGGCGACCCGCGTTCGGCCGAGACCAGCGGGCGTAAGAGGCCGGCCCCCGAACGTTGCGTATGCAAGATCCGTTCAAGGAGCTCATGTTTCGCTCCTTCAAGGACGCGATGGACATCGCCGCCGACTACAACGCGTGGGCGGGGGAGGCGTTCGACGAGCCGATGCCGGTCCAGCCGAACGCCATCCCACAGCTGGCGATGTTGCTGTACCGGAGTCGGGTGCAGGCCCGCCTCGGTGAGGGCTCCATCGACTTCCCCGAGGTGGACGACCGGATGTACGACTGAGGCCGAAGCGTTTACTACGACTGCGAGTAACTAAGTTGGCATGACTGTGACGACGGGGGTCGTGCTGGCGGCGGGCGAGGGGACCCGACTCCGCCCGCTCACGCGCAACCGACCCAAGCCGATGTTACCCGCCGGCACTCGCCCCATCCTCGAATACGTCTTCGACGCGCTCGTCGAGGCTGGGATCGAGGACATCGTCGTCGTCGTCGGCTACAAGCGCGACCGCGTCCAGAAACGTTTCGGCTCGACGTACCGCGACGTGCCGGTGACGTACGTCCGACAGGCGAAACAACTCGGGAGCGGGCACGCACTGTTGCAGGCACGCGACACGATTGACGGGTCGTTCGTCGCGGTGAACGGCGACCGCGTCATCGACCCCGAGACGGTGACGGCGACGCTCGACCGCTTCGGCGGGAACGAACCCGTCATGGCCGTGCGCGAACCCCCCCGCGCGAGCCAGTACGGCGCGGTCGAACTCGACGGCGACCGAGTCGTCGAGTTGGTCGAGAAGCCCGGAGACGACGCCTACCGCCTCATCAACGCCGGGGTGTACGCGCTGCCGGGCGACTGGTTCGAGCAGTTGGCCGACACGCCCCGACGCGACGGCTCGCTCATCCTCACGGACGGACTGACGCCACAGGTCAACGAGGCGGGCGTTCCGGCGGTTCGGACGGACGGCGTCTGGGTCGACGCGACCTACCCGTGGGACCTGCTGGAGGTCACGCGCCGCCTCCTCGCGGACGGGTGGGTGACCGAGAGCCAGCGCACCCGCGACGTGTACGTCCACCACACCGCCAGCGTCCACGAGGACGCGACGCTACAGGGACCGGTCGTCGTCGGTGCCGACGCGGAGGTAGGTGCCGGCGCGGTCGTCGGCCCGGAGACGGCGCTGGGTCGCAACACGACGGTCGGGGCCAACGCCGCCGTCGAGCGGTCCGTGCTCGATGCCGACACGCGGGTGTGGACGGGAGCGACCGTCCGCGACTGCGTGACCGGGACCGCCGCCGCCGTCGAGCCGGGGGCCGTTATCCCCGGCGGCAGTGCCGACGTGCGCGTCGGCGACCGGGTGTTCCCCGACGAACGACTAGGGGCCGTGCTCGCGGATCAGGCGACCGTCGGTGGCGGCGCGCGCTGTGTGCCCGGCACGCTCGTCGGGGCGAACGCCCGCGTCGGCGTCGGCGCGGTCGCCAGCGGTCACATTCCGGAAGACGGGCGGGTGGTCCGCTGATGTGTGGCATCGTCGGCTGTGTCGGCCGCGACGGCGACACGCTCGGGACACTGCTCTCCGGGCTCGACACGCTGGAGTATCGCGGCTACGACTCCGCCGGGGTCGCGCTCGTGAACGACAGCCTCGACGTGGTGAAGAAGGCCGGCGAGCTTGACGCGCTCCGAGCGGCGCTGGCCGGGCGCGCGCTCGACGGCCGGGTCGGCGTCGGCCACACACGCTGGTCGACGCACGGCCCGCCGACGGACGAGAACGCCCACCCACACGTCGACTGCACGGGCGAGGTGGCCGTCGTCCACAACGGCATCATCGAGAACTATCAGACGCTTCGCGAGGAACTCGCCGCCGACGGCCACGCGTTCGCCTCCGACACCGACACCGAGGTCGTTCCACATCTCGTCGAGGCCGAACTCGCCGCCGGTGCCGACGCCGAGACGGCCGTCCGGGCCGCCGTCGACCGCCTCGAGGGGAGCTTTGCGGTCGCGGTCACGGTCGCCGGCGTCGAAGCCGTCTTCGCGGCCCGACGCGACTCGCCGCTCGTCCTCGGCGTGGACGACGACGCGACGTATCTCGCCAGCGACGTGCCCGCGTTCCGCGAGTACACCGACCGCGTCGTGTATCTCGACGACGGCGAGTTCGCCCGCATCGACGTCGACGGCTACGTCGTCACCGGTCCCGACGGCACGCGCCGCGAGAAGCCGGTCGACACGGTCGAGTGGAATCCCGAGGAGACGGGGAAATCCGGCTACGACCACTACATGCTGAAGGAGATCCACGAACAGCCGCGGGCGCTCCGGCAGTGTCTGCAGGGGCGCGTCGACGAACTCGGCGGGCAGGTGGCCCTCGATCTCGACGCCGCCCCGGAGCGCGTCCAGTTCGTCGCCTGCGGCACCTCGTATCACGCCGCGCTGTACGGAGCGGCGCTGTTCCGGGCGGCTGGCGTCTCCGCACGGGCCTTTTACGCCCACGAGTACGCCGTCGAGACGCCGCCCATCGAGGGTGACCTCGTCGTTGGCGTCTCACAGTCCGGGGAGACGGCCGACACGCTGTCGGCGCTCCGCGAGGCACGGCGGCGCGGCGCGCGGACGCTCGCGGTGACGAACGTCGTCGGGTCGACGATGGCACGCGAGTGTGCCGACGCGCTGTTCATCCGCTCCGGCCCGGAGATCGGCGTCGCGGCCTCGAAGACGTTCTCCGCGCAGTTGGCCGCGCTCAATCTGCTCGCGCTGCAGACGGCCGGCCCGGGTGACACCGACGTTCGCCGCCTCGTCGCCGCGCTGCGCGACCTCCCGGGTGACGTGCGAGCACTGCTCGATGACACCGACGCCGCCGCGGTCGCCCGCGAGTACGTCGACAGCGACGGCTTCTTCTTTATCGGTCGGCGGCTCAACTACCCCGTCGCGATGGAGGGGGCACTGAAGCTGAAGGAGATCTCCTACGCCCACGCGGAGGGGTTCGCGGCCGGCGAACTCAAACACGGCACGCTCGCGCTCGTCACGGAGAACACGCCGGTAATCGCCGTCGTCACCGGCGACGGCGAAGCCGCGCGCAAAACTATCGGCAACGTGAAGGAGGTCGAGGCGCGCTCTGCGCCCGTCGTCGCCGTCACCGACGGGGTGAGCAACGTGGCGCGGTACGCGGACCGGGTCCTCGATATTCCCGACACGCATCCGCGGACGGCGGCCGTCCTCGCCAACGTCCAACTCCAACTGTTCGCCTACCACGTCGCGGACGCGCTCGACCGGCCGATAGACAAGCCGCGCAACCTCGCGAAGTCGGTGACCGTCGAGTAGGTCAGTCCGCCGCCATTTCCGGGGCGGGTTTCTCTGTTGCGACTGCATCGGTCATCGCCTCGTCGATTGTCTCGGCGAGGTGAAACACCGCCGTCTCGTGGCGTGCTTTCGCCGCGTGGATGGCGTGCGGTCGGACGCGCATCGACTCGTACTCCGGCGCGTCGACGCGCACGCCGAGTTCACACTCGCAGAACCGTTCGACCGCCGCGAGCAGTTCGTGAACGTGGATGAGTTCCTGCTTCCGCATACTACTCGGTGCGCCCGCCACACGGACGAAATCGATACCTAACGTGTTCGGTCGCTTCAGTTATCGGTGCGCCAACCGGTCGAGGAACGCGTCGAATGCGCCGCTCTCCGGATGCACGTGACAGTAGGTACCGAGCGTCGCGTGCTCACACAGCCCTTCGCGCTCGTCGGTGATCCCCTCGCCTCGCACTACGTCAAACGCGAACCGGGCGTCGCCGGCGACCGTCGGCTCGGAGTAGTGGAACTCGTGGCCGCGCAGACGGTCGTCTGCCCCCGCCGTGAGCGTCTCCCGGCGCGCTTCGAGTTCGACGTGGTCTAACGCCTGATACCGGTCGCACATCCGCGTCTCGACGGGCAGTGCACCGGCCATCGCGTGCGTCTCGCCGTCGACGGTGAGCGTCTCCCCGAGCGCCATCAGTCCGCCGCACTCGCCGTAGACGGGGAGTCCATCGGCCGCACGCGTTCCGAGCGTGTCGAGCGCAGTCGCGTCCGCGAGCGCGGCGGCGTGCAGTTCCGGATACCCACCCGGCAGGTAGACGCCGTCACACGCCGGCAGCGGGTCACCCGCGACGGGGTCGAACGTGGCGACCGTGGCCCGCTCGCGCAACCGTTCGACGGTCGCCGGATACCGGAAGGCGAAGGCCGGCCCGGCCGCGACCGCAACGGTCGCGTCGGTCGCCGGTCGCGGCTCCGAGTCGGGACCAGCGGGCGGTTCTCGCGCCAACTCCGCGAGCGCCTCGCCGTCGATGTTGGCCACCGCGTCCGCAAGCGCGTCCGCGGAGAGCGACGCCTCCTCGCCCATCGCCAGTCCGAGATGGCGGTCGGGTATCTCCAGCCGGTCGTCCGGCGGTATCCGACCCAGATAGCGGATGCCGTCGGGGAGCGCCTCGCGGATGCCGTCGGCGTGGCGGCCGCCGTGCGCGCGCTGTGCGAGCACGCCCGCGACCTCGACCTCGTGGCCCGCCTCGGCGGCGTACTCGCGGAAGCCGAGCGCCGTCGCGCCGACGCTCTGCATCCCGGCCGAGGCGTCGACCACGAGCACGACCGGCAGGTCGAGTCCCTCGGCCACGCTCGCCGTGCTGGCGACCGACCCGTCGTACAGCCCCATCATTCCCTCCACGACACAGAGGTCACCGTCACCCCGCGCGTAGTTGCGCCGGAGGCCACCGGTGCCCTGCAGCCACGGATCCAGCGTGCGCGAAGGAGCGTCAGTCACCTGCGCGTGGTGGCTGGGGTCGATGAAATCCGGCCCGGCCTTCGCGGGCTGGACCGTCCACCCGTCGGCCTGCAAGGCCCGAATCGTCGCCAGCGTCGCCACCGTCTTCCCGGTTCCCGAACTCGTCCCGCCGAGCACGACACCCCGCATCGATCATCGCCACGAACTACGGCGACAAAAGCGTTACAATCTCGATTGAACTTCGTTCAATAGTAGTTGACTACTGCCCGGCGTATCGAGCGGCCCGACGGCAGGCCGAATCGCTCGGCTTTCGCCGCGAGCGAGTACGCCGCTCTCTTCCCGCAATAAAAGCTCTCGGCCGCTCTCGAACTGTCGTAAAACGTCTGTCGAGGAGCACCGTCGTCGCATTCCCCCCGTGAAGCGTCGCGAAACGACGTTGAGCGTCGGGTCGGTATATGTGGGTGTGGGGCATAGAGGTAGACGAGTCAGCCCATGTCCACCGCAGACCCCGCCTCGACGCTCGCCGCGGCCCTCCCCGCCGCGGCCCCGACCGACCTCGCCAGCGCGGCGGCGACGATTGGCCACTTCGCACGCGGCACGGCCTTCTGGGCCGGTATCCTCCTCGCGTTCGCGCAGGTGCCGATGCTCGCCAGCGGCATCACGGCCGAACGCCCGGGCCTCTTGGCCGCACTGCTCGCTGTCAACGTCGCCGCGATGGCTGTCGGCAGCGGTCACCGCGCCTGAGGATACGGTCTCAGTCTCCGATACCGAGAGACCGTCGGAGAAGCAAACGTATTACTTGTAGCCGAGACAGTTGTCGCCGATGGCAACGCGCCGCCGCCCTCCCGGCCCGAACGGACTGCCGATACTCGGCAACACACACCAGTTCGCCCGCGACCAGTTCGGCTTCGCCGAGCGTCTCGCCGCCGCGTACGACGACATCGCGTACTACGAGGTGCTCGGCCGTCCGTTTTACCAACTCAACGACCCCGACGCAATCGAGCGCGTCCTCGTCCACAACAACGAGAACTACGTGAAGGGCGACTTCGTGCAGGGACTCCTCCGGCCAATCGTCGGTGGCGGCCTGCTCACGAGCGAGGGGGAGACGTGGCGCGGGCAGCGCCGCCGCCTCCAGCCGTCGTTCACCCCGGACCGGGTTCGGGGCTACGCCGATGCGATGGTCGACGCCACCGAACAGAAGTTAGCGGAGTGGGACGACGGCGAGGTCACAGACGTTCACGAGGACATGATGGAGGTAACGCTCGCCATCATCGCGGACACGATGTTCGGGATGACCGTCGACGAGGAGGTGGAGACGGTCGGCGCGGCCTTGGAGACGGCGATGCGACAGACGGAGAAGGTGTGGGAAGGATTCATTCCGAAGCGCGTACCGACGCCCGGTCGTCGCCGCTACCGGCGCGCAATCGACGCCCTCAACGAGGTGGTGTATCGGATCATCCGCGCCCGGAAGGCGGACCCGTCCGACGACGTGGTGACGGCGCTGCTCGAAGGCGAGGACGACGTGGACGACGAACAGCTTCGCGATCAGGTGATGACGATCCTGCTCGCGGGCCACGAGACGACCGCGCTCGCGCTCACCTTCACCCTCCACCTGCTCGCACGCCACCCTGACATCGCCGGTCGACTCCGCGCCGAACTCGACGAGATCGACGGTACGCCGACCGCGACCGACGTGCTCGGCGCACCGTATCTCGACCGCGTGATCACGGAGTCGATGCGGCTCTACCCGCCGGTCCACACTATCAACCGCGAGGCGACGGAGCCGGACACGCTCGCCGGCTACGAGATACCCGCGGGCGCGACGGTGACGATGAGCCAGTGGGCGATCCACCGCGACGACCGGTTTTACGACGACCCGCGCACCTTCGACCCAGACCGGTGGGCGGACGGCCTCCGCGAGCGTCTCCCCGACTTCGCGTACTTCCCCTTCGGCGGAGGTCCACGCCGCTGTATCGGCGACCGGTTCGCGCTACTGGAGGCGAAGCTCGTCCTTGCGACCGTCCTGCCGCGCTACGAGTTCGACCTCGTCGGCCCAGCGGAGTTCGACCTGCTCGCGTCGATCACGGCCCGGCCAGCCGACCCTGTGGAGATGCGCGTCCGCGAGCGCTGACCGGACGTCACCTGCTCCGGTTTCGTGGCTGTCGTGACGGATGGTAGTCTCCGCCGTAGTTCCGTCTTCGCGGCCAACCCAAGGAATCTACCCGCGTTCGTCCTCCGGTGGCTCCGGCGGCACGAGCAGCGCCGCGAGCAGGTCGACGGCTCGCGAGTCGGCGAGTATCGGTCGCACACCGTCGGCAACGCGCTCGCCGGTCCGCTTCGGCCACGAGCGTCGCCACCACGGGCCGATTCGTTTCGCGACGCGGTCGATGGCCGCGACGACCGGTCCGACGGTGTACGTCTCGCGGAGGTCGATAACGATCACCTCCGGGTCGGGTTCGGCCGTGAGCCACGCGTAGAGCCGTGAGGAGCGGAGTGTGCGACCGAGCACTGCTCCTGTCTGATCCAGTGCGTCGAGTAGCCGCGACCGCTCGGCGACCGCTTCGAGTCGGCCACGGGCCTGTTCGGCCGTTCGCCGGAGCCACGACGTTCGGAAGGCCGTGCGGAGTCGCGACTTGGCTGGGTCGTCCGATGTCTCACTCATGGCTCCGTCATGACCACGCGACCACGGAACCGGTAGCGCATCGTCTCGAAATCGAGGTGAGTCCCGATACGGACCGCTCTGCCGCCGTAGGTGAACCCTTCTGCGGTCGGACGCGTCAACAGCGACAGGTCGACGCGAACGACTCGCCAGCCGTCGCCGCGCTCGACGGTTTCGACCGATTCGACCGTGGCGACTGTCTCGCCAGCGATCCGCCGTTCGTCGCCGGCGGTGACGGCATCGGCGACGGCCGTCGAGACGTTCGCTTCCATCGTCGCGGCGAGCTGTCGCGTTTCGACCGTCGTCTGATTCCCGACGCTGACGACGCGACCCTTCAGTCGGTAGTTCGTGCTTTCGAGGTGTGGCTCCGTGCCGTACCGGAGCGGCGTGCGGCCGACCTCGAAGCCGCCGGTCGTTCGCTGACCGTCGACGCGGACGGCCGCGACCAGCAGTACGCCGTCGGCCGTCGGCGACCGATACACGTCGGTGATCGTCGCGTCCTCGCCGGCAAAGGTGACGTTCCCGGGTTCGACGAGCGTGGCGACGCGGTCGGGGTGGCTCCCGAGTTCCACCGTTACGACGCGGCTCGTTTCCTCCGCGGTCGTCTCTATCCCGCCACCCGCACCGCCGGCGACCAGCGCGACGCCGGCAGCGACCACCGCGACCACGAGCAGGACGACGAGCGCGTCGACGACGTTCACCCGACCGAACAGCCGCCCACGCTCGTCGATCAGTTCCATAATCTCCGGTCGCGGCCGGTGTAACAAAACAACTTCCCTCTGGGTCGACCGTCAGTCGTCTTCGACAGACGGCGCGACGCTGGCCCCTCGCCCCGCGATGGATTCGGCGGGTCCGGCGCGCACCTGCGACGGCGCTCGGCCCACCCCGGTCACCGTCCCCGTCAGGACGGCCGCGTCTCCGCCGAGCGCGACGCGTGCGCCGGGTCGAAGCGTCGTTCCTCCGTAGCGGAGTTGGTCGCCCGCAGCGACGGCGTCGAGAGTCACTCGGAGCTCAGTCGAGTCGACGACGCGCTCGACGCTATCGCCGACGGCGTCGACCACCGACGGCGGCGCGTCGGTCTGTAACGCTACCTCGACGGTCTGTGTCGGCGACGCGTCGACGTGTGCGACCACCGTCCCCGTGAGCCGGGCGGCGGGTGCTTCGAACGCGACCGTCGTCCCGTACGGTGGCTGCTCGTCGCCCGTCGCTTCGAGACGGACGGACAAGTGTGTCCCGTCGAGCGCGGGCGTCTCCACGAGTTCATGAACGGTCGCCTCACCCTCGGCCGTGAGCGTCTCCACCGTAAGATCCGCGACCACCGCTCGCGGATGTGTGCCGGCGTCGACCAGCGCGAACTGCCCTAGTCGTTCTTCGCCCGTGTCCTCCTCTACGTCGTCTGGCGCGGACGGCGGTCCGGCCGCCCAGAGCCCGGCGAATCCGGCGACCCCAAGCGCCAGAACGCCGGCCGTCGCGGCGACGCTCCCGACGAGCGTCGCACCCGCTGTCGCCACTGCGATCACCAGCAAGAGTACGAGTGCATCGATGATATTTATTCGTCCGAACAACCGCCCTTGTTTGTCGAGTATACGCATCGCTTCCCCCACCACCATACTCTGGCACTTCCGGCGACAAACCTCTTCCGGCCCGACGATGGCAAACTACTTGCACGTGGTTACTCATATCGTGAGTAACCATGAGCATCATCGTCACCGGGGGCGACGGCTACATCGGGTGGCCGACCGCGCTCCGTATCGCGACCCGAACAGACGAACGTGTGCTCGCCGTCGACAACTTCGCCCGTCGTGGCTGGGTCGAGGAGGTCGGGGCCACGAGCGCGACGCCGATCGCGAGTATCGAGACCCGTCTGGACGCCGCCCGCGAGGTCCATAGTCTGTCGAACCTCTCGTTCGTCGAAGGCGACCTGACGGAGCGCTCCTTCGTCGCGGAGCTACTGGAGGTACATGAACCGTCGACCGTCGTCCACACGGCCGCACAGCCGTCCGCGCCCTACTCACAAATCAACGGTGAGCGCGCCAACTACACCCAGCACAACAACATGCAGGCGACCCGGAACCTCCTGTTCGGGCTCCACGAGCAGGGCCTCACCGACACCCACTTCGTCGAGACGACGACGACGGGCCTCTACGGCGCGCCCGAGTTCCCGATCCCGGAAGGCGGGGCCGTAATGGAACACGACGGCGAGCGCGACGAGGTGCCGTTCCCGGCGATGGCGGGGTCGTGGTATCATACGAGCAAAGCACACGACGCAGCCAACCTCCGGCTCGCCGCCCAGCAGTTCGACATCCCGATCTCGGACGTGCGCACCGCAATCACATACGGGACGGAGATCGAGGAGACGCGCGCCGACGACCGACTGAAGACGCGGTTCGACTTCGACTACTACTTCGGCGTCGTCGCCCACCGGTTCGCCGCGCAGGCGGTCGCGGGCTACCCGCTCACCGTCTACGGCAAGGGCGAGCAACGCAAGCCGTTCGTCTCGCTGGAGGACGCCGTCGAAGGGTTAGCCCGACTCGCGTGCGGCGACGGCCCGGATGCGACCGACGAGACTGCCGGCGCGCCCGAGGGTCTCACCGTCTACAATCAGGTCACCCGACCCATCGCCATCGTCGAACTGGCCGAGACCATCCGCGACGTGGCCGCCGACTTCGATCTTGACGTGGAGGTCACCCACGTCGAGAACCCCCGCGACGAGGACGAGACCCACCGCATGGAGATCGACAACGACCGCTACATGGATCTGATCGGCGAGCAGCGCGCCACCTTCGCCGAGGGCGTCGAGGACATCCTCGACACGCTGGTCCGGTACCGCGAGGTCATCACCAGCCACGAGGACCGGTTCCTCCCCGATGCGCTGCAATGAGCCACGTCCTCGTCACCGGCGGCTGTGGCTACATCGGTAGCGCGCTCGTTCCCCAACTGCGCGCCGACGACCGCGTCGACCGCGTGACCGTGATGGACGACCTCTCGTCGGGGTCGCCGCGCGCGCTGACCGGGCAACTGGGCGACGGGACCGTTCGATTCCACAACGGCAACATCCGCGAGTACGGCGACGTGGAGGCGGCCGCTCGCGACGCGGATACGATCATCCACCTCGCGGCCATCACCGGCGCTGCGAGCACGCACGACCGCCGCGAGGAGACGGTCGCGACTAACTACGAGGGGACGCGCAACGTCTGCACCGCCGCCGGCAAGACCGGCGTCAACACACTCGTACTGGCCTCGTCGTGTAACATCTACGGCCGCGCGCCGACGACCGACATCGACGAGACGGTCGAGCCGGCACCGATCAACCCGTACGCGGAGACGAAACGCGACGCGGAGACACTGCTCCGCGAGACGACCGCTGAGTTCGACGTTGACGGCGTCGCGCTCCGGATGGCGACCAACTACGGCCACGCGCCGGGCGTCCGGTTCAACCTCGTCGTCAACAGCTTCGTCTTCCAGGCGCTCACCAGCCGCCCGCTCACGGTGTACGGCGATGGCTCGAACTGGCGGCCGTTCATCCACGTCGAGGACGCCGCCCGTGCGTATCGCGCTGCCGCCCTCAACCCCGACGACTGGAATCGGGACGTGTACAACGTCGGCTCGAACGCCGGCAACTACCGCATCGCCGAGATCGCCGAAATCGTGAGCGAGGAGGTCGCGCCGGTCGACGTGACGTATCTCGAAGACGAACACCCCGGTCCCTCGTATCACGTGAACTTCGACCGCCTCGCCGAGACCGGGTTCGAGCCGGAGTGGACGCTCCGCGAAGGCATTCGCGACCTCAGAGACGCGCTCGTCGAGGGTCGGGTCACGTCGTCGAACTGAGCCTTGTCGTCGGTACTTTCGCTTCAATCACCAAGCGTCGAAGCCTGCGACGCGAAAGGCACTTGACGCCGCCCTGCGGTTGCTCGCTCGATGAGTGACTCGCCACGCGTCGCCGTCACCGGCGCGGCCGGCTTCATCGGGAGCCGCGTCGTCCGTGATCTTCGCCGTGCACACCCCGACTGGGACCTCACCGCGCTCGACAACTTCTACCTCGGTGAGATTCGCGAGATCGACGGCGTTCCGGTCGAGCACGTCGACATCCGGAACCGTGATCGACTGGCCGAGACGCTCGCGGGCGCGGACGCCGTCCTCCATCTCGCGGCCATCTCGGGCGTGGACGACTGCGAGACGAATCCCGACCTCGCGTACGAGGTGAACGTCGTCGGGACGAACAACGTCGCCTACTGGTGTCGCCAGCACGGCGCGGCGCTCGCGTTCCCCTTCTCGATGGCCGTCATCGGCGACCCACCGGGATTCCCCATCACGACCGACGCCCGGCGCGACCCCCTGAACTGGTACGGCGAGACGAAGGTGCTCGGCGAGCGGGCCGTCGAGACGATGGCCGCCGACGCCGTCCCCGCCCACCTGTTCATGATCTCGAACCTCTACGGCGACCACGCTGTCGGCGACCGGCGCGTCTCCAAGAACACGGTCATCAACTTCTTCGTCGACCGCGCGCTCGCCGGCGACCCGCTCACGGTGTACGAACCCGGAACGCAGGCGCGCAACTTCGTCCACGTGAAGGACGTGGCCACGGCGTTCTGCCGGAGCGCCGAGCGACTGGTCGAGGCGAACCGGGCGGGCGAGACGGGCGCTCGCGCCTTCGAGGTCGCGAGCGATGAGGATCCCGGCGTGATGTCGGTCGCCGAGACGGTCCAGCGGGTCGCCCGCGAGGAGCGCGACATCGACGTGGACATCGAACTCGCGGAGAATCCCCGAAGCGGCGAGACGCTCGTCGATACCTTTGACGTCGACACGACGGCCATCGAACAGGCGCTCGACTGGACGCCCGAACAGTCCGTCGAGGCGTCGATTCGGGAGTTGTTGCGCGACCGCTGAGCCGCTGGGCCGTTCAGGGACTCGGGAGTTCGACCGGGAGTATCGAGGTGACGAGGGCTCGGAAGTCACCCGATACGAGCAGTAACAGGCTGAAGTAGACGACTGCGCCGACGCCGACTGCCGCGCCGATGGCTAATCGGATGCTCGGTACGAGGTCTGTGAGCAGATTCAGAACACTGGACCAACTGGGAGAGAAGAAATATGACAGATTCCTGTACCACTTCACCACCAATCTATTTTCTACGGGGTGTCAGGGGGCTGTATGGAATCTACGCCTCTCGAATCACGGGCCGGTCATCCTTGGTACTGTGAACGGGGCGGCGACGAATTCAGGAAGTATCAAGAATTCCGGGAGAGCCAAGTTGAAATCACAGTTGCCAACTATGACGACCGACCGACGAAAGAGTCCCCGCAGAAGACACACTCAAACCGGCGACGGCTGGTTTGTGATCCTGAAGCTGAGAGGACGAAGCAACTCGTGATATTGCTGGTGCTGACGTCGACTGCGGGTACCGGATACGTGCACGGGGTGGTGAGGTGGCACTGACCAACCTCGACATCGCCATCGCTCACTGGCACGTCAACGCGTGGGGCGGTGCGGAGTATCTCGTGACGCATCTCGCTGAAGTGCTGGACGAGGAGACGGTGTACACCCTCGGTGAACCGGCTCCCGACACCTCAAACCCGTACGGTGACGTGACATTCAAGAATGTGATCCCATCGCTTGACTACACGCTAATGCGCCATCTCCAGCACCGCGCGGGCCGGGTTTTCGAATACGCGATGTGGGAAGATGTCGACTGGCGCGAGTTTGGTGATCCTGACGTGCTCGTCACCTCGGGGGCGACGACGCGTGCGGTCATCACGCCGGATGATACGCTACACGTCAACTACTGTCACTCGCCGCCAAGATGGTTCTACGACCTCTATCACGACCGAAAAGAATCAATCGGCGGGATATTAGCGCGGCCATTGGTCCGGTATCTTCGAACCCGAGACCAGACCGTCGACCCGCGCGTCGACTACTATCTTGTCAACTCACCGATCATCAAACGGCGCCTCTGGAAGTATTACAAGCGGGACTCTGAGGTGCTGTATCCACCGCTCGACCTCTCAAAGTATCACAACGAGGGTGACGACGGCTACTACCTACATCTCGGGCGACTCGACGAGGAGAAAGGCGTCCCGGCAGTCGTTGAGGCGTTCGATAGCGTGGACCAACGGCTCATAATGATCGGTGGAATGGGGGACATCGACGACTCGGTCCGGGAACGCATCGACCGCGCAGAGAACATCGAGTACCGGGGGTTCGTGAGCGAGGACGAGAAGTTCGACCTGCTCTCGCGGTGTCGCGTCGTGATGTTCAACGGCCGCAACGAGGACTTCGGCATCGTCCCTATCGAGGCCAACGCCAGTGAGAAGGCTGTCCTCTCTCGCGATGAGGGATTCCCCGGGCAGTATATCACCGACGGCGAGAACGGATACACGCACGACGGTACCTCCGCTGACATCATAGCAGCTATCGAGCGGTTCGAAAGGAACGGCATCAACGGAGAGCCGGGAACGACAGCAACACAGTTCAGCATGGATCGGTTCAGGTCGTCTCTGCAGTCTGCCATAGAGACGCAGTGGGTGGCATTGAACGACCTCAGTGGCTGACTACACGTAGCCGAGGTCATCGAGTCGGTCCTGCACGACATCTTGGTCGTGCTCCTCGGCCGCCGCCGTCCCGTCGTCGGTGACATCGCGGCGCTCCTCACCCTCGACGACGGCCCACGGTACCTCGACGAGTTCCCGGTTCCGGACGCCCTTCGGGTGGCCGTACACGCGCATCGGTACCGGGAACGTCCGTTTGCCGAGCATGTTGCCATGGTCGCTCGTGACGACGGTCCGGCCGTCGACCTCTCCTAGCAGGTCGGCGACCGCGTCGAGTGCCACGTCGAGGTTCTCGCCGTACGCGTCCCACACATCTTCCCTCGAGGCGAGCCCCATGTAGAGGGCGTCCCACGGGGTGTGGGGACGACCGTGAGCCGTGGCGTCTTTCAAGCCGGTCTCCTCTTGATGCTCAGTCCAGCCGTCGAAGTCGTCGATCTGCCAGCCGTGGAACCGGAGGTCCGGTGCGGTTACGAACGGGTGGTGTGGCTGCATATAGTGGACGACGAGCCGCTTGTCGGGGTGCTCCCGATACGCCTCGATAGCCGCTTCCGTCGTCTGCTCCGGGAGCACCGTCCGCGTTTCCTCGTCGAACTTCGTGAGCCACGGTTCGTAGATGGCGTGGAATGCGTCGCCGGCTTCACGGGAGACGAAGGGGTTTGCAGTCACGTAGACGGTATCGCCGAAGGATCCACCGGTGAAGTTCTGCTGGACCCACTCTTGGGTCGCGCTCCCGCGGCTCCGTACGATGTCGTACTCGTCGTAGTTTCCGAGGTCCGCGTATGACTCAAACAAGTCGACCCGGCAGGCGTCGAGAACGACTAGGGTGTCCCAGTCCTCGGAGATGACGTCGACGCTCTCCTTCCGGGTCGGATAGGCGGAGAGGTGGAATGGCGCGACGATACGGTGCAGGAACCGGTCCCGCCACCAGAACCGGTCGTCGTAGTTGTCACGTATCTCCTGATACGCGTACCGGAGCGCTCCGAGGGGCTTCATTCATTTCTGGAATCCCGGGGATTGGTCAATTCATTTTCGGTTTTTCGGCTGTCGACCGCTGTGCCCGACAAATCGCTGCGCGTCGCGGCGATAAAAAGCGTTATTATGCCGACGGCAACAGCTTTGATAACCGTTATTTGATGCAAATGAAAGTTGAGTTCTTCGTCACCGGCTCCGAGCAAGACTGCGGTATCGCGACGTACACGACGACCCTTGAGAACGCGCTGTCGGTGGAACACACCCGCACGCCGTTGAAGCTCCGGTCGCTTGATGTCTTCCACTACGTCGTCCAGAGCGTCCGCGCTGGACTCACGGACGCCGATGTAGTCCACGTCCAGCACGAGTACGACATCTACGGGCCGAAGAGCATCGCCAGCTGGCTCGTATTCCCGCTGCTTTGGCTGCTGACGACGCTCCGGGGGCGACCGCTGGTCGTTACCTTTCACAGCGCGTGGGGTCAGGAGACCGTTGCTCCCCCAGTCGAATCGGTTAAGTCGGCGTACCTGTGGCTCAACAACCGCCTCCTCACGGCGGTGACCAACCACGCCATCTTTCTCTCCGAGGACACACGCGAGATATTCGAACGGACCGCTCCGCTTTCGTCCGTGGAGGTGTTGCCGCACGGCGTGCCGACCGACCTGCATCCGATGCCGCAGGCAGACGCGAAGCGCGAACTGGGCATCTCCCCAAATCGACCGCTTGTTGCCGAGCCCGGTTTTGTCCGCCCGCAGAAGGGATACCACCTGTTCGTTGACGTGGCTGAGCGGGTTGACGATGTAACCTTCCTCGTCGGTGGCGGCATCCACGAAGGGACCTACGAGGACTACTTGATGGACCTCCGGGAGCGGTGCGGCGACCGCGTCGGCATCACAGGTGTACTCGACGACGAGGCGTTCCACGCGCTGTTCAACGCCATGGATGTCGCGCTGCTCCCCTACGAGACGGTCACGCAGAGCGGCATCCTGAACTGGTGTCTCGCGTACGAGGTTCCGGTCGTCGGCACCGATGTCGAGCAGTTCGCCGATCTCCAAGACGACTACGGCTTCCCGGTGGTGTTCCCACAGGGCGACCCCAACGCTGGCGCGGTGGCGGTCCGGGAACTCCTTGACGACCCGACCTCCATACTTGAGGCGATGCGGCGCTACCGCGACCAGCACGGGATGGACGCAGTGGCGTCGGCACACGCCGATCTGTACCGCTCGCTCGTCGGCGTATGCGGCTGACGCACCGGCACGGCGAAACCAAGAGGGCTTTTAATTGTGGAGCCGGGGGCTAACGATAAGATGCTCGGGAAACTCCGCTACGCTGCCTCGGAAATCGCCCGCAACGGCGACGACCCGTACTGGTGGCGACTCCGCTTCTCTTCGCGAATCGCCGGTCCTGTCCTCGGAAAGCTCCACGGCAACACGGGAATCGACTACATGCAGGAGGACTGGGACAACCTCCTCATCCTCGACGCGTGTCGCGCCGACCTCTTCGAGGAGGCGACAGACACCCCTCGGTTCGACGAGTACCGCCGCGTCCACTCTATTGGCTGCTCCAGTCCTGAGTGGATGGAGAAGACGTTCGACGGCCGCGAGTACCCCGACACGGTCTACGTGACGGCGAATCCTTGGATCTCGAAGATCGCGCCCGACTCGTTTCACGACATTGTGAATCTCTGGGTCGAGAGCGGCGAACTCAGTGAACAGGAGATTCAAGACGCCGGCGGCGCCATTGATGGCGTCGGCGTCAGCGGGGGCGTGACTATCCATCCCGACACGCTTTCCGAGGCGGCCCGGCAGGTGCAGGAGCGTTACCCAAACAAGCGGCTCGTCGTCCACTACTTCCAGCCGCACGCCCCTATCGTCGGGAACAGCGACGGGACGCAGAAGCCCGAGACACAGAGCGGGCTTCACCCCGGCGACGACCTCAAAGAGGGCAACGTGACCCGCGAGGAGGTCTGGGACGGCTACCTCGACAATCTGCTGTACGCCCTGCACTACGCGGAAGAACTCGCCGAGGATCTCGGCGGACGCTCAGTGTTCACCGCCGACCACGGTGAACTGTTTGGCGAGTGGCTCTGGCCGTTCCCGCTCCGCTGCTACGCTCACCCGGATGGTGTTCGTCACCCGAAGCTCACCGAGGTGCCGTGGGCCGTCAAGGAGGTGGGCTCGCGCCGCCGCATCGTTGACGGCGAGATCAGCCATCACGAGGCCGACGAGGGCGAAGTCGACAAGCGACTCCGCAACCTCGGCTACAAGGTGTGAGATGACGAACATCGCCCTCCTCGTGTTAGACACGGTCCGGAAGGATTACTTCGACGAGCACGCTCCACGATTACGGGAGCTGGCGGATGTCGAGTTCGACCGCTGCTACGCGCCCAGCTCTTGGAGCGTCCCGAGTCATGCATCGATGTTCAATGGGCGGCTCCCGAGCCACCACGGCGTCCACAGCTACAATCCGAACTACGCGGATCTGGAGGTGACGTTCTTCAACGATCTCAACCACCGGTCGGTCGGACTGAGCGCTAACGGCGCCGTCTCGGAGTCGTTCGGCGCGGAGGCGCTGTTCGACACGTTCGACTCGTTCGCGGGTAACGACGAGCGCTCGTTCGACGCCGTGAGCTTCGGTGAGGTGGCCGACACGACCGGACTCGACCGCTACCGAAAGTACGTCTCCATGGCGCGCGAGCGGGACGTTCTGACGGAGAGTCTGCGCAACGGCCTGTACATCAAACTCAACGAATGGCTTACTGGGACGCGGGTGCCGAAGCTGGGGGACTTCGGCGCGACGGCGGTTATCGACCGGGCGTTGCGGGAAGCGGCCGCCGAGCCTTTCCTGCTGTTCGCGAACTTTATCGATGCGCACGGGCCAATGGAGAACCTCCGCATTCTCGACTCGGACGTACCCTACGCTTGGCACTCGCGGTCTCTCTCCGCCGAGACCGTCCGTGAGGCTGCCCCCGAGACCATCGACGAGTACCTCCAGAACTACCGCGATCTCTACGCGGCGAGCGTCCGGTACCTCGACAAGCAGGTCGCGGCCTTCGTTGAGCGACTTCAGGCGCGGACGGACGAAGACACCGTCGTCATCGTCACCGCCGACCACGGCGAGGAACTCCGGCTCCCCGGCGAGCGTGACCTCGGCCACATGGATTTCTCGACAGCACTGCTTCACGTCCCGTTCGTGGTCATCGGCGCAGAGGGTCCCGACGACGCCGGCCTGACCTCGTTGCTCGATGTTGGCGAGGTGGTGCGCGGCATCGTTGAGGACGGCCGAGTCCCCGAGATCTCACGCGAGCGTGTGTCGGCCGAACGGCCGGGGATGCTGTTCTTCGACGGTGAGGACGAGTACTGGACGCGAGGCGTCCGCACCGTCTACGAGGGCGACGTACGCTACGAGTGGGACACGGAGGGACGGACGCTTCGGTACGAGATCGAGACGTCCCGCGACGGAGACGCGGAGACGGTGGCGATTCCCGAACCCGTTCGCGACGAGTTCACCGTGTCCATAGAGTCGGTCGCACGACCAACCACGGACTCGGACCCGGACATCGACGACGAGACGATGCGCCAACTGGAAGACTTAGGGTACAAGGTGTAACGCATGGACATCGGCGACACGGACTTCGGCGTGCAGGTCGGTATCGGGTTCGTCGGCCGGGTCGTGACGATGCTCGTGGCGTTCCTCGGCGCCATCCTCTTTGCCCGTGAACTCGGGCCTGACCGCTACGGCGCTTTCTACATCCTCATGGCCGTGGTGTCGATCCTCGACAATCCGGTCACGGGGTGGGCGAACGCCTGCCGGAAACGACTCACCGAGGCAGGGTTCCCGTCTGGGGAAGCGGTCGGCTCGACGCTGCTCGGCGTGGCCGTGTCAGCGGTGATCGTCACGACCGGCGCGTGGCTGCTGTCTCCACTGATCGCCGATTTCACGGGTGAACCGAGGGGTTGGCTACTCCTGTCCGTACTGTTCGTAGGCATGGTGACGTACGTAGCGACCCTCGAGATACTCAAGGCTAGCGCCAACTTCGGCAGCAGCCAGTGGATGATGGCCGGGCGCGATGTCGTCAGAATCATCGCACAGGCGGCGCTTGTGCTTGCCGGACTCGGGGCCGCTGGGATGGTCGGAGGGATAGTACTAGCGAACCTTCTCATAGCCCCGTTAGTGATTTACTTCCTCGGCATCCGACCAATGGTTCCGAGCGGAGAGACCATCCGGGCGATATGGACGTTTGCGAAGTCGAGCATCCCCAATGGATTCGTTGGTACAGCGCAGAACCGAATGGATACGCTCCTACTCGGATTCCTAGCGACGCCGGGAATCGTCGGAAACTACGAGGTTGCGCTGCGACTGACGACACCCGCCATGTTCGTCGCCGGCGTGGCGAGTAGCGGCCTGATGGGGCGTATCAGCAATCGTCGGAGCAAGCAGCAGGATGTCGACCGCGACATCCAGAACAACCTCTCGTACGTGAGTATCGTCGCCATCCCGTTGTTCGTCGGCGCACTCATCATCGGCACGCCAGTTGTGGTGACGATATTCAGCGGACAGTACGCGGATGCCGGGGCGTTTATTGCCGGCCTCGCACTATTCCACCTCTTCCGCTCACAGAAATCCGTCTTGGTATCAACCTTGGATGGCTTCGACCGCCCGGACCTGAACCTCCGTATCTCGACCGTCGTCTTCCTGCTGAACGTTGTCCTCGGTGTCGGCCTGTTCTTCGCCGTCGGCCCAATCGGTGTCGTCGCCGCGACGGTGATTAGCGAGGCAGTCGCATACGTGGGTGCCGCGTACGCAGTCCGGTCGATCATTCCTTCACTGTCGCTGCTCCCGCGACCTCTGATCGAACAGGGTGTTAGTGGCCTCGTGATGGGCGTGGTTGTGTACGGCGCCCGCGAGGCCCTACCGCTCCGCTGGTGGGGGTACGTCGTCTTCGTCGTCGGGTTAGGCGGTGCCGTCTACTTCGCGACACTCGTGGCTATTAGCGAACCGTTCCGCGGCACCGTGCGGGCCATCTCCCGGGACGCCGGGCTCCTGTAGGGGCTGGCACCTGTGAGACCTCAGCGTCTTTTCAGGACTCTCATACCCCACACCAGACCGAAGTATCGCTTGACTCTCTGAATGCACGACTCGGTCTGGGCAATTGTAGCCTATCGCGTGTAGTTTGGCACTCCCGGCCCCTCGATAAGAAAGATGATCTCGTCGCCATCATACCACATGCTGGGATCGATGAACGTCTCCCGCCACGGCAACTGTCTCTCTGAGAACCGGAATTCGCCGCCGGTATACTTCTCACGCGGTCGTTGACTTCGGTATCGTCCCGGTCGAGGCGCTGGCCAGCGGCACGCCCGTCATCGGCGTCCGAGACGGCTACACCCAACACCAGATCGACGACGGTGAGACGGGTCTACTGTACGACCGTGGGCCGGACAACCTGCGAGATGCACTCGACCGGTTCGAGACGGACGGCGTCGCGCTGTCGGCCGACGACATCGCGGCCACCGCCGAAAAGTACGGCGTCGAGGCGTTCCGCGAGGGGATGCGGGCGGCGGTCGAGGACGCGCTCGACAGTGTACGAATCGATTCGGGCGTCGAGAGGACGGACGGCTGATACGCGCCCCGACGACCCACACGCCCGAGCACAGGAACGGGTGTGGGCGACGCCAGCACATATCCGGCTGGTAGCCGTATGAACCACGATGGCACGCTCGGAGGATTCTGGCCCCGACGACCGGCTCGGCTTCCACTCGCTGTCGACGGAGACGACCGTCGCCCTCCCCGTCGAGGGGAGCCTCCCCGAGTGGCTGTCGGGGAGTCTCGTCCGGAACGGTCCCGGCTCCTTCTCGGTCGGCGATGGGAGCGTCGACCACTGGTTCGACGGGCTCGCGATGCTCACCCGGTTTACGTTCGACGACGGCGTCCGGTACAGCAACCGCTTCCTCCGGACCGACGCCTACGAGGCGGCGCGGGCGGGTCGCTTCGACGGCGGGTTCGCCACCGGCGAGTCGACGCTGCGCGAGCGGCTCTGGAACGCCTTCCGTGGCGACCCGTACGACAACACCAACATCATCCTCGAACGGATCGGCGACGAGTATCTCGCGTTGACCGAGAGCCCGCGGTGGGTCCGCGTCGACCCTACGAGCCTCGAAACCTTGGGGCATCGCCGGTACGACGGCCCGGCCCCGAGCGGCGACCTCGCCTGTGCACACCTCCGGTATGACCCTGACCGCGACCTCCACGTCAACGTCGAGACGGAGTTCGGACGGCCCAGCTACTACCACGTGTACGCGATGCGGTCGCCGGAGCGCCGGAAGCTCCTCGCCTCCGTCCCGACGGACCGCCCGAGCTACATGCACAGCTTCGCGCTGACGCCCGACTACGTCGTCCTGACCGCGTTCCCCTTCGACGTGAACCCGCTCGCCTTCTTCAAGCCGGGGCGTCAGGGGCCGTTCGTCGAGAACTTCCGCTGGCGGCCCGACGCCGGGACGACCGTGTACGTCATCAACCGGCACGGCGGCGGCGTCGTGGGCGAGGCGACCGCACCGCCCGTCTTCGGCTTCCACCACGTCAACGCCTACCAGACCGACGGCGACGTGGTGTTCGACCTCGAAACCCTGCCGGACGCCGACGCGGTGGACAGTTTAGACCTCGCCGCGTTGCGCGCGGGCCAACTGGACGCTGTCGCCGGGCGGCTGGACCGGTATCGAGTCACCGACCCAGCGGGCGAGCCGACGGTCGAGCGGACCGCCCGCTTCGCCACCGGGACGGGCCTGCCGACCGTCTCGCCCGCGACGCGGCTACACGAGCACCGCTACGTGTACGCGCAGGGGACCGACACGCCGGTGACACGGTGGCCACGCGCCGTCCGGAAGGTGGACACCGTCACCGGTCGGGTGACCGAGTGGAGCGACGACACCCCCGTCAGCGAGCCGATATTCGTCCCGCGTTCGGGGTCGGCGCGGCCCACCGACGACGAGCGCGCACACTCGGCGGACGACGGCGTCGTGTTGACGGTGACACTCGACCACGAGGCGGGTCGGTCGACGCTGGTCGTGCTCGACGGCGAGACGCTGACGGAACGGGCGCGGGCACCGCTCCCCCACGCACTCCCGTTCGACTTCCACGGCCGGTTCTTCCCCGAGCTGGTGCCGTAGCGGGGACACTTACGGCACGCGTGCCTACGACGGGTATGGCAAGTGAGCAGGAAACCGGGACGGGCTACCGCCGCGGGTTCGAGACCCAGCGCGAAGAACTGCAGGACGTGTCGCTGTCCGTCGAGGGTCACTTCCCGGACTGGCTGCGCGGCCGCTACATCGCGAACGGGCCCGGCGCGTTCGAGGCCGGCGACACCGACCTTCGCCACTGGTTCGATGCGCTGGCGATGCTCCGGTCGTTCACCTTCGACGACGGCGTCCGGTACAGCAACCGGTTCGTCCGGAGCGAGGACTTCCGGTTCGCCCGCGAACAGGACGGCGTCCGGGCGATGTTGCCGGGGACGCCCGCGGACCGGCCGCCGTGGACGCGGCTCCGGCAAGCGTTGACCGACGCGTTTCAGGACAACCCCTCCGTCGGCGTCGTCCGCTACGGCGACGACTACCTCGCGGTCACGGAGTCGCCGTGGGGGATCCGATTCGACCCGGAGACGCTCGAAACGACGGATCGAGTCGACCTCACCGCCGGGCTGGACTGTGACGTGACGCTCGCGCATCTCCACCGCGACGGCAACCGATTCCTCAACCTCGGCGTGAGCTATGACCGGGGCGCGACGTACACGCTGTTCGAGCGCCCCGCTGCGGGCGGCGACCCGACCCCGCTGACACGCCTGCGGTTCGAGGACGCGCCGTACGTCCACTCCTTCGCGCTCACCGAGCGGTACGCCGTCGTCACGGTGAACCCCGTCGGTCTCGACACGACCACGCTCCTCACTGGCGTCGTCACCGGCGACACGTTCATCGACGCCGTCGAACCGCTGGACAAGCCGCTCCGGTTCGTCGTCCTCGACCGGACGACCGGCGACCACGTCGCGACGGTCGCCGCGCCGCCTGCGTTCGTCTACCACCACGCCAACGCCTACGAGACGGACGGCGAGGTGGTGGTCGACTGCGTCGCGTACCCGGACGAGCGCGCGATGACCGGCCTCACGCTGGCGAACCTGCGAGCCGGCGCGCCAAAGCTCCCGTCCGGTGACCTCGTCCGGTATCGAATCCCGCTCGATGGCGGTGACGCGTCCCGGCGAACAGTCCACGACGGCCCCGTCGAGTTCCCGATGATCGATTACGCCCGGGACAACGGCCGACCGTACGGCCGCCTGTATCTCGCCGAGACGCGGGGCGAATCGAGCCTCCCGACCGCGCTCGTGCAGGTCGCCCCCGACGGCGGAACGGTGACCCGCTGGGCCGACGCCGGTGGCTATCCCGGAGAGCCGGTGTTCGTGCCCGCTCCCGAGGATATCGACGATTACGGCGTGCTGCTGTCGGTCGTTCTCGATCCCGACGCGGATCGGTCGGTGCTCGTCTGTCTCGACGCCGCGAGCATGGACGAACTGGCGCGCGCACCACTCCCGCATCGGCTCCCCTACGGTTTCCACGGCCAGTTCTATGGTCCGCCCGTCGACGGCCGGACGATGAACTGACGGCCGGTTCGACTCGTAGGAGAGGGGCGCGATGCCGAGCGCCGGCGCGCGTGCTTATTCCTCTGCGTACTCGGCTATCGGCGGCGTGAACGCGTCGATCAGCTGGGTCTCCTCCGCTCGGCCACGGACGCCGTGTTCGGTGCCCGGACCGACGACGAAGGTGTCGCCGGCTCCGAGCACGGCCGACTCGTCGCCGAACAGTTCGATCTCACCGTCAATGACGTACACCGCCTGCTCGGTCTCTTCGTGTGTGTGCGCCGGGAAGACGGCACCCGCCTCGACGGTGTAGTGAACCAGCATCAACTCGTCGGTGAACGCGAGCACCCGACGCTCGATCCCCTCGTAGGCGGCCTCTGTCTTGAACGGGTCGTCCCACGGTCGGATGTCCATCGGCATAATCCGTCCACGGAGCCGGCCGGCGTGAGCCTGACGGTGCCGGTCGGTACGGGCTGTCGGCATGCCAGAGAGCGTCGACGCTCGATCTTCACACGCGCGGCGCGACTTCCTCGGCGAGTAGCCGAATAGACGAGCGCACGTCGGCCGGGTCCATCCCCGGGAACTGCGTGCGGACGAACAGGTGATCGAGATCCATCGCCTCGCGGTAGCGCTCGATTTCCGCGACCACGTCGTCGGGGCTCCCGACGAGGAACCGGTCCTCGGCGAGCCGGTTCCACTCCGACTCGAACGTGTCGTCGTCGATGGCGTCGTCTTGGCCCCACTCCGTGTACCCCTCGTACTTACCCATTAGTGGCTCCGTGACGACGGCCTCGGCGGCCGCGGTCGTCTCCGCGACGTACGCCTCCCGGAGGAGACCGACCTCGCCGGGGTCACGGCCCGTCCGCTCGCGCTCGTCGCGGAAGTCGGCGATCTGTCGGCGTGCGAGGTCGAACGGGACGTGTGCGCCGAGGAAGCCGTCGGCGATCCGTGCGCCGCGGCGCACACTCGACTCGTTGCTCGCACCGACCCAGATGGGCGGTCGCGGCTCCTGTAGCGGCTTGGGTCGGATGGTCACCTCGTCAAGTTGGAAGTGGTCGCCGTCGTACGTCCCCCTATCCTCGGTCCAGAGCCGCTCGATTATCTCGACGCCCTCGATGAGGCGGCCGGGGCCGTCGGCGTGGTCCACGCCGAAGGCGTCGTATTCGGCGTCGCGGTAGCCGAGACCGACGCCGAGCCGGAACTGGCCACCGGTGAGCACGTCGACCGTCGCGCCGAACTCCGCGATCCGGACGGGGTTGTGGTACGGGAGCAGACACAGCGCGGTCGTGAGTCGCATATCGCCGACCGCGTCCGCGAGGTGGGCGACGACGGCCTCGTTCAGTAGATACTGGTGGTCGTCGGTCACGTGGTGTTCGCTGACGCCGATCCCGTTCAGCGCCCCGTCCCGCGCGATGGCGACCTGCTCGCGCAACTCCTCGCCGACCCCGGCAAGCGCCCGGTCGCGCTCGTACTGGGTCACGAGCAGGAGTTCGAGATCCATGCCGGCGGAGACGCCCCCGAATCGCAAAAAGGTCGGCCCGCCGGCCCGGCCGAACGCGTCTCGGCCGTGGCGAGGGCTTTTTGCTCGCGGCGACGCGTCCACGAGTATGACAGACAGAGCCACACCGGAGCGAGTCCTCGCGGAGTTCGTCGCGGGCTTAGAGTTCGAGGACGCACCGAGTGACCTCGTCGCACTGGCGGAGCGGGCGTTCGTCGACACCGTCGGCGTAACGCTCGCCGGGGCCGACGCGGACGCGGGCGAGCGCGCCGGTCGGTTCGCCGCCACGCAGGCGGGTGCAGTCGACGGCGGCGCGACGCTCGTCGGCCGAACCGAGCGCGCCACCCTCCCGGCTGCGGCGCTGGCGAACGGTACCGCCGGTCACGCGCTCGACTACGACGACCTCTCGTGGGGGATGGACGGCCACCCGAGCGTCGTCCTCGTCCCGCCCGTCCTCGCGGCCAGCGAGGCGACGGACGCGACCGGCGCGGACGCCGTGACAGCCTTCGTCGCCGGCTTCGAGACGGCGTGTTATCTCGCCGAGCCGATCAGCCCGGAACACTACGAGCGCGGGTGGCACGCGACGGCGACGTTCGGAACCTTCGGCGCGACGGCGGCTACCTGTTCCGTGCTCGGTCTCGACGCCGACGCGACCCACCGCGCGCTCGGCATCGCGGCGTCGATGCCGTCGGGCCTGAAGCGGAACTTCGGGTCGATGACGAAGCCGCTCCACGCCGGCCTCGCGGCACGGTCGGGCGTCACCGCCGCGCTGTTGGCCCGCGACGGGTTCAGCGCCGACGCGACGCCGGTGAGCGGCGACGACGGCTTCTTCGACCTGTACGGCGGCGGCGCGACGACGATGCCGACCCCACCCGGCGAACCGTGGCGGCTCCGCACCGAGGGTATCCACGTCAAGTACTACCCCTGTTGTTATTTCACCCACACGAGCGTCACGGCGACCGCGGCGCTGGCCGACGAACACGGCATCGAGCCGGCCGATGTCGAGCGGGTCGAGGTGACCGCCTCGCGGGGGGCCGGCGACGCGCTCGTCAATCCCGACCCCGAGACGGGACTGGAGGCGAAGTTCTCGATGGAACACTGCGTCGCCGCGGCGCTCGCCCGTGACCGCGTCGGGCTGGGCGCGTTTGAGCCGGAGGCCGTCACCGACCCGACCATCGCAGCGCTGCGCGAGCGGGTCGCCTTTGAGACCGACGACGGTCGGGAGTACGACGGCCACGGCGCGACCGTCCGCGTCGTGACGACCGCTGGCGAGACGCACGAGCGGACGCAGGCCGACCCACCGGGCGTCCACGAGGACCCGCTGTCGACGGCACAGCTCCGAGAGAAGTATCTCGAATGCGCGACCCGCGTCCTCAACGAGGCGGCCGCCGAGCGAACACACGACCGGCTGGCGGCGCTAGCTGACGAACCGTCCCTCGCCGATGTCGTCGCGTCGCTCGCGCCCGAGTAGATTTATACGCCGCTCGCCGGATACGTAGCCATGACCCGGCTTCGCTGTTCTGTCGAACTGAGCGACTCACAGCGGCTCGTCCGCGACAACATCCGCGAGCTGTGTTCGGAGTTCGACGACGAGTACTGGCGGTGCAACGACCGCGAGGCGCGCTACCCGACGGAGTTCGTCGACCTGCTGGGCGAGCACGGCTGGCTCGGCATCCTCCTCCCCGAGGAGTACGGGGGCGCGGGGATGAGCACCCCGGAGGTCGTGGTGATGATGGAGGAGATAGCCGCCAGCGGCGGCGGTTTCGCCACCGCACAGGCGATCCACGGCGGCGTCTACAACTCCGTCCCGCTGGTGAAGTACGCCCACGAGGAACTGAAGGAGGAACTGCTTCCAGCGGTCGCGGCCGGCGAGCAGTCCATTCAGGCGTTCGGGCTGACGGAGCCGAACGCCGGCTCCGACTCCACCGCCATCGAGACGTTCGCGGAGCGGGACGGCGACGAGTACGTCATCAACGGCCAGAAGATATGGACCTCGCGGGTCGACCAGAGCGACTATCTCCTGTTGATGGCACGGACGACGCCGCGGGCCGACGTGGACAAGCGGACGCGCGGCATCTCGATGTTCCTCGTCGATCTCGCGGATGCCAACCGACAGGGTGCTCTCGACATGGAGCAGATCCCCAAGACGGCGAGCACCGCCGTCCACGCCTTCGAACTGTGGTTCGACGACCTGCGCG
Organism: Halobacteriales archaeon QS_9_67_17; assembly: GCA_003023185.1. Classification (GTDB taxonomy): domain Archaea; phylum Halobacteriota; class Halobacteria; order Halobacteriales; family Haloarculaceae; genus Halosegnis. Next base: position 11,823 of record PXSB01000012.1, on the reverse strand, counting down.
TGCCCGCCGACCGACTCATCGGCGAGGAGGGTGACGGCTTCTATCAGGTGCTCGACGGACTCAACGAGGAGCGACTCGCCATCGCGGCCGAGTGTATCGGTCTCGGCGAGGCGGCGCTCGAACGCGGCGTCGACTACGCGAAGCAGCGAGAGGTGTTCGACGCGCCCATCGGGACGAATCAGGCGATTCAGCATCCGCTCGCCGAGTCGTACATGCATCTGCAGGCGGCCAAGGGGCTGGTGTTCGACGCCGCCGGTCGGGTGGCCGACGAGGACAGCACCGCGACCGGCACGCTCGCCAACACGTCGAAGTACCTCGCGGCGGAGGCGTGTTACGAGGCGGCGGACGCGGCGGTTCAGACGCACGGCGGCTTCGGCGTCGCCCGCGAGTACGATGTCGAGCGCTACTTCCGCGAGGCGCGGCTCACCCGGCTCGTCCCAGTCACCCAGCAGCTTGCCCTGAACTACGTCGCCGAGAACGAACTTCGCCTCCCGCGGTCGTACTGACGGCGCGGCTCCGGGCTGTCCGGGTGGTGGTGTTCAGACACGCGATGGCCGACCGAACAAGTGCGGTCGGGTGGGACTGGAAGGGGCCGGTGCGCGGCGGCTACGCCGC
>PXSB01000012.1:0-11159 GCA_003023185.1 Halobacteriales archaeon QS_9_67_17 | reverse complement strand
GGCCTGCGGCCGCGAGCAGAAGTCGAGCCGGCGGGGGCTTCCAAGCTGGTTATGCTGGCTGTGGCGGCTCATCCAGCCTTACCTGAACACTACCGTTCGAGTCGTCGCCAAGTATAATATCTGCCGTTCGCCCACTACGCCTCATGACCGAATCGAACTCCGGCGACGCGGACGACGACCGCCGACTCGTCGAAGGGTGGCAGGGGCGCTTCTACGAGGACTTCACCGTCGGTGACATCTACAAACACCCGTACGGCCGGACGGTCACCGAGACAGACGACGTGTGGCTGACGAACGTCACGATGAATCTGAACCCGATGCACTTCAACGAGGCGTACGCATCGGAGACGGAGTTCGGCGAGCGGCTCGTCAACGGCCTCGTCGTCATCGCGATGGCCGTCGGGATGAGCGTCATCGATATCTCGCAGAACGCGACGGCGAACTTGGGGTATGACGAGGTGCGCCATCACGGGCCGGTGTTCCACGGCGACACGCTGTTCGTCGAAAGCGAGGTGCTCGACAAACGCGAGAGCGACTCGCGAGACCACGTCGGCATCGTGGAGACGGAACTGCGCGGCTACAATCAGGACGGCGAGCAGGTGCTCTCGCTGAAGCGAACGCCGATGGTGCTGAAACGCGAGGCGGCCGACCCGTCAGCGGCCCGGCCGCCGGGGTGGCCGGCCGACATCGGCACACAGCCGGCGGATCTGTCCTAACTCGAAGCGAGAGGCGACCCGCGACGAACTCAGGGGTCGGGCGGGTCGATTGCCGCGAGAATCGCGTCAATCTGCGCGTCGTCGACGCCGACGGCAGACAGCGCGGCCGCCGTGGTCTCGCCGAGGGCCGGAACGCCGCGCTCGATCTGCTGGTCGGTCGAGTCGAACGCGACCGGATGCCGGATTGCGTCCACCTCGCGGTGGTCGTCGGCGACGGTCGTCAGCAGGTCGCCCGACTGAACGTGCTCGTCCGTCCGTACGTCCAGCGTGTCGTAGATGGGTGCCGCCGGAACCCCGCGTTCGCGGAGGCGGTCGAACCACTCGTCGGCGGTCGCGGCTGCGAACGCCTCGCCGAGTATCTCGTCGACCGCGTCGCGGTGCTCGCGCCGGGCGGCCCCGGTCGCGAACCGCTCGTCGTCCGCCAACGCCTCGCGACCGATGGTCGCACAGAGCCGGTCCCAGTGGTGGTCCGCGACGACCGCAATCGCGAGATACCCCTCGGCGGTGTCGTACACGTCGTAGGGGACGAACTCGGGAAGGGCGTTGCCCATCCGCGGATACGGCTCGCCGGTGTCCCACGAACTGCCCGCCCGCACCGTGAGCCACGACATCAGACAGTCGAGCATCGACACGTCGAGGAACTCACCCTCGCCAGTGCGTTCACGCTCGTACAGCGCGAGCGCGATGCTCTGGACGGCGTACATCGACGCGGCGATATCGCCGATGGGGATGCCCGCGCGGTGCGGATCGCCATCCTCGGGACCAGTGATGCTCATCACGCCCGAGAGCGCCTGTGCGATCATGTCCAGCGACGGTAAGTCCCGATACGGCCCGCTGTGGCCGAAGCCGGTGATCGAACAGTAGATGATCTCGGGGTTGTGGTCGCTGATCGCCTCGTAGCCGAGACCGAACCGCTCCATCCGGCCGGCCGGGTGGTTCTCGATGATAACGTCCGCCGCCTCGGTTAGCGAGCGGAAGGCGTCGCGGCCGCGGTCGGACTTCAGGTCGAGGGCGACTGACTCCTTGTTGCGATTGATCGAGGCGAAGTACGCGCTTCGCCCCTCGTCGATGGGTGGGTTCGACCGGCCGAGTTCACCGCCGTCGGGCCGCTCGATCTTGTACACGTCCGCACCCAGATCGGCGAGTTGCATCGACGCGAACGGACCGGCGACCATCTGCGTCGCGTCGAGGACGGTCACGTCGGCAAGCGGTGGCACGTCAGAAGGGCGAGTGACCGGGCAAAGTAAATCCTCCCGTCGTCGATCACGCAGTTCCCGCTGGTCAGGTCGCCTCGCGCACGGCGCGTGCGGCCGCTTCCAGCGCCGCTCGCTCGTCGTCGGCGAGATCCCACTCGACGATCCGGTCGACGCCCGTCTCCGAGAGAACGACCGGGACGCTGACCGCGACACCGTCGATGCCGTACGCGCCGTCGAGCGGCGTGGCGAGACAGATCGGGTCGTCGGTGCCACCGTCCAGCATCGATTCGACGACGAGCGCCGCCCCGCGTCCGGTCACCCACCGCGAGGAGTCGCGACGGCCGCGACGGTCCATCACGTCGTACGGCACCGAGCGGACGTATTCGAGTATCTCCTCGCGGGCGGTCGCGCCGAGGTCCAACGGCTCGCCCTCGACGGTCGCTCGCGAGAACGCCGGCACGATGTGTTCACCGTGCTCGCCGAGCGGGCCGTCTCCGACAGCGAGTAGCCGAGGAACCGCTCGCGCGGCCAGCCGCTCCGGTCGTGGAGCCGGCTCACCATCCGGTCGGCCGGGTTCGTGACGACCACGACGGGGCACGGCTCGGCGTCGCGGAGCCACTCGGCAATCTCGTCAGCAAGGTCGCGGTTGCCCGGCCAGAACGCCTCCCGGCCGCCGCGTTCGGCACCGCCCTCGGGTCGCGGAACGCTCGCGGTGACGACGACGTAGTCCGCCTCGCGCACCGCCTCCGGTCCCGAGTCGATAGTGGTCATGTCGCCGGTCGTCGAGACGTTGGGTCCGACCGGGTGGCTGGCGTGCAGTCGGGCGTGGCGAGCGTCGGTCGCGTGGCCCCACGCGGCGTCCGCGTCGATATCACAGATCTGCACGTCGAGGGCCGGCCGGTCGATGGCCAGCGTGTAGGCGACCGTCGCCCCGACCGCCCCGCCGCCACCGATAACTGTCACGCGCATACCGCCGCAAGCGACGGCAGATGAATAAGCGTGCGGCCGCCGTCAATCAGCGTCCGGATTCGGGTTCGCGACTGCGTTCAAATAAACGGGTCGCCGCTCCGCCGCAAACCCGTGTCGGGTGGGACTGAAAGGGGCCGGGCGCTCGATCCGGCCCCGGCGACGCAAGCACCGCAGCCCGACCAACGGGAGGGCGAGGAGCGCAGCGAGCCGCGGACAGCGTGGCGGCGAAGCCGCCACGGGCCGTGCGAGCGGCCGACGGCCGCGAGCAGACGGTCGAGCGCCCGGGGGCTTTCTACACCTCGTTGTCCCCCTTAACCACCGGAGTCACACTTATTTGAACAGTATCGGATTCGCCGGCCGAACGTTTATTTCCGTGTCAGAAGTGCTCTCGACAATGCGCCCAGTTCGCTCCCTGCTGTACGTGCCGGCGAACCGCCGCGAGTGGGTCGCGGACGCGGCGGCCAACGGCGCCGACGGCTACATCTTCGATCTGGAAGACGCCGTCCCACTGGACGAGAAGGCGGCGGCCCGCGAGGTCGTGGCCGACTGTCTCCCGACGTTCACAGGTGTCGACGCCGCGGCGACCGTCCGCGTGAACGCCCCCGACACGGGCCTGCTGGAGGCCGACCTCGACGCGGCCGTCCGGCCCGGACTGGACGCGCTCGTCGTCCCGAAACTGACCGGGCCGACGGATGTCCAGCGGGTCGCGCACGTGCTCACCTATCTCGAACGGGTGCGCGACCTCGACGAGCGCGTCGATATCGTCGCGCTGCCGGAGACGGCCGACGGGTTCCGGCGAGCGCACGACATCTGCGCGGCGAGCGACCGGGTCACGGCACTCGTGGGCGCGACCAGCCGCGGCGCGGACGTGGAACGCGCCCTCGGCTTCGAGTGGACCGACGAGGGCCACGAGCGCCAGTATATGCTCTCGAAGCTCGTGATGGACGGCCGAGCCGCGGGCGTCGACCAACTCGTCTCCGGCCCGCGACTCGACGTGGACGACGAGGAGGGACTGCGCCGGGAGGCCCGCCGCGCCCGCGAACTCGGCTACACCGGCTTTCAGGTCATCCATCCCGACCAGATCCCCGTGGTCGAATCCGTGTTCACGCCCGACCCGGAGGAAGTACAGCGGTGTCGGGACCTCGTCGCGTCGATGAACGAGGCAGACGCCGAGTCGGGTCGCGGCGCAATCCGGATCGACGGCGAGATGGTCGACCTCGCGCACGTCCGCCGCGCAGAGGCCATAATCGAACGAGCGAAGACGTTCGACGTGGGTGAGTGAGTCAGGTCGATTGATAGTGTTCAGACCGGCGGGGCGTCGCTTGACTGAGTGGCCGCGGTGGGTGGGACTGAAAGGGGCCGGGCGGTACGGGAAGCACGGCGACGAAAGCACCGCAAGCCGACCGCAGGGAGGCTGCGGAGCGCAGCGAGCCGCGCGACCGTACCGCCCGGGGGCTTTCCACACTCTGTCGCCGACTCGTCCAACTAAATCGACTTTATTTGGAACACCGCCGGTCGTCTCGGGTGATCATTTACCTTCGCGCCCTGCCTCCACCCGTCGATGCCGTACACGACGGAGATTCAAGTTCGGTTCCGCGACTTCGACCCAATGCGTCACGTGAACAACGCGCTGTACGTCACGTATCTCGAACAGGCGCGAGCAGCCTTCTACGACGAGGTGGTCGGCGTCCCGCTCGGCGAGGTCGACACCGTCCTCGCGCAACTGGAGGTGTCCTACGAGGAGGCCATCGACGAGGTCGACAACGTCACGGTCGAACTGTCCGTCGGCGAGTTGGGCGAGTCGAGCATCCCGATGGCGTACGAGATACGGGCTGGCGAGACGCGGTACGCGACCGCGCGGACGGTGCAGGTGTACGTCGACCGCGAGACGGGCGAGTCGCGGCGAGTCCCCGACGGCCACCGCGAGCGGCTGCGGGCCGGCCGCGACTAGCCGAGAAACTGCCGTTCGCGGGCGGCCTGTCGGACGCCTGAGCGGACGGCCTCGTCGTTGCCGTTCTGTAACGCGTCGATGACCGTCGACGTGGCGGCCTCGTGGGTCGGGTTCGTGTCGACATCGACGTGGTCGAAGGCCGCCTCCAGCGCCTCGCGGTCAAGGTCGAGCAGTTCCGTACACCGGGGGTTGTAGTAGCGAGCGGCGTCGGCGAGCGTGTCGAAGAACGTCGGGAACGCGTCGGCGACGAACTCTACGTCGTCGGGGGTGAGACCGTCAACGCCGAGCAGCGTCGGCGGACAGCCGACCGAGCAGAGCGCGGCGGTGTAGCCGATGGCCCGCGGCAGTTGGTTCTCGCCGACTTCACGCGAGTAGCCGAACAGTCCGACGTGGAGCTTCCGGGCGCGTCTGTCCGGGATGTACCGCGCGAGGCGGTTGACCGTCGGCGCGATGGCGTCGACCTGCCGCGAGTACGTCTCGGCCATCCGGTCGACGACGGCGAGCGCGCGGTCCTCGTCGATTGGCTCCGGTGGCGCACCCAACTCCGCCGACTTCACGCGGTCGAGTGCGTCTCGCACGTCCTCGACCGGGTGGTCGTACTTGAACGACGACTGGACGGTGAACGTCTCCACCTCCGGATACGCCGACAGGACCCGGTCGACGGTCGGGGGTGCGAGACCGCCGCGGAACGGCGCGGGGCCTGCCCCGAGGATCGGATGCACCTCGATGCCGAGCTCTTCGCTCACGCGGTAGAGGCGCGCGAGCGCCACCTTGTTGATGAGGTCCGCGGCGAGACTCCCGTAGTTGAGCGCCGGGTCGGAGCGGGCGAGGAACACCCGCACCGACGACTGGTCGTGAGTGGTCGCGTAGTCGCGGACGATGTCGTCGGCCGACAGCATCGCCTCGCGCTCCTCGATCAGCGGGATGACGTTGATCGATTCGGGTTCGAAGGTGCCGACCCAGTCGGCGACGGTCCGGCCGTCGGCCACCTCGCGGTCGGTCTTGCCGGCGACGAACTCCTCGTAGTAGCGGTGGACGACGTTCACCTGCTCTGCGTCCGTCACCATCGGCACGATGACCTCGTGGATCGGCGGGAGGGTCGGCAGGTCGAACTCCTCGGCGTAGCGGGCCGCCGCGTCGTATGACCGCGGAATCGATTCGAGTATCTCTAACAGTATCTTCGCCTCCGACTCCTCGACGGCGGGGTTCGGGCCGCGAACGGTGAGCCGAACGTCCTCGCCGAGCCGGGTCTCCGCGAAGTAGCTGTCGTACCGCGAGAGCAGCTTCTTCACCGCGTACTCGTCGCCCTCCTTCCCCTCGAAGTCCCACATCTGCTCGTCACAGCCCAGATGCGAGTAGACGTAGTACGCCTCCTGTATCTCGTCGTCGCCCTCGATGACATCACCGTCGGCGAAGAAGGGAAGCATCGCGTTGTCGGGGTGCTGCGTGCTCATCAGTCGCGGTACGTCGGCCATACGACGCTGTACGGACCGTGCGGTGAAAAGTCAGCCGGGAGTGTGTGGGTGACCCACAACCGCTCGGAGCGGACGACGCGACGTGGCTTCACAGTCGCTGTCGGTTGTTAGCGGCCCTCAAACGTCCGAATTCCGGGTGTTCGGGGTGAGACTTATCGCGTCACTCGGTGTATCTTCGCGTGATGGCCGGTGGAACTGACCCGGTCGCGCGACTCCGCGAGTGGCGGAGCGTCGCGCCCGACACGTTCGAGGCGCAGGTGCGCGAGGAGGCGGCGTGGCTCAAGCAGGAGTTGGCCGCCGGCACGTTCGACAACGACCAGACCACGCTCGGCTTGGAGCACGAACTGTACGGCGTCGACCGCGCCACGACCCGACTCCGGCGCGTCCCTCGTGGCCTCCTCACGCACCGCGACGTGTGTCCCGAACTCGGCCTCCACAACGCCGAGATCAACACCTGTCCGTTCCCGTGCAACGAGTCCGGGCTTCGGGCGCTGTCACACGGCGTCGCCGCCAGACTTCGGGGCGTCCAGCGTGCGGCCGCAGATGACGACCTCCGGTTCGTGAGTGACGGCCTGTGGACCGTTCCGCCGGCCGAGGCGACGACGCGGGAGTATCTCACCGCCGCGACCGAGGCCGACGACCTCACGCTCGGCGTCAACGTCACGAACGAGCCGCGGTATCACGGCTTTGCGAACACCAACAAGGCCATGGGCGGGCGACTCGACCTGCCCGGCGTCGACATCGCTGCCGACTACCCGGCGTTCGTCGCACTCACCACCTCCATCCAGCCCCACTACCAGTGTCGGCGCGCGGCGGACCTCCCCGCCCAGTTCGGCTACGCGCTCCGCATCGCGGGACCGCTTCTCGCGCTCGCGGCCAACGCGCCGGTCCTCCCGCCCGACCTGTACGACGAGTCGCCCGACCGCGAGTTGCTGCTTGATGACGGCTGGACCGAACACCGGGTCCCCATCTACGAGCAGATCATCAACCCCACCGACGGCCCGGCGAAGGTCCGATTCCCGGACGACGTGGACTCGCCGGCCGACGCGGTCGACGCCATCGTCGACGACGAGACGCTCGTTCCGGCACCCTGCGAGGCGGGCGCCCGGTTCGACGACGCCTTCGCCCACCTCCGACACAAACACGGCTCCTACTGGCGGTGGGTGCGGCCGGTGTTCGATGGTGCGACCGAGGCAGAGGCGAACACCCGCATCGAGTTCCGGCCACTCCCCGCCCAGCCTACCGTTCCGGACGCCGTCTCGCTCGTCGCGGCCTTCGCCGGACTCCTCACCGAACTCCACGCACAGAACCATCCCGTCGGCGAACAGTCGTGGGCGACGGCCCGCGACAATTTCTACGCCGCCGCCCGGGACGGTCTCGCCGCCGATCTCGAATGGATCACCGCCGATGGCGACGCGACGACCGACACCGCCCGGCTCTATGAGGACCTATTCGCCGTCGCGGCCGACGGTCTCGAACGACAGGGACTCAGCCGGGCACAGGCGGCCGGCTGGCTCGACCCGCTCCGCACGCGGGTCACGGACGGCCAGACGCCGGCCGAGTGGAAGCGAGCGACTATCGCCTCGCGGTTGGACGCCGGCGACGACCCGGCCGAGGCGGTCTACGCGATGCAGCGCCGCTACGTCGACTGTCAAGCCGAGACGCTGTACACCGGAACGCTGGCCGACTGGCCGGCCCCCGAGCTAGCCGCCGTCCACGCGTAGTCCGCCTGCTCGGTTCGGTCAGTCGTACCGTTCCGCAACGGTCCCGACCTCGCGGAACGTCGCCCCCGCCGCTCGTGCGTGCTCGACGAACGCGCCTATCTTGGCGAGGCGGTCGGGGCGGCCGATCACCTGTGGATGCATCGTCACCACGAAGACGCTGTCGGCGGGCGCGTGGTCGAACTGCGCTCGCCAGTCGTCGAACACCGCGTTTTCGGCCGTGTAGCCCCGCTCGCTGGCGAACGCGAGCGGCGGATAGTCGTCGCGTGCCCACGACACCGGCACCTCCAGCAGGTCGGTCGCCTCGCCGGGGTCGTACCGGTCGTCGGGCGGGGCCGTGTCGTCTCGGACGTAGTACGGTTCGAACTCGCGGGCCATCCCCGACGAGGAGTAGTCGAAATCCAACTCGCACAGCAGGTCGACCGTGTGTTCCGAGTAGTCCCACGACGGCGAGCGGTAGCCGGCGGGCGCTGTGCCGGTCAGTCGCTCGATGCTCTCGATGCCGCGCTCGATGTCGGCCAGTTCCGCGTCGCGGCTCTCGTAGTCGCTCGGCGGAGTGTGGCTCCAGCCGTGGTGGCCGATCTCGTGTGCGTCGGCGACCCGCTCGCACACGTCGGGGAAGCTATCGACGGTGTGACCGGGGACGAACCACGTCGCCGGCAGGTCGCGCTCGTCGAGGAACGCGAGCACGTTCGGCGCGCCGACCTCGCCCCCGTACAGGCCGCGTGACCGGTTTGTCGGCGTGTTTCGGCTCTCGTCGATGTGGAGCCACGGCGAGACGGCGTCGAAGTCGAACGTGAGACAGACGGTTGGGGCAGGCACGGGTGGTGTGTCGGCGGCCAGCGGATAAACTGCTGTCCCGGAACAATCGGTAGTATTCAAACAAGAGTGAGTTCAGAGGATACGGTGACAACACAGTGTAGAAAGCCCCCGGGCGCTCGCCCGTCCGCGACTCGCTGCGCGCCTCGCTCACTGCGTTCGCTGTGGTGCTTGCGTCGTCGGGGCCGGATCGAGCGCCCGGCCCCTTTCAGTCCCACCTACCGCGATGGTACAGTCGAGCGACGCCCCGCGTATCTGAACATCGTCGTTGATGAAAGCCGTATGCTTTTCATGCCGACCTCGGTAGCTACGGGCGAGTATGGACCTCGATTTCGTTCAGCTCGGTGACACCGGGCTGCAGACCAGCGAGATACAGTTCGGCACGTGGCGATTCGGCAAGGAGACCGAGGAGGGGAACCTCGAGATCGACGAGCCGCGCGCTCACGAACTGCTCGACGCGTACGCCGACCACGGCGGCCGATTCATCGACACCGCCGACGTGTACGGCGGGGGCACCTGCGAGGAGTGGATCGGCGACTGGCTCGCCGACCGCGACCGCGAGGCGTACACCATCGCCTCGAAGATCTACTGGCAGATTCGCGAGGGCGACCCCAACAGCCGCGGCACGAACCGCAAGAACGTCCGCCACCGCATCGACGCGCTGCTCGACCGGCTCGACACGGACTACGTCGACGTGCTCTACATCCACCGCTGGGACGACGAGACCTCGGCCCGCGAGATGATGAAGACGCTCAACGGGTTAGTCGAGGACGGCAAGGTCCACTATCTCGGCACGTCGACGCTCGTCCCTAACGGGTGGAAGGTGGCGAAGGCCAACCAGATCGCCCGCGAGGAGGGGTGGGAGCCGTTCACCGTCGCCCAGCCGCGCTACAACCTCGTCGACCGCGAGATCGAAGGCGGCTATCTCGACATGGCCGACGACTACGGGATAGGGGTCTGTCCGTGGAGCCCGCTCGGGCAGGGCTTCCTCACGGGCAAGTACAGCCGCGAGGAGGGGCTGACCGGCGAGTCGCGCGCGGCCGAATCCTCGCGGTTCCGCGAGGCGTATCTCACCGACGAGAACTTCGACGTGCTGGACGAACTCCGGGCGGTCGCCGACTGGAGGAGAATCTCGGCGCGGCCGAGGTCGACCTCTCCGCCGAGCAGGTCGAGCGACTCCGGGAGGCGAAGGGCGGCCCGTACAGCGACATCTGACGACTCGGCGGGTGGTACCGCCTCGCCCGTCCCGTGGTGCATTTACCTACCCGTCTCGTGGCGTCGACCATGGACCCCGACGAGAACCGTCGCGGCTGGGCCGAGCGCGTCGGCGAGTTCTCCCCCGAATACTACGCCGAGATCGGTCCGAACGAGGTGAGCGAGACGCTCGCGGCCGTCTTCGACCACTACGTCGACACGGACGCGGCGGTGCTCGAAGTCGGCTGTAGCGCCGGACGACATCTCGCGTCGCTCCGCGACGCGGGTTACGAGAATCTCACGGGGATCGACCTCAACGACGACGCGTTTGAGCTGATGGCCGACTACTACCCGCGACTCGCGGAGACGGGCACGTTCCACACGGCCGCCATCGAGGAGTTCGTCCCCGAGCTACCGGACGGGGCGTTCGACGTGGTCTACTCCGTCGAGACGCTCCAGCACGTCCACCCGGACGATGAGTGGGTGTTCGCGGAGCTGGCACGCGTCACGGACGACCTGCTCGTCACGGCCGAAAACGAAGGAAACAGTCCCAAGCGCGGGCGCGAAGACGCCACGGTCAGCCACGTCAACGGCGAGTTCCCGCTGTACCACCGCGACTGGAAGGCAGTGTTCACCGAGTTGGGGCTGGCACAGCTTCTCTGCGAGCCCGGTTCCCGCGACACGGTGCGCGTGTTCCGGACCGTGTGAGCGGCCCTATCGGCCGGAAGGCATATTCCACATCCGGTCGTGAATCTCGTATCCATGCCGAGCGGGGACCGGCTGTCACGGCGCGCACTGCTCGGGAGCATCGCCGGCGGCGTCGGCGCGGCGCTCGCGGGCTGTTCGCTGCCGGACGCTGAGCCGGACGCCACGACCACCGCCGTCGATGAGGACCGAGCGCGGTCGCTCGCGGAGCGGTTCGCCCCGACCATCTACTTCGACCGCAACGAGCGGTGGTTCCCGACCGACCCGAGCCGGTACGAGAGCGAGCAGGACGGCCAGACCGTGGTCGATGGCTTCGACGCGTTCGAGGGGTACGTCAGTGACGGCGGCAGCACGGACCCGCCGGCCCCGACCGCCTTCTACCACGTCGTCGAGTACGCCGGCTCGCCGCTGGC
>PXSB01000011.1 GCA_003023185.1 Halobacteriales archaeon QS_9_67_17 | reverse complement strand
GAGACGATGCTCGAGGTCGACCCCGATTCGATCCTCCTGCGCGGCCACGAGACGAAGGGCCGCGGGGAGTTCGAGGACACCGTGCTCGCCTTCATGAAGGACCACGACACGGCCTCACAGCTCACTGCCGTCCGGAACGACATGGTGTTCCGTGGCGGTCCCATCTACAGCGGCCCGCTCCATCACCTGTTCCTCGTCGAGCGGTACGCGACGGCCTACTTCCCGGAGACCTTCGAGGGGGAGCTGTTCGACCGCGACGAGCTGGCGGGTATCGTGACGGGCTGAGATTGGACCGGTGAGCTTTTGAGGACTTAGGCGAACCTAAAAGGAGATGAGTCGGGGGACACATGGCGACTGAGACGGACACGCGGCTCGCGGTCGACCGCTTCGAGTGGGTCGACCCGACGCTCGCCGGGTTCTGTGCTGTCTCGCTGGCGCTGGCGTTCGCCGGGACACTCGTGCAGGTCAGCTTCGGCACCTACACCATGACGCTCGGGACGGCCTGGGGTGCGGTGTTCGACCCTGCCGTCTGGCTCCGGCTCGATGTCCTCGCAACGCTGCTACTCGGCGACGGTCTCGCCGGGTCGCTCGGGTTCGAGACGGAGTACGACCTCGCCAAGGACACGCTCGTTGTCTGGACCATCCGGATGCCACGCGTGCTGGTCGCGGCGCTCGTCGGTCTTTCGCTGGCGCTGTCGGGCGCTATCTTTCAGGCCGTCACGAAGAACGAACTCGCCAGCCCGTTCATCCTTGGCGTCTCCTCGGGGGCGGGGCTGGCCATCCTGCTGACGCTCGTCGCCTTCCCGACCCTCTCGACGCTTCTCCCGGTGACGGCGGCGGTCGGCGGGACGCTCGCCTTCCTCGTCGTCTACGCTATCGCGTGGAAGGGCGGCACCTCGCCCGTCCGGCTCGTGCTCGCTGGCGTCATTGTCGGCACGGTGCTCAACTCGCTGCAGACGGCACTGTTCTTCTTCGCCGGCGACGTGGGGACGGTCCAGCAGGCCGTCGCGTGGACGACCGGCTCGCTCACCGGCGTCGACTGGGAGCAGGTCCGGATGCTCCTCCCGTGGGTCGTCCTCGTCGTTCTCCCGGGGACGGCGCTGGGCGCGCGTCAACTCAACGTCCTCCTGCTCGGGGAATCGACCGCCAGCGCACTCGGGATGCGCGTCGAGCGGACACGATTCCTCCTCTCGGGGGTCGGCATCGTCGCCGCCGCCGCCTCGGTCGCCGTCGCGGGAATCGTCGGCTTCGTCGGCCTCATCGTCCCGCACATGGTGCGGACGGTCGTCGGCACCGACCACAAGCGACTGCTCGTCGGCTGTGCGTTCGCCGGTCCCGCGCTGGTCGTCGTCGCGGACACCGTCGCGCGGCTGTTCTTCCCGGTCGTGGTGGGCTCGCCGACGCAGCTCCCGGTCGGCATCGTCACCGGACTCGTCGGCGGTCCCTACTTCCTGTACCTGATGCGGAAACGCCAACAGCTGGGTGAGCTCTGACGTGGGACCGACGCCCGACTCGGAGCGGACGGAGCGCGCGCCGGCCGACCCGGAGGCGGAAGCCGAGACGACCGGTGACGCGACACGACCGACGAGCCGGTCGTGACGTGCGAGCACGTAGTGTTGCCGGCGGGCGAGGTGACGGCACTCGTCGGGCCGAACGGCTCCGGGAAGTCGACGCTGTTGAAGGCGCTGGCCGGGCAACTCGAACCGTTGACCGGGTCGGTTCGATTCGACGGCGACGACGTGTACGGGATGGACAAGAAGTCGCTCGCCCGCTCGCTCGCGCTGCTCACACAGGAGGGTGACACGCCCGACACCCTGACCGTCGAGGAACTCGTCCGACACGGCCGCTATCCGCATCGTGGCTTCCTCGAAACGCTCTCCGAGGCCGACCGCGCCGCAGTCGACCGGGCGCTGGCCGTCACCGGCATCGAACACCTGCGCGAGACCGAACTCGGCAACATCTCCGGCGGCCAACAGCAGCTCGCCCGCATCGCGATGACGCTCGCACAGGAGCCGGAGGTACTCCTACTCGACGAGCCGACGACGTTCCTCGACTTGCGCCACCAGCTCGGCGTGCTCGACGCCGTGCGCGAACTCAACCGCGACCACGAGGTGACGGTCGGCGTCGTCCTCCACGATATCGCACAGGCGGCCCGCTACGCCGACAATCTGGTCGCGCTGCGCGACGGCACCCCCTACGACTGGGGACCGCCGGAGGACGTGGTGACGGAGGAATTGCTCGCGGAGGTGTTCGGCGTCGACGCCACCGTCCGCGAGGGTCCAGAGATCGTCCCGCACCGCCCGCTGGAGTGAGTCGCCGCGACCCCGGAGCGTTTGTCCGCCCCGACCCTCGTTGCGGTATGGAGATCCGTCTCACTGACCGGGAGCGGCGACTCGGCGAATTCCTCGTCGCCATCGCCGCGCTCGTCCATCTGCTCGCGCCGCGACTGCTGTTGGGACTCGCGACCCGCGCGTACCGACTCGGGTTGGCCGTCGAGTTCGAGCCGAGCGAGACCGCACCGCGACGTGTCAGGCTGGTCGGCGTCGGCATGGCCGTCGCGCTCGCCGTTGCACGCCGCGTGGCCGACTAAGCCGTGCGAGCCGAACACATATACTGGCGCGTCACGGAACCGTGGCAATGACGGAGGAGAGCGTCTTCGACCGCTACCGCGCGGACGTACAGCGGCCGATGCGTCGGCTCTTTTCTGCCTACGGCGAGCCGCGATACGGCTGGTTCGCGCTCGGCGTCGTCGCCAACCTGTTCGCACAGTTCGCGTCGCTGGTCCCCCCTGTCGTGCTCGGTGCGGCCGTCAACACGCTCGACGGCGGCGCGTCGTCGCCGCCAACGAGTTCGCCCACGGCGTGATGCACGCCGTCCGCGTGGACTGCTTCGAGAAGATGAGCCGGCTCGACATGAGCTTCTTCGACGACAAACAGACGGGCGAGGTGATGTCGATCCTCTCATCGGACACGGAGAACCTCGAATCCTTCCTCGACAACGCGCTCTCCAACTCCGTCCGGCTCGGCGCGATGCTGTTCGGCATCGGCGTCGTCCTCTTTCTGCAGAACGTGTATCTCGCCGTCGTCACGCTGCTGGTCGCGCCGGTGATGGTCGCGTTCACCCGCTGGTTCATGAAGCGGGCCGAGCCGCTGTACGCCGCCCGTCGGTCCGCGGTCGGAAAGCTCAACACGCGACTCGAAAACGCGATCTCCGGCGTCGAGCTGACGAAGACCACCGCGAGCGAGGACTACGAGACGGAGCGCGTACGCGGCTCCTCGAAGCGACTGTTCGACGATACGATGGCGATGCTGCGGCTGTCGTACTTCTACCGGCCGGGGATGGAACTGCTCGCCGGCGTCTCCTTCACGCTCACCTTCCTCGTCGGCGGCTACTGGCTGTTCGTCGGCCCGCCGCCGGGCGCGAGCGGGCAACTCGGCGCCGGGACGCTCGTCACGTTCCTCTTCCTGTCACAGCGGTTCGCCACGCCGCTCGCGGAGGTGTCGAACATCATCGACCAGTACGAGAACGCATTAGCCTCCAGCGAGCGCGTCTTTGGCCTAATGGACATCCCGGTCCACGTCACGGACGATTCGGACGCCGTCACGCTCGATTCCGTGGAGGGCCGCGTCGAGTACGACGACGTACACTTCGCGTACAACGGCTCCGAGACGGTCATCGACGGCGTCTCCTTCGTCGCGGAGCCCGGCGAGACGGTCGCGCTCGTCGGGCCGACCGGAGCAGGCAAATCAACGCTTCTGAAGCTCGTCCTCCGGATGTACGACGTGAGCGACGGCGCGGTGCGCGTCGACGGCCACGACCTGCGCGACGTGGAGATGGCGTCGCTCCGCTCGCACGTCGGCTACGTCGGCCAGGAGACGTTCCTCTTCGACGGCACCATCGCCGACAACATCCGCTACGGCGACTTCGACGCCTCGGACGCGGCCGTCCGCGAGGCCGCGAAGGCGGCGGAGGCCCACGAGTTCATCACGGATCTCGCGGACGGCTACGACACCCGCGTCGGCGAGCGCGGCGTCAAACTGTCCGGCGGCCAGCGCCAGCGCGTCGCCATCGCACGGGTCGTCCTGCAGAACCCCGCGATCCTCGTCCTCGATGAAGCCACCTCCGCCGTGGACACGGAGACGGAGTATCTCATCCAGAAGTCGCTGGATGCGCTCTCGGCAGACCGGACCACCTTCGCCATCGCTCATCGGCTCTCGACGGTGAAAGACGCCGACGAGACGCTCGTGTTGGAGGACGGCCGCGTCACCGAGCGGGGCACTCACACCGATCTGCTGGAGCGGGACGGGCTGTACGCCGACCTCTGGAGCGTACAAGCCGGCGACCTAGACTCGCTGCCGGAGACGTTCCGCGAGCGCGTCGCAACGAGCGACGACGATTAGGCGAGCAGTCCGCGCCACAAACATCCGTGTGGCTTTTCGCCACTGCGCCGGGAGTCGGGGTATGGAGGTAACGGAGGGGGACGTGACGGTCGAGGTGCCCGAGACGCGCCACGGTGCCAGCGAAGGGACCGGCGAAGGCGTCTTCTTCAACCCCGAACAGGAGCTCAACAGAGATCTCACCGTCGCCGTGCTTCGGACGTGGGCCGAGCGCGGCTACGGCGACCGCGGGACGTATCTCGACGCGATGTGCGCCTCCGGCGTCCGCGGCGTGCGGGCCGCAAACGCCGGGTGGGACGTGACGTGTACGGACATCGACGACGACGCGACGGCGCTCGCGGCGCGGAATCTCGACCGCAACGGTCTCGACGGCACCTGCGAGCGGGCCGACGCGAATCCGCATCTCTACCGGCACCACTACGACGTGGTCGACCTCGACCCGTTCGGCACTGTCGCCCCGTTTCTGGACGCGGCGTTCGACGGCACGGCCGAACTGCTCTGTCTGACCGCGACCGACACCGCGCCGCTGTGTGGCGCACACTTCGAGAGCGGCGTCCGGAAGTACGGCACCGTCCCGCGCAACACGGATTTTCACCCCGAAATGGGCGTCCGCGTGTTGTTGTCAGCGTGCGTCCGGACGGCCGCCCGCCACGACGTGGCGGCCACGCCCGTGTTCACCCACGCGACGAGCCACTACGTCCGGACGTATCTCGCGGTCGAGTCCAGCGCGACGGCCGCCAACGAGCGGATCGACGACCTCGGCCACGTCGACTGGTGTCGCCGCTGCTACTGGCGCGACCACGAGCGGGGGTTGATCGCCGACCCGACCGACGCGTGTCCGAACTGCGGGCACGACGCGGTCACCGCGGGACCGCTGTGGCTCGGAGCGACTCACGACGCCGACTTCGTGGCGGCGGTTAGAGAGCGAGTCGACGAGTCGATGGGCGAGGCGACGAAGGCCGAACGGCTCTGTGACCGCCTCGAAGCCGAGCGCCACGACCCGACGCACTACGACCAACACGAGCTGTACGGCAACTGGGGCGAGCCGGCGATTGGAATGGACGACTTTCTCGCCGCGCTCCGCGACGCTGGCCATCCGGCCTCGCGAACCCACTACGGCGGAACGACGTTCAAGACGCCCGCGTCGGTCGCCGAGATACGCGACGCGGTCGCCTGACCGGCGTCCCGCGGCTTATTTGTAGCCCGTCACCGAATCGGTCGTCGTGAATCGCCGGATCTCGAGGCTCGGCGGCGTCGCTCGCGCGGTGGTCGTCGCCGTCCAGTCGGACCGGATCACCTTCATCGCCGCCAGTTTGGCCTACTACGCGTTCATCTCGCTGTTGCCGCTGCTCCTGCTGGCCGTCGTCGCGGCGAGCGTCCTCGGCGGATCCGAGCTGGCCGCGTCGGTCGGACGAACGGCGACGGAGACGTTCGGCCCAGAGGCGGGGACGCTCGTGGAGAGCGCCCTCCAGAGCGCGACCGGTAGCGGCGGCGCGACGGTCGCTGGAACGGCCGTGCTGCTGTGGTCGGGACTGAAGGTGTTCCGCGGCCTCGACGTCGCCTTCTCGCTCGTCTACGGAACCGCCGCGAGCCAGACGCTGGTGGATCAACTGCGCGATGGCCTCGTCGCGCTCGTCGGCGTCAGTCTCGGGATCGCAGTCACGCTCGCTATCGGCGTCGCGACGGCCCGGATCGACCGGCTCGTCGCTGGCGTCGACGTGACAGGCGTCCTCGGGGTGAGCCTCTCCGTCGTCGGCTTGTCGCTCGTGTTTCTTCCGCTGTATCTCGTGTTCCCCGACCGAGAGATCGGTGTGCGAGAGGCGGTTCCCGGTGCGGTGTTCGCCGCGATTGGTTGGACCGTCCTCCAGACGGTCTTCCGCCTCTACGCCGGCACCGCAGGGAGTTACGAGGCATACGGCGTGCTCGGCGGTATCCTGCTGCTCGTCACCTTTCTCTACCTTGCGGGCCTGCTGTTGCTCATCGGCGCCGTGCTCAACGAGGTGTTGGCGGGACGGGTCGAGGACACCGAGGATGTCGAGGGCGATCCGAAGCAGTCGGGCTTATCACCCGGCGGCTCCATCGACCGGGACGTGACGGACGACGACACGGACGCGGAGGTGCGCGAGCTCCGCCGGCGACTCGCCGAGGTCGAGGAGCGGACCGTCTCTCGCGAGGCGCTGGAGCGTGACCTGAAGCAGTACGTCCGGCGTCGGAGCCGCCGCGAGAAGGCCCGCGGCTGGGGTCCGTATCTCGTGCTCCTGTACGGTACGGGGATGACGCTCGGCGCGTTCTACTTCCTGTCCGGCGGGTGGGCGGTGCTCGCGATGCTCGTCGTCTGGCTCTCGACGCTGGGGCTGTACGCGCTGATGTTGCTCGTCGGTGCCGGCGTCTCCGCGCTGGGGATTCCCGGCATCCTCCGCGACCGGCTCTCGGAGTTCCGGAACCGATGAGCCACGGCATCGGCGTCACGGCGGCGCTTCGTGGTCTGCCCGACGCCGTCGTCGTGCTCTTCGCGCTCGTCACACAGCTCGGCGACGTGTGGTTCTATCTCGTCACGCTCGCGGTCGCGTACGGCTTCGCGGGCACGCTGCCGCGAGTCGGCGACAGAGTGACGCGCGAGCGGATCGGCTTCGTCATCGCGGTCGCGCTCGGTGTCATCGCGCTCACGACGGGGCTGAAGGAGCTGTTCGCGCACCCGCGACCACCGGGCGCGGAAACCGCCCGCGAGCTCGCGTGGCTTCCGGAGCTTCTCGTGCCCGTCTGGGAGAGCGTGGCGACCGGCGACGGGTTCGCGCTCCCGTCGGGCCACGCGACCGGGAGCGCGGCCGTCTACGGTGCTGCCGCTCTCGGCCTCCGGATCGGTCGCCGGCGCGCCCGCTACGCGGTCGCCGCCGGTATCGTCGCGCTCGTCGCTCTCTCTCGGGTCGTCATCGGCGTCCACTATTTCGGCGACGTGGTCGCCGGCCTCGTCGTCGGCGGCGCGTATCTCGCGCTCGTCTGGCGCCTCGCGGCGGGCGAGCGGGTCAAGCGAGCGTTCTCGCTCGCGCTCGTCGTCGCGCTGGTCGGGTTCGCGACGCACTTCAACTTCGAGACGGCCGCGGCGCTCGGCGGCGCACTCGGCGGCCGACTGACGTGGACGGTCGTCGGTGGCCGACTCGCCGGCCCAGAGACGCGTCGCGAGGGGACGGTCGCGACGCTACTCGGCCTCGTCGGCGGTGGCACGTTCTTCGCCGCCGCCGTCGCCATTGAGACGCCGGTCGCCGGATTCCTCGGGAACGCGCTCGCGGTCGCGGCGATACTCGCTGCACCGCTGATCGCGCGGCGTCTGGCTAGCAGGTGACGCGTGGCCAGTCGCGAAGCGGTGCGTCACAGGCGGTCGAACCGCCGGACTCCCGTCTCGGCCGCTCCGCGCTCGTCGTCAGAGCATGGGACCGCTGGCCGCGTTCTCGGGTATAAATGTACGCCGCGCAGCGGCAATAGAAAGAGCGTCGACCGGGCTTAGAACGTCTCGAGGTAGCGGTCGAGTTCCCAGTCGGAGACGTCGACGAGGTAGTCCTCGAACTCGGACTCCTTCGCCTCGATGAACTTCTCGCTGACGTGCGAGCCGAGCGCGTCGAGGACGACCTCGTCTTCCTTCAGCGCGTCGACGGCTTCACCGAGGTTCGTCGGCAGCGTGCTGATGCCGTACTCCTCGCGCTTCTGCTCGTCGAACTCGTAGATGTTCTCGCGGATCGGGTCCGGGCAGTCGAGGCCCCGTTCGATGCCGTCGAGGCCCGCGTGGATCAGCACGGCGAAGGCGAGATACGGGTTACACGACGGGTCGGGGAAGCGCGCCTCGATGCGGGAGGCGGCCGGGACGCGCGCGGCGGGTTTGCGGATGAGCGCCGAGCGGTTCCGGTCGGACCACGCGACGTAGACGGGCGCCTCGTAGCCGGGGACGAGCCGCTTGTAGCTGTTCACCGTCGGGTCCGTGACGGCCGCGAGGGCGGGCGCGTGGTCGAGGATGCCGGCGGTAAACTGCTTTGCCGTCTCGCTCAGGTCGAACTCGTCGTCCTCGTCGTGGAAGGCGTTCTCGCCGTCCTCGGTGAACAGCGAGATGTGGGTGTGCATCCCGGAGCCGTTGACCCGCGGGATGGGCTTGGGCATGAACGTCGCGTGGAGGTCGTGTTGGGCCGCGATGGCGCGAACGACCGTCCGGAAGGTGCTGACGTTGTCGGCCGTCGTCAGGGCGTCGTCGTAGGTGAAGTTGATCTCGTGTTGCCCCTGTGCGACCTCGTGGTGGCTCGCCTCGACGTCGAGGCCCATGTCTTCGAGCCCGTAGATGATGTCACGCCGGACATCGCTCGCGAGGTCCTTCGGCGCGAGGTCGAAGTAGCCGCCCGCGTCGTTCGTCTTCGTCGTCGCGCGGCCGTCCTCGTCCTCCTCGAAGAGGAAGAACTCCGGTTCGGGCGCGGCGTTGACCGTGAGGCCGTGTTCGGCGGCCCGGTCGAGCGCGTTCTGCAGGACGCGCCGCGGGTCACCTTCGAACGGCTCGCCCGTCGAGGTGTTGATCACGTCACAGATGAGCCGCGCGGAGTGGCCGTCACGCCACGGGAGCACCGCGTACGTGGTCGGGTCCGGCTTGAGCCGCATGTCCGACTCCTGAATCCGGACGAACCCCTCGATGGAGGAGCCGTCGAAGTAGATACCTTCGGTGAACGCCTTCTCCGCCTGCTCGGCGGGGATAGAGACGTTCTTCGTCGTACCGAGGATGTCGGTGAACTGGAGCCGCAGGAACTCTACGCCCTCTTCGTCGATCTCGTCGAGGACGCGCTGTGCCTCGGCCGAGAGACCGCCGTCGGGTGTATGTTTCGCTGTCATCGTTTGTGACGTGTGTTTCGAACATCCGAATTATTAAAACCCTATCCATCCTCGCAAAAGCCGCCATGGTTGCCAGAGAACTGGATATTCGTAAACTTGTAGTAGGTGGCTGGCGACGGTGAGTGTAATGACGTACGAAAACCTCGACCGGAAGCTAGTGAACGCACTCCTACGGGACGGTCGCGCCTCGCTCCGCTCGCTCGCGGAGGAACTCGACGTGAGCGTCACCACGGTGTCGAACCACATCTCCGATCTGGAGGAGGCGGGGATCATCGACGGCTACACGCCGGTCGTCGACTACGGCGAACTCGGCTACGACGTGACGGCGATCATCCAGCTGAAATGCGAGGGGTCGGCGCTCGCGGAGATCACCGACCGACTGCAGAACCACGAGCGGATGACCTCCGTCTACGAGGTGACCGGCGATCACGATATCATCGCCATCGGCAAGTTCACCGACACGGACCACATGAACGAGCAGATCAAAGAACTGCTCGTCGACCCGGACATCATGGAGTCGAACACGAGCGTCGTGCTCAACGCCGTCGTCGAGGACGAGCAGTTCGAGTTAGACGTTTAGAGCAACTGTTCGAGCTGTCGGCGTCGCCGGTCCACGTCGAAGTGGAGCCGGACGTTCCCCTGTGTCGCCAGCCGGTCGAGTACCAACAGCGGGTCCACGCCGGCCGCCTCGACGGCGGCGAACAGCGCCTCGATGTCGTCCCGGTTGAGCGCGAGCGAGTCGAGTTTGCCGAGCGCGAGCGCCATCGCCGCGCCGGCCGTCCCGTCCGGAAACTCGTCTGAGATCGCCGAGAAGTCCGGCTCACCGCCGACCTCTGCCGGATGGCCGGCAAGACACCGCGTACACGTCGCCGCGTGGTCCGTCTCGACGTGGCCCCGGAGGTCGAAGGGCACCTGATACCGCGTCATCGGCCCGCCACAGTGCTCACACTCCATAGCGACACGAACGCGGTTGGCGGGCAAGTGCGTTTGGCCTCAGAACAGGCCGCCGGGCGGTGGTCGGCTCAGTATTGGTCGATGTCGGTACCGACCGAACAGACGTACTCGCCGGTGGCGATCTGCGGGAGTCGCCGCGACCGCCAGAAGAGGCCGTCACCGTCGGCGGTGACCGTCTCCTTGACGGTGCCGAACGCGTCCGTCACCTCGAACAGCGTGTCGCCACGGCTGACCTCGTCGCCCAACTCGACGTGGAAGTCGACGAGACCGCCCGCGGGGGAGCCGTACTGGTCGAAGCTGCCGGCACGCGTCTGCTCGCCGGCGGTGACGTTTCCGTCGAGGAAGCCGTACGCCGTGAGGACGTTCATCGTCCCGCGGACGCCGAGCCGGATCGACTCCTCGTCCCAGCCGACGGAGCCGCCGAGTTCCGGGTCGATGACGGGGACGCCCTCGTCGGGGAGCGCGCGGGCGAGTTGGCCGTCCGGTCCCTTCTGGTCGAGGACGTGACCGGCGTCGAACGTCTTCGCGAGGTCGAGACAGTCGCGGTGGAGCCGGTGGCGACGGCCACAGCGGACCCGCACCTCGTCGATCATCCGGCTGGTGGAGCCCTGATGCATGTCCAAGGCGAGGTCGGCATCGACGGCCGCGGAGAAGGTGGCGGCGGCGATGCGCTCGCTGGCGGTGCCGTTCTCGTCGCCGGGGTACGCGCGGTTGAGCTTCGTATCGTCGATGGGGTTGCGATGCTCGGCGATCTGAAAACCGTACCAGTTGGCGATGCCGACGATGCGAATCTCGCCGGCGATCTGTGTGGGGTCGAGGCGAGGGACGAGCTGCTGCACGACGCCGAGACCGTTGAGTTCGTCGCCGTCCGAGACCGCCTGCACGTAGAGCGTCTTCCCGTCGCGTTCGCCGTTGACGACACAGACGGGGAGAGACACCTCGGAGCCGTCACGGGCCTCGCCAACCGGCAGCCGGCCCACCGCCTGCTCGCCGGGGGCGGCCGTCGCCGTTCCGAGGGTCGTCATTACCAAATTGGGGGTCCAAACGCGCTTTAACCTACTGATACCCGTCGGGATTTCCGACGCGTGGGAGGGTCACCCCCCGATGCCGGAGAGGACCCCGCCCGTGCGGACGAAGAAGTAGACGACGAACAGCGCGGCGAGCACCACCTGTAGCGGGCGAATGTCCTCGAATTCGCCCGTCGCGGCCTTCACGATTGGGTAGGTGATGATGCCCGCGGCGATGCCGTAGCCGATGTTGAACGTGAACGGCATGATGAGGACGGTCATCCCGGCCGGCGCGGCCTGCGTCACGTCGTGGCTCGCGTACAGCGGGATGATGGCCGCCAGCGGCACGAGCGCGAGCGAGGCGAGGAACAGCCCCGCGACGACGAGCGCCGTCATGCCCGTCCGGCCACCTTCCTCGACGCCCGTCGCGGATTCGATGTACGTCGTCACCGTCGACGTGCCGAGCATCCCGCCGAACGTGGTGCCGACAGCGTCGGAGAGCAGCGGCTTCTCTATCTCCGGGAGATTCCCCTCCCTGTCGAGGAAGCCGGCCGCCTGCCCGACGCCGGTGAGCGTGCCGGCGGTGTCGAAGAAGTCGACGAAGAAGAACGTGAAGACGATGAGACCGAAGGCGAACGCGTCGAGATTCGCCGCCGGAGCGCCGACCAGTCCCGAGACGAATGCACCGCCGAGCGGCGCGATGTTGTAGTCGGGCGAGGTGAGCTGGCTCGCGTCGAAGCCGCCGTTCTGGACGGCCGGCGACGCGACCACGCCCGGATCCACCAGTCCGAGAAAAGTGACGACGGCACCCGCGAGCGTCGTCGTCACGATGCCGATGATGATCGACCCACGGATGCCACGCGCGTACAGCGCCAGCGTGAAGAACAGCCCGACAACCGAGAGGATCGCGACCGGGTCTGAGGCGACATCGCCGAGCGTCACGTACGTCGCCGGGTCCGACACGACGATCCCCATCGCCTCCAGTCCGATGATGGCGAGGAACGCACCGATCCCCGCGCCGACCGCGAACTTCACGGGCTCGGGGAACGCCTCGATGATGTACTTCCGCGCGCCGGCCACGGTCAACAGCAGGAAGATGACGCCCTCGACGACGACGGCCGCGAGCGCCGTCTGCCACGGGACGCCGAGCGCCCCGACGACGGTGAACGCGAAAAAGGCGTTCAGCCCCAGTCCCGGTGCCTGCGCGAACGGCCGGTTCGCGTACAGCGCCATGATGAGCGTGGCCGTGAACGCCGCGAGGATGGTGATGACGGCGAGCTTCTGTTCGAGCTGTGCGGCGGACACCCCTTCGACGGCGATGCCGTCGAGGAACTCGGTGCCGGGCTGGTCGACCATGATCGCCGGGTTCACGACGACGATGTAGCTCATCGTCAGGAACGTGGTCACCCCCGCACGGACCTCCGTCGCGAGGTCCGTCCCGTGCTCCTCGAAGCCGAAGTAGTCGGCGAGCCTCGCTGTTACACCCATAGCGTGGACGGTCCTGCGTGCAGGATCGTGTTAAGAATTACCCTCTCGAAGCGGAGATGTATGCACGAATGTGAAATTGCGTCAGAGCGTGACGAGCGCGCCGACCGGCGCGTCGACGCGTTCCTCGGCGCGGCCGATCCCCTCCTCGCCGGCCGCGATGAGCGTGAAGACGCCGGCTAACTCCGCGCCGGCCCGGTCGGCGATGTCGAGGAGGAGTTCCTGCGTCTCGCCCGAGCGAATGAGGTCGTCAACGACGAGCACGCGCTGGCCGGCGTCGACGGCCTCGGACGGGAGATAGTAGGTGAGTTCGATGCCGGAATCGAGCCGCTGGCGCGACTCGATGAACTCCTCGACGGCCGTCTCCTTCGACTGCTTGGCGTAGGCGACGGTCGCGCCGAAGTGTGATGCCATCGCGGCCGCGAGCGTGATGCCGTCCGTCGCCGCCGTGAGGACGATATCCGGCCGGTCGAAGCCGAAGCTGCTGGACGCGACCGGTGCGACGAGGTCCAGAAGCGACTGGTCGAAGACGACCCGCGAGTTGTCGATGTAGCCGTCGGCGTCGAGCTCGATGCGCGCTCGCAGCTCCGCGGCGAGCGTCTCGCGACCGACGCCGCTGACGACTGCCTCCGCGCGGTCGACGCCCGGCAGGACGTGGCCGTTCACGTAGCGGTTGAGGTCGCCGGCCGGCAAGCCGGTCTCCTCGGCGAGTTCCTCGTAGGTGCGCGTCTCCTTCAGCGTCCGCAACACGTCGACGGCCTGTAGCTGGAGGGCGGCCTTCTCGGCTCGGTTCATGCGTCTACCCGGCGTTGTGCGAGTATGGTGGTTTCGGTTCTCAGCTCGCCCCGAAATGCACACGTCCGTGGTTACAGGTCGGACCCCTCGAAGACGAGATAGCCGACGGCGACGGGAATGATCACCCACAGCGCGATGAGAACGATGAACGCGCCGTCGGTGAGATACCACGGTAGTTCGCCGAACTGCGGGACGTACGCCTGCTGGCGCGAGGGCGGGCCGAACAGCTGGAGCTGGGCCTCCGGCGAGCCGACGTTCGAAGCGACCATCTTGTACGCGGCCAGCGGGTTGAGCGCCCGCAGCAGGAAGTACGCCTCGAGAGTTCCCTGCTGCTGGAGGTCGAGCGCCTCCGAGAGCCGCTGTGTGGCGCGGTTGAGGATCTGTCCCCACAGCAGGCTGAAGACGACGTACGGGACGAACGTGCCGACGACGGCCCGACGCTCGGTCGTCGCGGCGGCGCTCGCCCCCAGCCCGATGCCGACGAACGTCAGCCCGACGAGGACGGTCAGCGCCGTGAAGAAGAGATAGGTACCCGCGTCAAAGGAGATGCCGGCGACCGGGAACAGCGGCACCGCGACGAGCAGGCCGAACACCACCGGCAGGGTAAGCACGGCCCCCCGGCCGAGCAGCTTCCCGACGAGCACGTCCAGCCGCGAGTGTGGCAGCGACAGCAGGAGCTTCAGCGACCCCGACTCCCGCTCCCTGATGACCGACGCGTACGCGACGACCGCGCCCGTCAGCGGGACGAGTAGCCGCGTCACGTTCGACAGCGACCGCAGGAAGCTGTTGGAGGTGAGCTGTGACTGCTGTTCCTGGCTGCCCGCAGTGCCGATCAGGTCGGTGAAGAAGAATGCGGCCGCGAGGAAGAACACGACGAAGACGCCGCCGAGCACGAGTAGCGCGCGCGACCGGACCGCGTCCTCGAAGTCCTTTCGCGCGACCGCGCGAACGGAGTCGGGGTCGAGACTCGTCATCGCTCCCCCTCCGTGTAGGCGGCGAACACGTCTTCGAGCGAGGCCTCGCTCGTGGCGAAGTCGGCCACGTCGGCACCGGCATCCTCCAGCGCGTTCACCACGTCCATCTTCGCGTCGCCGGCGTAGGTGGCGATCACGAGCGACCCCTCGGCACGCGCCTCGGAGACGCCCTCGGTCTCGCGCACGGCCGCGAGCGCGCCGTCGTCGACGCCGTCGGTCTCTATCTCGAGGCGGGTGCCGGTGTCGCTCGCCTCGCGCAGCCCCTCGACGGAGTCGACGGCCACGAGCTTCCCGTCGCGGAGGATGCCGACCCGGTCACAGACGGCCTCGACCTGCCCGAGCACGTGCGAGGAGAAGAAGACAGTCGCGCCGCGGTCGGCCTCCTCGCGGACGATGGTCCGCATCTCGCGGGCCCCGTTCGGGTCCAGTCCGGTCGAGGGTTCGTCGAGCACGAGTAGCTCCGGCTCCCCGACCAGCGCCACCGCGAGCGCGAGCCGCTGTGTCATCCCCTTCGAGAAGCCGCCGGCCTGTCGGTCGATTGCGTCGCCGAGACCGACGCGTTCGAGTAGCGCGACGGGGTCGTCGTCGGTTCCCTTCGACTCGACGGCGAACTCGACGTGTTTCCGTGCGGTCAGCCGGTCGTAGGTGTCGAACCCTTCAGGAAGGACGCCACACCGCTGGCGGACGGCGACGCTCTCCTCGCGTGCGTCCCGGTCGAGCACGCGCACCTCGCCGCTGGTCGGCCGGGCGAAGTCGAGGAGGATGTCGATAGTCGTCGACTTCCCTGCGCCGTTCGGCCCGAGGAAGCCGTACACCTCCCCCGACTCGACCGTCATGTCGAGGTTGTGGAGGGCGACGACATCACCGTACTGCTTGGTGACGTTCGACAGCTCGATAGCAGTCATGTAGTGGCCGTTCGGCGTGCTATTATATAGGGTTTCAGACGTGGCAGCGGCCGCCGGCTTTATATCTCATCGTCAGGGCCGTGGTCCTCGCGGACGCGCGCGACTTCGCGTCGGTACCGCTCGGTCGTCTCGACGGGTTCGAGATTGGCCTCGTTGACCGTCTTCGCCGCGGTGACCGCCACTGTTCCCTGTGAGATGGCGGTCATCGGCACCTCCTTCCGCACCGCGCGTTGCCCGTCCGGGGTGGCGTACACGAGCGTCACGAGGTCGCGGTCGTTGTACGACCGCTCCACGAGCCAGCATCTGGGCACACCCGAACTGCGGCGTGCGGGCTGTTCAGACTGTCGCCACCGATGTCAGGAGCGGCGATACCACGCCATCAGCTCTCGGGCGGTCGCGGCGTCGATGGCCTCGTTGTTCCCCGCCGGCCCGGTGTTGGGCACCGTCTCCTCGCGGACCCAGTAGGACATGGCGCGCTGGAACTCCCGCTTCTGGAGGTCGCCGTCGCCGTTCAGGTCGACCGATTCCTCGATGCTGTGGACGGGTTGTCGCTCGGCGGAGACGTCGAAGGTGTAGATGCCCGTGTTCATGTCTGCGGCGACGATCACGTCGTTGGCCGAGTCGTACTCGGCGTTCCACACCATCGGCGCGCTTCCGAGCCACGCGGCACCCTGCGCGTCGGGCGCGTCGTCCACCGTGAGATACTGGTGGCCCGGCGTCATGTCGGTCGGGTCGGTCACGTCGAAGACGACGACGCCCTCGTGGTAGCTGCCGTCGACGAGCAGACTCGCGTCGCCGGTGTGGACGATGTCGTGATTGTGGGTCGTCCAGTCGTACAGCGCGTCGTCGCTCTCTTGGAGTTGTGCGTTCGGCGCGCGGGCGAAGCTGAGGTGGCGCGGCTCCGAGAGCGAGCCCTCGCCGTAGCCGATGTCGAGGACGTGTTTGCCGCCGGGGACGCCCTGCGCCGTCTCGTCGCCCAGATACAGCAGGTCTCGCTCCGGGTCGGCGCGGGCGTAGTGACACGACCCGAAGCCGACCGTATCGAGCGAGTCGTGGCCCGGCCGTCCGGCGTAGGAGAAGCGGCCGACCTCCTCGGGATTCGTGGGGTCGGAGACATCGTGGCCGATCCAACCGACGAAGTCGCCGTCGATGAACGCCGAATGGATCAGGTCGCGCTCCGCGTCGAAGGTGATGTCGTGGTTGCCGGGGCCGTCGACGGCCGACGCCACCTGTTCGGGCGCGGTCGGGTCGGCGGTGTCGTAGACGGTCAGTCCGACCTCGCCGCCGTCCTGCCCGTTGACGACATACAACACCGGCTCCGCGGGGTGGGCCTCGACGTTGTGGACGCCCTGTGGTCGGTCGATGCGGCCGGCGACGACCGGCTCCGTTGGACTGCCGGCGTCGAAGCCGTAGTCGACGATTTCGACGCCACCGGCGCCGCCCTCCTCGTTCGGCTCCTGTGTCCGGTAGTAGATGCCGTCGCGAGCGCCGAAGGTCACGTCCGGATTGCGCGTCGTCGACTCGGATTCGAGGCGATGCACCTCCGTCGGGTTCGCCGGGTCCGAGAGGTCGACGAGGAACGAGCCGCCGGTGCCGTAGAAGCTACCCATCACGGCGTAGCGCCCGTCGGTGCGGACGGCCACTTCGCCGTAGCCGCCCGGCGGGTCCGAGAGCAGTGAGTGACCGCGCTTCGACAGTCGACCACGGGCGCGTTCGGCCGTTTCCTCCCCGCTCGCGGTTCCCATCCCGACAGTGACGCCGGCGGCGATTCCAACCCCCCGCAGGAACGTACGTCTGTCGACCATGTGACGTGTACACGTGAGAGAGCGAGTGAAATAAACCCTCGGCGCGGCCGGCAGGTGCCGTTCGGTCGAGCTGTGAGGTCGCGGTGACGGGAGACGCGACCACCGTCGGTAGCGGCGTGGGCGGACGGACGCCCTTATACGCGTCGGTGGGCAATCTCGTTCAATGAGTGTTTTCGAGTCGCTTCCGACGACCCCGCGGTCGGAGGAACTGATCGAC
>PXSB01000010.1 GCA_003023185.1 Halobacteriales archaeon QS_9_67_17 | reverse complement strand
GCGTTGAGTCCAATTAAACCGCAGGCTCCTCCGGTTGTAGTGCTCCCCCGCCAATTCCTTTAAGTTTCATCCTTGCAGACGTACTTCCCAGGCGGCTCGTTTCACGGCTTCCCTACGGCACAGCGCAGGCTCGTAGCCTGCGCCACACCTAACGAGCATCGTTTACGGCTAGGACTACCCGGGTATCTAATCCGGTTCGAGACCCTAGCTTTCGTCCCTCACTGTCGGATCCGTTCTCCTGAGGCGCTTTCGCCACCGGTGGTCCGTCCAGGATTACGGGATTTCACTCCTACCCCGGACGTACCCCTCAGGTCTCCCGGTCCCAAGCCACGGGGTTTCCGCCGGACGCCTACTGGTTAGGCCAGTAGATTTCCCGACGGACCTCCGCGGCCAGCTACGGACGCTTTAGGCCCAATAAGATCGGCCATCACTCGGGCTGCCGGTGTTACCGCGGCGGCTGGCACCGGTCTTGCCCAGCCCTTATTCGTGTACCACCTTACGGTACACAAAAGCGAGGGCTCTATGCCCTCGCACTCGGTGTCCCCCTATCGCACTGTCGTGCAGTGTAAAGGTTTCGCGCCTGCTGCGCCCCGTAGGGCCCGGAATGTTGTCTCAGATTCCGTCTCTGGGTTCTCACTCTCATGACCCATACCGATTATCGGCACGGTGAGCCGTTACCTCACCGTCTACCTAATCGGCCGCAGCCTCATCCTATGGCGCCGGAGCGTTTCACCCTCCCAGCATTCAAGCTCGGGAGCGCTATCCAAGATTGTCCACAGTTTCCCGTGGGTATCTCGGTCCATAGGGTAGATCGGCCACGTGTCACTGAGCTGTTCGCTACGGTAAACGTACAACTAGCATGGCTAAATCGGACACCGATAGCAATGGCCTCCGGCAGGATCAACCGGAATGTCCTCGGCACAACGCCGAGGGGTTAGGCGGGAACACATCTCGAAGAGATGTGCATATCGCTATCGTGTTGGGATCGCTCGGCGACACCGTACCGGGTGTCACCGAACCATCAGGGCTGACATCAGATTCGATCATGTACGGCGGACCGCAGGGGTCGAATCCTCATTTCCTTCGGACCTAAACGTACCGCCCGATGAGTCATAAACCCATCGGACCACGCTTGGTCCGAGACGAGTCGACCATCGAAGGCCGAACTCGGTCACGCTGTGTGCATTCCATTCGAACGCCCTCGTACGGTTAAGGGCGTCGAATCAACATCACGTCACCCGGCAGAACCGGGGAGCGTGCGTGTTCAAATCCGAGCGC
This sequence comes from Halobacteriales archaeon QS_9_67_17, assembly GCA_003023185.1. Taxonomy (GTDB): domain Archaea; phylum Halobacteriota; class Halobacteria; order Halobacteriales; family Haloarculaceae; genus Halosegnis. The sequence goes on along the minus strand of PXSB01000010.1, from coordinate 22,239 downwards.
CCGTTCGTGTATAAGGGCGTCGGATTCGTGGTGTGCTTCGCGACCCGACGGAGTCGAGTCGCGGGGCAATGTGTGCGCCCAGCGAGTGGGCGACCCGGCGTGGGCCGCCTCACCTCGTCACATCACATACGATAGGGGTGATACACTTAACCCCGTCGTCTCGTCGGTGCCACGTCATGCGGTTTCATGCCGCTCGTGCGTGTACAATCAGGGAGAATACGGTGTGTCGCGCGGCCGGAGGCCGGGCCGTCGTCCCACGCTCGCACGTACGGTCGGGCCGGATGAGTGCCGCGCACGCGAGGCTACGGCTGACGGCGCTATATGGCGTGCGGTCGCCGGTGAAAATGGAGAGCCGGGGTCAGATCTCTTCGAGGTGCTCGATGCCCTTCTTCGAGACGTTCGCTTCCGTTATCTCGTTGGGCATCCAGTCGGGCTTGTCGTCGGGAGCGTTCTCCTCCCACGCCCAGCCGTCGTAGATGTGGACTTTCTTCGTCCCTTTCTCCCGGAGCCGCAGCTCCGTCTTGTTGGCAGCACTCTCGGAGCCGGCCGGGTCGAGCCGTCGGGCCGCCTTCAGCGCCGCCTGCCGTGGCGTCCGCCCGGAGAAGACGCTCGATTCGTCGCCGGTCCCGTCACGTAACGCGAAGTTCCGTTTGTCGTCGGCCATTGTATGTCGCCTCCATGTGCCACGTGAACAGGATTTAACTTAAACGTATCCCCCAAACCGACCGACAGCGCCCGATCATTTATAAGCGACAGGCAGAGATCGCCGCGAACGGACCCCGAGAGCGCCGCGACCTCGCGCGTGCGTTCGTCCGGGCGCGGGCGCGCCACGGTACACTTATGTAGTCAGTGCGGCCAAAATGTTGCAAACAGCCCGATGGTTCGCAAGAAGACGCTCAGCCCCAGTGGCGCGAAGGACGAGAACGGCGAGTACCACAACGTCCACGTCAATCTCCACGAGGACGAACTCGACGTCGCCGGCCTCGACATCGGCGACGAGGTGTTCATCAGGGTGCGCGACGGCAAGATCATCATCCAGAAGGCCGACCCCGACGAGGTCGAACACGAGTTTTGAGCCCCTCCGTCTCCCTTCCGTCCGCCGGCTTGGCCCGACTGTACGACGCGTTCAAGCCGGCCCTGTTCGCTCTCCCGCCCGAGACCGCCCACGGCCTCGGCCACGCCGCGCTCCGGGTAGCACAGGACACGCCCGTCGCCGAGGCGATGGCCGACCGGCTCACCGTCGACGACCCTCGACTCGAAACGACGGCGTTCGGCCAGTCGTTCCCGAATCCGGTCGGCGTCGCCGCGGGCTTCGACAAGAACGCCGAGATACCCGCCGCGCTCGCGGCGCTCGGCTTCGGCCACGTCGAGATCGGCGGCGTCACCGCCGAACGCCAGCCCGGTAACCCGCGCCCGCGAATGTTCCGCCTCCGCGAGGACGGCGCGCTCGTCAACCGTATGGGGTTCAACAACGGCGGTGCGGACGCCGTCGGCCCGCGTCTCGCCGACGCCGACGTGTCCGTCCCGGTGGGCGTCAACATCGGCAAGTCCAAATCGACGCCGCTGGACGAGGCCGAAGACGACTACCTATACACCTTCAAGCGCACGCGCGCGGGCGGCGACTACTTCGTCGTCAACGTCTCCTCGCCCAACACCCCGGGACTCCGCGAACTCCAAGACCGTGAGCCGCTCGAACGCATCCTCACCACGCTACAAGACGCCGGGGCCGCCCCGCTCCTGTTGAAGCTCTCCCCCGACCTCGGGGAGCCGGCCGTCGAGGCGGCCGTCGATGTCGTGAACGATCTCGGCCTCAACGGCATCATCGCCACGAACACGAGCGTCCGTCGCCCGGACTCGCTCGACTCCCCGCACCGCGTCGAAGACGGCGGCCTCTCCGGCGCGCCTATCGAGTCAGAGGCGACTCGGATGATTCGGTTCGTCGCCGAGCGGACGGACGTACCCATCGTTGGCGTCGGGGGAGTATCGGACGCCGCGGGCGCATACGCGAAGATCCGTGCCGGCGCGAGCGTCGTCCAGCTGTACACCGCGCTCGTCTACGAGGGCCCCACCGTCGCCCGCGACATCAACGCGGGGCTGTTGGACCTGCTCGAACGCGACGGCTTCGAGAGCGTCGAGGAGGCCGTCGGCGTGGACGTGGAGTGACGCCGAGGACGCGGCGCACCTTACGCCAGCGCCGCGAGGTCGAACTCGAAGGCCGCCACGGGGAGTTCGAGGTCGTGTTCGACGAGCACCGCCGGGTGTAGCTCACCGATGACCCCCGCCGGCTCGCCGTCGAGTCGGACCTCGGCCGCGCGGCCGTCGATGAACGACGGGTGCTCGGTCGGCGGCGTCGAGAGGTCGGCACCGAACGCGCTCGCGAGCCGTTGAAGCCGGGCCTTCGCGTCCTCGTAGGAGGCGTCGGTTCGGGCGAGCGCGGCCGCGACGGTTCGCCGCTCCGCCACGCCCGAGGCCGCGTCCGGGTCGCGCTCGGCCGCGAAGCCGACCTCCGCGATGTCCTGCGGATACTGGCGGTGCGTGTTGTTCTCCAGTACCATCGCGAGCGACGGGAGCGCCCACGTCCGCAACATGGTGTACGCCTCGCTGTACGGTCCCTCGATGGCGACGGGCGCACCGCCACCGAGAACGTCCGTGCCGGGGGCCACTCGCATCCGTTCGTAGTTCTCGTCCTCCGAGATCATGTGGAAGTTCAGCAGATCCTCGAAGCCGAGACCGACGAGCGCGTTCCGCACCGACCGCTCCAGTTTCGAGCGGTCGTGGCGACCGCCGACCGTCGACACGTCCGGGTAGCGCGGCGCCAGTTCGTTGAAGCCGTACGCGCGACCCACGTCGTCCACGAGGTCCATCGGGTGGAGCACGTCCACGCGGTACGGGGGGATGGTCACCTCGTAGGCCGTCTCACCGTCGCCGTCCGTCTCGCTTGCGTCCAGCCCCGACCGCTCGAACAGGTCGACGACATCCTCGCCGGACACGTCGATGCCGAGCGTCGTCTCGATCCGGTCGTGGGTGACGGTCTTCGTCCGCGTGTCGAGCGCGGGCCGGACGAGTTCGCGGTCCGGGTAGTCGATAGTCACCTCCTCGATTCGTCCGCCACGGGCGTCCAGCGCGTAGCAGACGATGGCGAGCATCTTGTCGACCGTCCACTGGTCGGTGCCCGTCATCTCGATCAGGAGGTCGCGAGAACCCTCGTCCACCTCGGTCCGCCGCCCGTTGATGACCGGCGGGAACGAGAACAGCCCAATCTCGTCGTAGATGGCCGGATACGAGTCGTAGTCGGCCACGAGGTCGGCATACGTGTCGCCGGTGGGGTGGTCCGTCAGCACCTCGGCGGGCGTCATGTCGGTCTCGGCGTCGAGGGGGACGAACCGGTCGCCGTCCGGCTCGATGCCGGTGTAGGAGACGACTTTCGAGCCGTCTTTTTCTTCGCCTGTTCCCGGGTCGTCGCCTCGCTCCTCCCCGTCTTCTCGCGGGCGTTGCCCCCTCGAACGGCCCGAGGATCTCCGATCCTCGCTGGTCGCTCGTTCGTCGGCGCTTCGCTGCGCTCGCGCCGACCGCCCCTTCAGCATTGCCAGATCGTGGACGCCGATGGCACCTTTCGCCCGCTTGCGCCCCATCGTGGCGTGGAGCTTCTCCTGTAGCTGGATGAGCGATTCGAGTTTCCCCTCTGTCATGTCGACGCCGCGGACGACGGCGGCGGTGACGTACGGGCGTTCGTCGGGCACGTCCCGCACCTCGACAGTCCACTCGGCGTCGTTCGTCGACGGAACGTAGACGCCCCGCGCGTCGCCGTACTGGTAGCGTAGCGACCGCGCGATCCCCTCGACTGAGAGCCGGTCGAGTCGGTCGGGGGCGAACTCGAACTGGAACGCCCCGTCGTCCGTCTCGCCCTCGAACTCCAAGCCGAGCGCGAACAGGTCCTCGCGCAGTTCCGCGTCGCTCTTCGCCTCGTAGCCCGCGAGTTCGCGCAGTTCGTCGGGGTCGACATCGACGACCGGCATCAGGCGAGCACCTCCACGTTCCGCAGCAGGTCGAGGTCACACAGGGTGCCGTGCACGTCGCGGATGTCCTCGAAGCCGTACATCAGCATGAGCAGGCGTTCGAGCGCGAGTCCCCACGCCATCACGTCACACTCGACGCCGAGCGGGCGAAGCACCTCCTCGCGGAAGATGCCGCTGTTGCCGATCTCGACTATCTCGCCCGTCTTCGGGTGCGTGCCGAACAGCTCGAAACTCGGCTCCGTGTACGGATTGTAGTGGGGCTTGAACTCGATGTCGGTGATGCCGAACTGGCTGTAGAACTCCTCGAAGGTGCCCATCAGGTCGCGCACGGACAGGTCCTCCGCCATCACCCATCCCTCGATCTGGAAGAACTCCAGCAGATGGGTCGGGTCGAGCGTGTCGTTGCGGTACACCTTCTCGACGGAGAACCACCGCTGGGGTGGCTCCAGTTCCCCGACGGCCTCGCCGGAGAGATACCGCATCGACAGCGAGGTGGTGTGGCCGCGCAACGCCACCTCGCGGGCGAACTCCTCGCTCCACGGTGAGTGATATCCCTCGCCGTCCTCGCCGACGCCGTTCCGGTGGGCGTCTTCCACCCGCGCGACCAGTTCGGTGGGCAGGTCGGCCATCGGCTCGGTGTCGAGCGTGAACCGGTCCCAGTGGGTCCGCGCCGGGTGGTCCTGTGGCATGAACAGCGCGTCGTTGATCCAGAAGTCGGCGTCGGCGTGTGGGCCCTCCATCTCCTGAAACCCCATTCCGACGAGGGTGTCCTTCACCGACTCGGCGGTCTGTCTGAGGATGTGCGTTCGTCCCCCGGAAGCGGGTTCGGCGTCCGCCTCAACGTTGTATTCGGCGAACTCCACGTCTTCCCACTCGCCCGAGGTGAGCAGTTCGGGGGTGAGTTGCCCGACCGTCTCAGCCGGCTCGACGCCCTCCATCAGCGCGGTGACGCCGTCGTCGGTCAGCGTGACCGCCCGCTCGACGCGTTCAGACCGGTCGACGAGCCCGCGCTCAACGAGTCGGTCGACGACCGGGTCGTCGCTCACCTCCTCGCCGTCAGCGATTGCCGCCAGCGCCGCGGCGTGTGGATCGGATTCGGGGTCAATGTCCGGATCGGCGGACAGCGCGCCGTCCTCGATGTCGCCGAGTCCCTTCCGCGCGAAGTTCGTCAGGGCGATGTCGACCGTCGGTCCCTCCAACTCGGCGTCGCCGATGACCCGGCCCATGCTCACGGGGTCGTCGGTCGCGCCGGCCGCGTCGGCGGCGCGGTAGAGTCGAACCTCCGGCAGTCCCGCCTCGCGGTAGCGGTCACCCTCGTCGGTGAGTGCGAGTCGGTCGTCCGTGCGCTCCTCGACGGCGACGAATCCCTGCGCTTCGAGGTCGAACGCGGCCCCGGCGAGCGCTTCCGGGTTCTCGCCGGTCGCCTCCGATAGCTGTGCAACTGTCTTCGAGTCGGTCGCGCTCGCGGCATTGAGGAGCGCGACCTGCGTGTCGGGTAGCTTCATTTGTCCTTGCGTGTGCGTGTCGCTCAGTTAGCGGTTCCGACCGAGAACGGCGGTTTCGACGCGGCGTGTCGGCGTGACGCCCCGCGTCTCCACCCCGCTACGGGCGGAAGAAGAAGCCGAACCCCGGGCTGTCGGTCGGTGTCCGCGCTGCGCGTCCGGCACGGGATTCGGGTGACATGCGCGAGACTGCGGGTGAGCGGAACAAAAGCGTTGTGCGTGGCGAGCAGTCCCGATACCGTCACGCGCCTGCCTGAACGCTACCCCGTCGAGGGCAATCGGTGAGAGAGCTCAATCCCGCCGCCGGGGGCTATCGATTTCGATATCTAACTCCTCCAACATCGGTCGGACCTCCTCGCGTTTCTCCTGATGGTCCGCGAGGAACTCGCGCATGAGTTCGGCGGCCTGCTCCTTGCAGCCGCCACAGAGCCGCTCGCCGCCGACGCACTCCTCGTACACCTCGGTCGCGAACTCGTCGTCCTCGCCCGCGAGCAGATACGTGTACAGCTCGTAGACGGGACACTCGTCGGCCTCGCCGCCGAGTTCGCGCTGTTTCTCGGCGGTCTCGCGCCCGCCCGTCGTCGCCGCCTTCACCTTCTCGTACCCCTCCTCGGGATCGTCGAGCAGGGAGATGTGGCTCGCAGGCACCGACGAGGACATCTTCCCGCCCGTGAGTCCGGTCATGAACCGGTGGTAGATGGAGGAGGGGGCGACGAAGCCGTAGCCACCGTGGTCGACCTCCACCTCACGGGCGAGTTCTTCCGCCTCCGTGCGGTCGAGGTCGAAGGCGTCGACGTGGCCCTTGAACACGCGCTTTTCCCCCTCGACGGCGTTGATGAGCGCCTCGAAGGCCGCGTCGGTCGCGTTGCGGTCGAGGAAGCGAACGCGCGGGCGAACCGGCTCCATGCCCGCGTTGTCGAGTTTGTCGACGACGCTCGCGCCCGCCTCGCCGGCGTGGTGCTCGCGGAGGTAGTCGGCGGCGTCGCCACACCGCACGTCCGAGGCGTCGTCCGCGTCGGCCTGCTCGCGCAGTGTCTCGTACGCCTCGCGGACGAGGACGCGCTCCTCGGGATCGGCTTCGAAGCTGGCGTACGCCTCCGTCACGCCGAAGAAGCGGGTCCGGGCCGCGAGGTCGCGGGCGAACCGCATGTGCGGGTCCTGGTCCGGGCCGACCGGGATCACCGTCGGCTTCGGCTCGTCGAGTTGCGGGTAGAGGATGTCCGCCATCTGGGTGACGACGCTCTGCATGTGTGAGACGTTCGTCTCGCCGTCGAAGCCGTACAGCGCCTGCATCTCCGAGAAGTTCGCCGCTGCGCCGAGTTCGAAGGCGAGGTCCTGTAGCCGGCGGTTGCCCGACTGTCGGTAGAGTTCGCCGTCCTCGGGGTCGAAGCCGAGCGCGAGCAGCGAGAGCAGATACTCGCGGGTGTGCTCGTCGATCTCCGCCCACGTGAGGCCGCGGGCGGCGTTGGCCTCGAGGTCGGCCACGAGCGCGTGGGCGTCGCCACCCTGCTCCTGATGGTAGACGATCTCGTCGATCATCAGCTTGTGGCCGATGTGCGGGTCGCCGGTCGGCATCCACCCCGAGAGGACGGCGAACGGTTCATCCTCGCGCATCGCGCGTGCAATCGGCTCATAGTCGCGGTGGCCGAAGATGACCCCCCGCCGCATCAGGTAGTGAGGGTTCGGCGTCTCGGGTAACACCGTGTCGAACGCCTCGATGCCGAACTGCTTGAACAGCTTCCGGTAGTCGGAGACGGTCGCGGACCCCCACGGGTCGAGGGTGACGTCGTCGGCCCCTGCTGTGCTCCCTCCATCGGTGTAAAGCCCCGACTGGGAGGCGTCACCCTCGTCGCGGTGGTCGTCGTCGGTCATGTCGTTCCGGCCTCGGGCGGGTTCGCGCAAAAAGGGTTCGCTCCCATGCCACGTACCCGCAACCGATACTGTTCGAATACCGCTGTGAGTTGCCGAGAAGGATTTGAGGCCAGCTCGAAAGCCCCTGACGGCTCGGCTTCCGCGCGCGGNNNNGCGACGAAGTCGCCTCGCTGCCCGCGACTCGCTGCGCTCCTCAGTCGCTCCTTCGTCGCTCCCTGCAGTGCTTACTTCATCGGGGTGCGCCGAGCGCGAGGCCGGCGAAGCCGGCCTTGAACGGTCGCGGCGGCGAAGCCGCCGCGCAGCCGCCAGCCTCTTTCAGTCCCACCCATGCCGGTTGGTCAATCCACGCGGGTGGGACTGAAAGGGGCGAGTCGCTGGACGACGGCGGGCGACATAAGTACGCGACCAGCGGGAGCGCGCGCAGCGAGCCTCCCGAGTCCAGCGACTCGGGGCTTTCGAGGTGTATACAGCGGGTTCAGCGTTACTGACACCGTAATCCAAACGCCGCCTCACGACTCGGCAAAAGGATTAAATACGGCGCGAGCAAAATAGTAAGTAGAGAGTAAAGTAAACACATCCGATACCTTCTTTTCCTTGCAGCCGTTAGGTCGACGAGCCGCCGGAGAGCCACGGTGGTGCCGGTCCGGGAGCAGTGAGCAGTAGACGACGAGCCACAGCTACGACATGACAGGAGACACATCTGAACGGACGGAAGCGGCGGACGACTGCTCGGTAGCGGACCCGACGGCCTACGCGGCGCAGCACGGCATCGAGGTCGGGGCGGCGACGCTCGACCACGAGGACCTGAACTACTGCGAGCGCGACGTGGCCGGACTCGCGGTCGTCGGGGTGACGGACGCCGACGGGCGCGCGCTCGCCGCAATCGAACCCGACGAGGGCCACGCGATGCCGTTGAACGAGCCGGTCGCTGACGACGAGGACTGGGCGACGGTCGCGCGCGAAGGAGTCGAGGGCGTGACCGGGGCCGAGCCGTCACTGACCGGCGTGGAGCGGGTGCGAGAGGTCACCCACCGCGTCGACGGCGAGCCGGTCGGGACGACCTACCACGTCGTCTTCGGCGCACGGCTCGCGGGAGACGCGATCCCTGACGGCTTTTGCGACACGAATCCGTGGGAGCTACGCTGGCTCGATGCGGTGCCGACGTGGCAGGACGCCGGAATCGCGGCCGACGACATCGCGCTGTTCATCGAGAGGACGCCGGAGCCGTAAGCAGGTCAGGGCGTGAGCCGGCTGACGGCGAGCCACGCCGCGTCCCCGCTCGGCGCGCCGGGGGCCCCCTCAGTGACGGCGAACACCATCTCCTTGCGGACGCCGTGGGCCAGTCGCACGTCAAGCGAGAGGTCGCGCGGGCGGAAGGCGTGCCCGGGCGACAGCACGCGCACCAGTCGCTCGGAGTGGCCCAAGTCGTCGACCGAAGAAACCTCCGCGTACGTCCGGAAGTCGGCCCCGAACTTGAACCCGGTTTTGGGGACGACGCCGCGCTCGCGGAGGGCGGTGTACACCGCGAGCCGGCGGTCGAACCGGTCGCCCGCCGCCTCACGGCCGCGGGCGAGAACGGCGTCGCGACCGCCGGGAACGGAGAGGACGCCCCGCTCGGCGAGGTAGACACCTTCGAGGAGCGACAACTGGAGGGCGGCGTGGTCGTCGCCGAGCCACCGACCGTAGAATCCCGCCGTGTGAAGGCGTTCGGGCGGGTTCCACGCCAGCAGTCGGTCGTTCAACAGGGCGGCCTCTGCGGTGGTGTCCGTCGGGTCCGGCGCGGTGCCCGACACGTCCGGACGGGTCGTCTCCAGATACGTGAGTTCCGACTCCTCGTCGACGACCGCGAGGACGACATCGCCCAGCGCGTCGACGGGGACGGACGCTCGCTCGGCGACGACGCGCATGCGATACGCGACGGCGTCGTCCCACGGTCCCTTGCCGCGCGGGTAGACGACGAAATCGATGTCGGCGGGCGGTGTCTCCTCTGCCGCGCCGTCGACCCAACCGTCGCGCGCTGGCGTGAGATAGAAGCCACGGTCGCGGAGGTCCTTGTAGACGAGGAAGCGAGAGGCGAGGCCGTCCTCGCGTTCGAGAAACGCCCGGAACCCCATCCCGTCGACGCTGTCGAGGTCACCCCGATAGAGGAGGTGAGCCGTCTCGACCGGCGAGAGATGTAACTCGCCGTCGACGGGGTGGCCGTAGCCCCGGGAGTCGTAGAATCGCTCGCGACCGCGCTCGTCGAGCCTGACGCGGTCCCCGTCGACGCGTGCCTGCATATCCGAGGCAGGGGTGTCGACGGGCAAAAACCTACGGAGACGAGCACGTCGGGGCGGGACATCGACCCCCGAACGTGGGGAAGCCGCAGTCGCAGTGACCGTCGTGTTCGGCGTCGGGCAGCGACACGGACACGTCGCAGTCGGGATAGCCGTCGCAGCCGAGCAGGAGGCCGCCGGCCCGGACCACCCGCAGGTCACGACCGCAGTCAGGGCAGTCGAACGCGCGGTCGAACCGCTCGCGGACGGCGGCGTCCAGCGGCTCGCACGACCGGTCGGCACACACCTCGAAGCGGTCGCCGCGCGTCACGGCGACTTTCGGGAGGCCGCACTCGCAGGTCGAATCGAGCACGGTCGCACCCGCCGGGAGGCCGTGGCGACGGTCGCAGTCGGTGCACGCGAGCGCCCCGGACCGGCGGACGAGCGCGCCGGGTCCGTCCGGACACGGACCGACGGGCACGCCGGCGGCCGACACCGGAATCCGGGCGTCGACGCTCGTCTCGTGGAACAGGACGCGCAGGCGGTCGTCGCCGTCGCGCGCCTCGACGGTCGGCGGGTCGCCGGCCACCATCGCGGCGTCGGGGCGAGTGAGCCACGCGACGGGCTGGTAGCCGTCGGCGTCGTGGACGAGCACGGTGTCGTCGGGCTTGCGGAGGCAAGCCACTCGGCCACGCTTCTCGTAGGAGCGGTCGCCGTCGAACGTCGTCGTGCAGTCGCCGGCGATGAGTCGGGCGTGCGGCATGGGGCGGGTGGTCGCCCCCTCGTATTTCAATCCTCGCCGACCAGTCGCTCCTTTTCAGCCCGCGAGAGCGACTTGATCTCGTGTTCACGAGAGAGGGCGTCACCCCGCGAGTCGAACGTCTCGACGTGGACGAGTTCGACTGGCGTGCGGCCGCGGGGGTACTTGGCCCCCTCGCCGGCGTCGTGTTCGGCGACGCGCCGCTCCGGGTCGGTCGTGTAGCCCGTGTAGTAGGTGTCGTCGGCACAGACGAGAACGTAGACGTAGTGACTCATCCGTCGGTCGAGAGGGCACCCCTGTGGTTAAGGGGCAATGCTCCGCTGTCAGAGCCGTGAGTCGTGCGCACGCTCCCGTGACACCTCGGCGATACCGGCGTTCGCCGAGCAGTTGGGACAGGCCCGGAGTTCGCCGTGCTCGTCCATGAAGACACGAGCGAACCGGTCCGATACGTGCGCGTCACAGTGGTCACACGTGGGCATAGCTGGCCGACACGGTCACGTTCCGCATCGGTATATGTACATTGGGTCTCCGACCCACATATACCCCTAGCCATCAGGTAACACACGCCTACTTCCCGTCGGCTCGGGCCGCACCGACCGCCCGCGCGACGAGGCCGGCCTGTGCGCCGGCGACGAAGCCGGCGTCGATGTTGACGACCGACAGCGGCGTACACGACTGCAACATACCTGCGAGCGCGGCCTCACCGTCACCCGCGTGCCCGTAGCCGTTCGACACGGGGAGCCCGATGACTGGCGCATCGACCAGCCCCGCCACGACCGTCGGGAGCGCACCCTCGCGGCCCGCGGCCACGATCAACACGTCGGGTTCGCGAAGGTTCTCCAGCGCGTCGAACAGTCGGTGGATACCCGCGACGCCCACGTCGTCCACCCGCTCGACCGTCGCTCCCATCTCTCTGGCGACGACGGCCGCCTCGCCCGCCGGCGTCGCGTCGGAGGTGCCGGCGGTGACGACGCCGACCGACGCGCCGAGGTCGGGCCGCTCGAACGTCGGGCTGTGGACGACGATTGTCCCCGCGCGGGCGTCGTGATCGACCGTCGCGCTCTCGAACTCCGCCACGGTCGCCTCCTCAACGGCCGCGGCCACCTCGCCGTCTGCTCGGGTGACGAGCGCTCGCCCGGTGGTTTCTATCGCGTCAAGCGCCAGCGCCGCGACCTCGGCGGCCGTCTTGCCGTCCGCGATGATCCCCTCCGGGATGCCCGTGCGATTCTCGCGGGCGGCGTCGAACCGGCCTGCCTCGCCGGTCGCGTAGCCGCGGAGTTCCGCCTCCGCGGCCGCCGGGGAGAGCTCTCCGTCCGCGACTCGTCGTAGAAGTTCGCGCATACGCCCGAATCGGCCGCGCGCCAATAGGCTCTGTCGGGACGCGACGAGACGCCTCGGAAAACATCGCGGCAATCATTCCCGGTATCTGTGTCGAAAACAAGGGTGTGAGCCGCCCTACCGCCGGCGAATTGGGAAAGTATATAAGCCATCTCTGACTACGCCGGTCCGTATGGCAGACCTAATCGTCAAGGCCGCTGTGAAGGAAGCGCTCGATGACATGAACGTCGCCTCGGACTTCTACGACGCGCTGGACGACGAGGTCGACGAGATCCTCGCCGACGCCGCGCGCCGCGCCGACGCGAACGACCGGAAGACGGTCCAGCCGCGCGACCTGTAACTCCGGCGTCGAGCCACGAATTTTCCTTCTTTGACGCTTTCCCACCCCGACGAACAGCCCGTGTTCGACGACGCCCGGAATCGCCGACAGGTCGGCCGCGAGACCCGCCGGGTCGTCGATGCCCTCGAACGCACAGTCGAGCACGAGGTTGCCGTTATCGGTGACGACCGGCCCGTCCTTTCGCTCGGCGGCGCGCAGCGTCGGCTCGCCGCCCCGCCCGCGGACGGCGTCCGCGACCACCGGACGGGCGTCGGGTAACACCTCGACCGGCACCTGCCCGGCGAGCGTCTCGGCGAGCTTCGTCGGGTCCGCGACGACCAGCAGTTCGTCGGCCGCGCTGTCGACGTACTTCTCGCGGGCGTGGGCCGCGCCGCCGCCCTTCACGAGGTCGAAGCCCGCATCCGACGTGGCGATTTCGTCGGCTCCATCGATGGCGATGTCCGGGCGAGCGTCGGCAAGCGTCGTCAGCGGCACACCGGCCTCGCGGGCCAGTTCTCGCGACGCGACGGAGGTGGGAATTCCGCGCACGTCGAGGCCGGCGTCGACGGCCCGACCCAGCGCTCGGATGGCGTGGGCGGCCGTGCCCCCCGTGCCGAGGCCGACGACCTGTCCGTCGGTCACGCGGTCGGCGGCCGCCTCGCCGGCCCGTCGCTTCGCCTCGTCGGAACCGCCGCTCCGTTTCATACTCCCGCGTGTGTGCGGCTGTGTGGAAAACCCTCGGCTCCGCCGGGTCGACGGTGTTCAGATAAGCTGGGCGTCGCTCGGCTGAGTAACCATGTCGGGTGGGACTGAAAGGGGCCGGTCGAGCGCTCGGGGGCTTTCTCCACCCTGTTGCTGGTTCAGCCAACTGAATTGCCCTTGGCTGAACACTACCGTCGGGTCCGACATACTAGACTCGACCGCGAGAAACTCAGCGGCGGTCGAGGAAGATGCCGACGCCGCTCATCAGCAGGATGAAGCCGAAGACGACGCCGATCAGTTCGACGGCACCCGTCGACGACAGCCCGGACCCGCCGTTGGAGCTACCGACGATGAGCAGGGCGACGATGAACGTAGCGACGGCACCGACGGAGACGGCGATCTCGACGAGCATCTCCCGCTCGATATCCATACGTCGCGGTCGACCGGTCATCCAAAAAGCCCTTCGAAGCAGTGCGAGCCGACGTATCGGCGCGTGGCCCGGATGAGACGGCCCGAAACGCCGTAAGGTGAATTTCCTCGTTAGAATCTATTTGTGGAATGAGTCCGAGTGACCGGTAGCCCCGAACTTTTGCTCAGTAATTCTTGAGACATCAGTCTCCTGCTCGAACCAGCGTGGGTTATCTGGTTAGCCAATTTGTGGAACAGGTGGCCAATATTTGGAAAGGAATTTTATCCATGCCACATTAATCATCTCTATGTTAGTCGAAACAGATTCGCACGGTCGCCTGTACCTGTCCTCGGAGCTGAGACAGAAATACGGAGAGAAGTTCCACGTCGTCGAGTACGAAGATCGGCTCGAACTCATCCCCATCGACGAGGATCCACTCCAAGCCGTTCGCGAAGCCGCTGGCGACGCGTTCGAGGGGATGTCGGCTGAAGAACTCCGCGAGGAAGCACAAGAGCAGGCGAAAGAAGACGCGAGAGCGGGATTCAAGCGAGGGGCGCGTGTCACAGAGGACGGAGACGAATGACAGCGTACGTCGAGACCGACTTTCTCCTCGCTCTCGTTAAAGACTCCGACTGGCTCAAAGGACGGGCGGAGAACGCCCTCGAAGAACGCGAAGTCGTAACGTCACCGTACGCGTATCTGGAGATTCTCCTCATCCGGGAACGGCACGAATTCGATTACATCAAGCTGTTCTCGAATATGCTCGACCTCGTCCCCGTAGAGAGCGAGGAAGAACATCAGATCGTGCTCAAAGGCGTGAACTACTTCGAAGAAGGGATGACAGCATTCGATGCCTTTCATGCAGCGACTGCCGAAACCCGTGGGCATCGCATCCTTGGCTCAGACAAATCATACGAGAGCGTAGATCCTGATCGGATGCCGCTAGAGTCCGACGGCGACAAATCAGGATAGTACCGTAATGAACGGCCGAGGGCTTTACGCGGCTCGAAACCCCAGTTATAGCTGAGACGGGCATCGCCCGTCGCTCGCCATGACGCACCTCGAACACACACCCGCGTCAGCATCGAAACGCCGTCTCGCTCCGGACACCTCGCGGCTCGACCCCCGGTCGGCCCGCGCGTGGACGGAGCCGATGGCCGTCGAACCCATCGGTGGCGGCTGTTACGCCGTCGCGTCTGCCTCGGGCAGCGAGTACCACGTCGACCTCCCCGCCGGCCGTTGCACTTGCCCGGACAACGGCTACCGCGACGCGCGCTGTAAGCACCTCCGTCGCGTCGCCGTCGAGGTCACTCGCGGCGACCTCGCGCCGCCCGGCCGCCTCCCCGGCGACTGTGCCGCCTGCGGCCACGAGCGGTTCCTTCCGGAGGACGGCCCGAGCCTGTGTAATGACTGCCGCTTCGAGCGAGGCGACGCCGTCCGCGACCGCGAGACGGGCGACGTGGTGGTCGTCGCGCGCGCCACCGACACCCCCGCCGATGAGTGGACCGTCGAGGAGCGTACCGTCGCGGCCTACGAGTCGAACGACGGCTACCCCGCAGACAACCCGGTCGTCGAGGTCGTGTATCCGTTCTCGGAGCCGCGAACCGTCGACCTCGACGCGCTCGACCGATACGCGTTCCCGCACTCACGGCTCGAAAAGGCGAACGCGCAGCTAGTGGAGTGAGTCGAGCGGTTCGTTGCGGCGCGGGGCGAAAGTCCACCGGGAGACGTTACGTACCCTTATCCGCCGTGTAGTCCGTGAGTCCATCGACGACAGGCGATAACATCTCTGAGAGGCCACGCTCCCCGCCGGAGGTCGGCGTCCACTCGTCGGGTGCGAGATAATCGCCGACCTCGTGGACGGTCGCAGTATCGACACCACGATACTCACAGACCGCCCACAGCGCTGCGGTCTCCATACACAGGGTCACGACTCCCTCATCGCGGTACTGCTCGACTTCGGTCTCGGTCTCACGGTACATCGCACTCGTGGTCCACGTCTCTCCTCGGACGGTATCGAAGCCCGCGTCCACGAGCGAGCTATCCAACTGTTCCACGAGTGAAGCGGTCGGGGATAGCGGCTGGGGACTCGGTACGTAATGATGTGACACTCCTTCGTCTCGAATCGTTTCGGTCGGAAGCACTGCAGCGTCGGGCGGAACATCCGGCTGCAGGCAGGCGCTTCCACCGACCAACACCACGGTTTTAGCACCGGCGGCGATACAGTTCTCGGCGATGATTGCTGTTACGGGCGCGCCGATTCCAAACTCGCTCACCGGGACGTAGCCGACCTCATCGTCAAGCTCGTACCACTCCTGTGAGCGAACGAGCGTCTGTGGGCCGGTCGCGCGCTCGCGAACCGCCTCGTGGAGTTCGGGCTGATAGCCGAGGATCATCGCTGGCGGAACCTCCGGGACTCCCTCCCCCTGCGCCACGAGGGCATCCTCAGGGTCGAAGACTGCCGGTGAGCCGTACTTTTACGTCGAGCGTCTCCTCGTCCGGCCCGCCGACGGCTATCTCGTCGAGCGTCACCTTCTCCGACTCGCCGGCCAACTCCGCGAGGTCCGTGCCGTCGGACAGCGCGGTCTCCTGCTTGACGCGGTAGTTGCCCCCGTCCGTCGTGTACAGGTCGGCCGGGTGGAAGAAGTACCAGTCCATCTGGTCGAAGCGGGCGGCGATCCGCGGCTTCGCACCGAAGTTCCGCGAGAAGTACACCAACGCCTCCACCTCCTCGCCGCTGAGATAGATCGGGTCGCCGGCGGAGGACTTCGCCTCGATGGCGTAGAAGCGGTCACCGTCGCCAGCGAGCACGTCCGGCAGTTCGCGGTCGGTCGCGGAGCCGGAGGCGGGTGCGCGCATCACCGCGAAGCCGCGCTCGTCGAGCAGATTGACGAGTTCGCGCTCGCGACGGTCACCCTTCGAGTTCGCGTTGACCATTTTACCTCGATTCGGGCGGCGGGGGGCTTAAACGGCGCGTCGTCGTGGCGGGTGGGTTCAAATAAGCGTGAATTCGGGGACTGGAAGGACAACGAGGTGTAGAAAGCCCCCGCGCGCTCGACTCGCGCGCCTCGCTGCGGTTCTCACGCTCGCTTCGCTCGCGTTGCGGTCCTTACGTCGGCGTGCTTCGGCGAGCGCGCGGCCCCTTTCAGTCCCGCCCAATGCGGTTTTCCGGCCGAGCAACGCCCCGCGTAGCTGAACACCGCCCTCACGACGAAAGCGATTCGTTACGTCCCGTGGTCCCACGAGCCCATGTACTCGCGCTGCTCGTCGGACAGGTCGTCGATGGCGATCCCCTCCGCGTCGAGTTTCGTCTCGGCGACCTCGCGGTCGAGGCGGTCGGGCACCTCGTGGACGCCCGGCTCGTAGGCGTCGCCGTTCTCAACGAGTTCGCGGACGCAGACGGCCTGCACGGCGAAGCTCTGGTCCATCACCTCGGCGGGGTGACCCAGCGCGACCGGGCTGGCGAGGTTGACGAGTCGCCCCTCGGCGAGCACGTTGAGCCGGCGGCCGTCGGGGAGTTCGTAGGCGCGGACGCCGTCGCGGGCTTCTCGCGTCTCGACGGCGAGATCCGAGAGCTGGTCGAGGTTCACCTCCACGTCGAAGTGGCCGGCGTTCGCGAGCAGGACGCCGTCCTGCATCCGCGTGAAGTGCTCTTCGGTGATCACGTCGCGGTTGCCGGTCGTGGTGACGAACACGTCGCCCTTCGGGGCGGCCTCGTCCATGCTCGTCACCTCGTACCCCTCCATGTGCGCCTCCAGCGCGCGCCGGGGATCGACCTCCGTGACGATGACGTGGGCGTTCTGTCCGCTGGCCTTCTTGGCGACGCCGCGGCCGCAGTCGCCGTAGCCCGCGACGACCACTGTCTTGCCAGCGAAGGAGAGGTTCGTCGTCATGGCGATGTTCGCCAGCGCCGACTCGCCGGTACCGTGGACGTTGTCGAACAGCCGCTTCATCGGCGTGTCGTTCACCGCGAACACGGGGTAGTCGAGTTCGCCGTCGGCGTCCATCGCGCGCAGCCGGTGGACACCGGTCGTCGTCTCCTCACAGCCACCGACGATGGAGTCGATCAGCTCCGGTCGGTCCTGATGGATCGCCGCGATCATATCCATCCCGTCGTCGACGGTGATCGTCGGCTCGTGGTCGAGGACGGCCTCGATGGCGGCGTAGTAGGCGTTGTCGTCGACGCCCCGCTGTGCGTAGGAGGTGATGTGGTCGTGAGCATCGAGTGCTGCGCTGACATCGTCGTGGGTGGAGAGCGGATTACAGCCGGTGATCGCCACCTCTGCGCCGCCGGTCGCGAGCAGCTCCGTCAGCGCCGCCGTCTTCGCCTCGACGTGCATCGCCATGCCGACCGTCTCGCCGGCCAGCGGCCGCTCGCGCTCGAACTCGTCGCGCAGTTCCGCGAGTATCGGCATGTGTTGACGCGCCCACTCGATCTTCCGGTGGCCCTCGGTCGCGGCCGTCTCGGAGTCATCGAGACGGGCGCTGATGGTGTCGGTCTCGGCGTTAGTCGCTTTGCTCATACACGAACGTCGGGCGCGCCGGCCTAAACGCTACCGAAGCCAGCACCGCCGCTCGCCGGCGAGAAAGCGGAAAAGCACTGCGTCGCGAGTCTCGGGCTTAGCCGTCTTCTTCGGTCTCCGCGCCGTCGTCATCATCGTCCGGCGGTCCGTTACCGTTGTTGCCCTTGTCGTCCGGGGGGCCGCCGCCGTCGTTACCCTTGTCGTCCGGCGGTCCCTGTCCGGTATCCGTCTCGTTTTCCGGCGGTCCCTGATCGTTGTCAGTCTCGTTTGTCGGCGGGCCGGCGTGGTCCGGGCGGTTGTCCGCGCCGGGGTTATTTGCCGTCACGAACTCGGAGACGGCCGATCCGATGCCGGTGTCGGTCGTGTTCTCCGACTGGAGCGTGGCGACGAAACTGGCCACCTGCTGGCCGAACGCGTCCGTTTCGTTCGGGTCGGTCTCGTTTTCGGTCGCGAGCGAGGCGTTCGTGAGTTGGGCCGTCGTCGTGGCCGTCTCGTTGCCGACGGTCGCGGTCACCTCGACAGTGGCGTTCTCCTCGGGGGCGTCCAGCTCGACCTCGCCGTCATCGTCGGTCGCGTATGGCCCCTCGTAGGTCGCGTTCCCCTCGGTGACGTTCACCGCGACGGTTGCGTTCGCGACGCTGGTGTCGTTCTCGGTCACCGAGACGGTCACATCCTCGCCGTTCTGGGTCACGCCGACCGAGAGCGCTTCGTTCGCCGCTGCGGAGTCTGCCGACACCGTCGGGGCAACGACGCTCAACAGCAGTAGTGTCGCGCCGAACAGCGCGAACAGTCTCGTGGATTTGCTCATGCACAGTTCAACCCCGAGACACACATAAACCGGGAACGTGGTTCACCCAATTCAATTCGGCTGCCGAACCCGTATGACGGCCACAAAACCTATTAAATCGTTTACCACTCCCTCTCACCGTTCAACGCGGAGTCGGCTCAGCCGGCGCGCTCCACGAGCGCCTGCGCCCGCTCCTCGGCCTCGCGTCGCACCGCTCGCTCGTCGAGCGTCAGCAGTTCGCGGTCGCGCATCAACACCTGCCCGTCACAGACGGTGTGGCGCACGTCGCTCCCGTCGGCCCTTCCCGGCCATCGCGGCGTCGCGCATCTCCTCGAACATGTCGAGGCTGTTGTTCGAGGCGGCACCGTCCGTGCCGAGACCGACCGTGACGCCGGCCGCTCGGAGTCGCTCGACCGGCGCGATGCCGGACGCGAGTTTCATGTTCGCGGCCGGACAGTGGGCGACGGCGACGTCACGCTCGGCCAGCAGGTCGATCTCCGCGTCGGAGAGGTGGACCGCGTGTGCGACCCACGCGTCGTTGAGTAGGCCGAAGTCGTCGGCGTACGCCCCCGGCCGGTCGCCGGTCTCCGCCTGCACCTCCTCGATGTACGCCGGCGTCTCGTTGAAGTGGAAGTGGACCGGTACGTCGGCGTCGCGAATCCGTGGCGCGAACTCGGCGAGATACTCCGTGCCGACGGTATGGGGTGCGTGTGGCATCACGGCCGTCCGGACCCGACCGTCGGCGGCCCCGTCCAATCGCTCGGCGACGGCCAGTCCGGTCTCGAACTCCTCGCGGGCGGCCGCCTCGTCTTTCCCGACCGTCACGATGCCGTAGCCGACGCGGGCCCGAAGACCGGCAGTCGAAACTGCCTCCGCGAGCGCGTCGACCTCGAAGTACATGTCGGCGAAGCCGGTCGTCCCCGAGCGGATCATCTCCGCGCAGGCGAGGCGCGCGCCAGCGGCGATGTCCTCTGGTTCGAGTTCGGCCTCGACGGGCCAGATATCCTCTCGGAGCCACGCGTCCAGCGGCTTGTCGTCGGCGTAGCCGCGCAGGAGTGTCATCGCGGCGTGGCCGTGGGCGTTGACCAGCCCGGGGGTGACGAGCGCGTCCGTCGCGTCGAGCGTCTGTTCGTTCTCCCGCGGGTCGAGGTCGCCGACCGCGTCGATCCGGCCGTCGTCGTCCACCCGCACGTCGGCGCGCTCGACCGACAGGTCCGGACGGAGCACGCGGCCACCCTCGATACGGAGCGTCATACCTGCAGGTCGGCAGGCGCGAGCAAAACTCCACGGATCGCCGGTGGGTTTTCGTGGCGACGGATTCACGCCGGCGTATGCAGTCGCTCTCGGACCCGCTCTTTGTCGTCCCCTTCCTGTTCACCCTCTGCTTGGGTCTCCTCGTCGTCGGGGGCGGGCTGTTCATCCACCAACGCTACCGGGACGACGTGGAAGACCGGGTCGGCCGGATCGCCCACGGTGGGGCAGTCATCGGGGGTTGCTCGTTCGGGTTCGGGTTGGTCGCCCTCGCGCTGTACTACGCAGGTGAAATGGCCGAACTGGCACTATTGAGTGGAGCGCCGGGATCGTCGCTCATCGGCCGCGTCGGGCTGGCACTGCCGTGGCTGGCCGTTATGAAGTGGTTCGCCGTGTTGTTCGGGGCGGCGACGGTCGTAGCAAGTGTCGCCGGCGCGTACGACCAGTACGGCGACGCGCTTCGATAAGTGAAAGAGGCGTGAAAACGAATGACAGGCTATGCGCATCGCCGTGCCCAACAAGGGCCGTCTCCACGACCCCGCGGTCGAGGTGTTAGAACGCGCCGGCGGCCGACATCCCGGAGTACGTCGCCGACGGCGCGGCCGCGCTCGGCATCACCGGTCTCGATCAGGTTCACGAGTCGGGGGTCGACCTCGCGGACCTGCTGGATCTGGAGTTCGGCCGGTGTCGGCTCGTCCTCGCGGCTCCCGAGGAGGACGGCATCGAGCGCGTCGACGCGCTCGCGGACGGCACCGTCGCCACCGAGTTCCCGAACGTCACCGCCAATTACTTCGCCGACAAGCCGGTCTCGCCCGAGATCGTCGAGGTGTCGGGCGCGACGGAGCTGACGCCACACGTCGAGATCGCCGACGCTATCGTTGACATCACTTCGACCGGGACCACGCTCCGGATGAACCGGCTGGCCGTCGTCGACGAGGTGCTCGCCTCCTCCGTCCACATGTTCGCCAATCCGGGCGTCGCGGCGGACCCGAAGGTGGAGCAGGTCGCCACCGCCATGCGCTCCGTGCTGGCCGCCGACGGGAAGCGGTATCTCATGATGAACGTCCCGGCGGAGAGCCTCGCCGACGTAGAGGACGTGATTCCGGGGATGGGCGGGCCGACGGTGATGGACATCGACGACGAGCGCGGGACGACCGACGAGGAACTGGTCGCCGTCCACGTCGTCGTCGACGAGCGCGAGGTGTTCGAGACGATCACCCGGCTGAAGACCGCCGGGGCGTCGGACATCCTCGTCACCGAAATCGAGCGGCTGGTGGAGTGAGAGAGGTGGGCGCGGAGTTGAGGACCGGGACGACGTGCTTACACCGGCGGTGTTCAGATATGCGGGTCGTCGCTTGGCCGAACACCCGTGCTGGGCGGGACTGAAAGGGGCCGGGCGCTACGGGAAGCACGGCGACGTAAGCACCACAGCGAACGCAGTGAGCGAGGAGCGCAACGAGCCGCGCGACCGTAGTGCCCGGGGGCTTTCTACACCTCGTCGGCCGACTATTCTCAGAACTCACCTCTACCTGAACACTACCCCTACAGCAGTCCCAAGACGTTACCGAGCGCGATACCGAGCACGGCGGCGAAGGCGAAGTGTAGGAGAACGAGCGGCGCGGCCGACCGGAGTTTCAGCCGGTAGGCGAAGCTCACCGCGAGCAGGTCCGCGACGAGCGTGACGAGGACGGCGACGCCGACGAGCAGCGAGGTGTCGAAGCCGATGGGCGCGCCGCCGCGACCGTACTGCTGGAGGAGGATCGAGACGGCGGCCGGAATCGGGGCGGCGTACGCGGCGCGCTGTGAGGGAACGTCGCCGACGAAGAACGTCGCCGCGAGATGGAGCGTCACGGCGTAAAACAGCGCCGTCAAGAGGAAGGTGACGACGAGCGCGAGCAGCCCTCCGCCGGTCGCGCTCTGCAGCGGAAACATGTCCCTCGATAGTTACGGACCGCGCTTGTACGTGGCGGTTTAGTTGCCCAGCAGACCCAGCTCTTCGAGCCGCGAGACGATCTTGTCGACGGCGTGCTCGGCGTCCTCGGGCTGTTTGCCGCCCGTGATGACGAGCTTCCCCGAGCCGAACAGGAGGGCGACGACATCGGGGTCATCGAGCCGGTAGACCAGCCCCGGGAACTGCTCGGGTTCGTACTCGATGTTCTCCAAGCCGAGCCCGATGGCGATGGCGTTGAGGTTGAGGTTGACGCCCAGATCCGCGGAGGTGACGATGTTCTGGACGACGATCTCCGGCTCGTCTTCCACCTTGATGTTGAGATCGCGGAGCTTGCCGAAGACGATGCGCAGCGACTGGTGAACGTCGTCGGTCGACTTAGCGCCCGTGCAGACGATCTTCCCGGAGCGGAAGATGAGCGCGGCCGACTTCGGCTCCTGTGTCCGGTAGACGAGCCCCGGGAACTGCTCGGGGTCGTAGTCGGCCCCTTCCAGGTCCATCGCCACCGACTGCAGATCCAGCTCCTGTCCGATGCCCGTCGACGCAACCACGTTCTC
>PXSB01000009.1:26140-39981 GCA_003023185.1 Halobacteriales archaeon QS_9_67_17 | reverse complement strand
CGTGCTCGACGCCGACCGGATTCGGACGGCACTCGACAGCCTGTACGATCCCGATTTTTTAGAGCGCGTGCTCGCGGAGCGTGAGGACGTGCTGTTCGTCATCGCGGAACGCGAGGAGAGGGTCGTCGGCTTCGCCTCGGCCAGACAGACGTTCGCCGACGAAGTGGAGATACACACGCTGTTCGTCCACCCCGATCATCAGCGGGAGGGCGTCGGCACGGCGCTGTTCGAGAGCGTCGTGGCGTCCGCGCGGGACGCAGACGCCGACCGGCTCCGCGCGGGCGTGCTCTCGGGAAACCACGAGGCGCGTGGGTTCTTCGAGGCCCACGGCTTCGAGCGGGTCGAAACCGTACATACCGAGGTCGGCGGCGACCCACACCCGGAGGACGTGCTGGAGTGTTCCGTTGATTCCGTTTAGACCGTTCGCGGCCCGGTAGCCCGTCTGAAACGTCTAAACGGCTCCGCTCATTCATACCTCTCTGGCTCCGAGGGGCAATCGCGATGAACGTCAAATCAATCGTGGTCGCGCTGGCCGCGATGCTGACCGTCGCTGGCGGCGCAGCCGCCGTGACAGGCACAGGACTCTCGGACGCGGGCACGGCCGCGTCCGGTGACGTGACCGCAGAGACGACGTACACCGACGGAGCCGTCACCGTCGCCGTCACGCAGGACGGCGCGCCCGTCGAGAACGCGTCCGTCGAGGTGGCGGACGAGGAGTACACCACCGACGCGAACGGCACGGTCACCGCCGAGAGCGTCGACCTCGAAGCCGGTGAGGAGCTCGGCGTGGAAGTCGAGGGCGACGGCTTCGAGGCGGAGCTCTCGTACGCGTTGCAGGACGGTGATCTCCAACTCCTCGAAGAGGAGTACGAGTACGAGCAGGCAGAGGACGCTGAGGACGAAGCAGAAGACGAGGCCGACGACGATGAGGACGAAGCTGAAGACGACGAGGGCGAGGCTGACGAGGCCGAAGACGACACCGAGGACAGTGACGAAGACGACGGCGACGAAGAGGAGGCCGACGCTGACGACGAGGAAGCGTCCGAAGAGGACGACGACGAGTCCGACGACTGATCCCCGGTTGCCTCGCGTGCGCCGCGGTTCGCCACGCTAACCAACGCTTAAATTTCTGCGGCAGGTAGCAAGCGTATGCAGCACGTGACGATTCCGCAGGACCGCCTGGGGGCGCTCATCGGCGCAGGCGGCGAGACGTTACGCGAGATCGAAGACCGGGCCGAGGTTCGACTCAACGTGGACTCCGAGACCGGAGCCGTCGAGATCGAGACGGTTGGCGACCCGGTCACGGGGCTGAAGGGACCGGATATCGTGCGTGCCATCGGCCGTGGCTTCCATCCCGACGACGCGCTCACGCTGCTCGACAACGAGATGCGGATGTTCGAACTCGTGGATCTGGACGCCGCGACACGAAACCAAAACGACCTCCAGCGACAGAAGGGACGGCTCATCGGCGAGGACGGTCGCACCCGCGAGCTGATGGAGGAACTGTCGGGCGCGTCGGTCGTCGTCTACGGGAAGACGGTCGGCATCATCGGCGACCCCGAGGAGGTCGAGGTCGTCCGCTCGGCCGTCGAGATGATCCTCGACGGTGCGCCCCACGGCGCGGTGTACTCGTTCCTCGAACGGAAACACAACGAGATGCAACAGCAGGGGATGGGCTACCACCGCTACCCCGGCGGCGAGGGCAGTACACAGGAGGCCGACTTCGAAATCGAAACGAATCCGGACTCCGACGTCGAGTTCGAGGAACCGGAGCCGTAGCCCCGTCTGCCCTTTTCAACCCCTGCCCCGTGACAGCTCGTGCCACGACACCGAGTAGCGCTCCTTCGCGTGATTCTCCCTCTCCGCAGTGCATAACATTTATGTAGAAGCACCGACAATCTTAATTTGACTATGGCTCAGCAAATGGGTAATCAGCCGCTTATTGTACTTTCAGAGGATAGCCAGCGGACATCCGGACAGGACGCGCAGTCGATGAACATCACGGCCGGCAAGGCCGTCGCCGAGTCCGTCCGGACGACGCTCGGCCCGAAAGGGATGGACAAGATGCTCGTGGACGACTCGGGCAACGTCGTCGTCACGAACGACGGCGTCACTATCCTGCAGGAGATGGACATCGAGCACCCCGCGGCCAACATGGTCGTCGAGGTCGCGGAGACGCAGGAGGACGAGGTCGGCGACGGCACGACCACCAGCGTCGTCATCGCCGGCGAACTCCTCGCCAAGGCCGAGGACCTCCTCGAACAGGACATCCACGCCACTATCCTCGCGCAGGGGTACCGGCAGGCCGCCGGGAAGGCCAAGGAGATCCTCGACGATATCGCCATCGAGGTTGACGCCGACGACACCGAGACCCTCCAGCAGATCGCCGGCACCGCCATGACCGGCAAGGGTGCCGAGAACTCGAAGGACACGCTCGCACAGCTCGTCGTCGACGCCGTCCGCGCCGTCGCCGACGACGAGGGCGTCGACACGGACAACATCAACGTCCAGACGGTCGTCGGCGGCTCCGTCGCCGACTCCGAGCTCGTCGAGGGCGTCATCGTGGGCAAGGAGCGCGTCCACGAGAACATGCCCTACTTCGCCGAGGACGCCGACATCGCGCTACTCGACACCCCCATCGAGGTGAAGGAGACGGAGATCGACACCGAGGTCAACGTCACCGACCCGGACCAGCTCCAGCAGTTCCTCGATCAGGAGGAACAGCAGCTCCGCGAGATGGTCGACCAGCTTGAAGCGGTCGGCGCCGACGTCGTCTTCTGTCAGAAGGGCATCGACGACATGGCACAGCACTACCTCGCGCAGGAGGGCATCCTCGCCGTCCGCCGCGCGAAGAAGTCCGACGTGAAGGCGCTCTCGCGGTCCACGGGCGCCCGCATCGTCTCCAACCTCGACGACATCACCGCCGACGACCTCGGCTTCGCCGGCTCCGTCGCCGAGAAAGAGATCGGCGGCGACACCAAGATCTTCGTCGAGGAGGTCGACGAGGCGAAGTCCGTCACGCTCGTCCTCCGCGGCGGCACGGAACACGTCGTCGACGAAGTCGAGCGCGCCATCGACGACTCGCTCGGCGTCGTCCGCACGACGCTCGAAGAGGGACAGGTCCTACCCGGCGGCGGTGCCCCCGAGACGGAGCTCGCGCTCGGTCTCCGCGAGTACGCCGACTCCGTCGGCGGCCGCGAGCAGCTCGCCGTCGAGGCCTTCGCCGACGCCATCGACGTCATCCCGCGCACGCTCGCGGAGAACGCCGGTCTCGACCCCATCGACTCGCTGGTCGACCTCCGCTCGCAGCACGCCGACGACGAGTCCACCGCCGGTCTCGACGCCTACTCCGGCGGCGTCGTCGACATGGAGACGGACGGCGTCGTCGAGCCGCTCCGCGTCAAGACGCAGGCCGTCGAGAGCGCGACCGAAGCGGCGGTCATGATTCTCCGCATTGACGATGTTATCGCGGCCGGTGACCTCGTCGGCGGGAAGACCTGCGACGACGACGGCGACGACGCACCCGGCGGTCCCGGCGGCCCCGGCGGTATGGGCGGCGGCATGGGTGGCATGGGCGGTATGGGTGGCATGGGCGGCGCGATGTAAACCCACTTTTTGCACCTCCTTCGGAGCACTCCGCGCTCCTCAGTCGGGCAAAAACTTGGGGAAAATATGCGCGCCTGCTCCTGCCGCGGCGCAAACCGCGCGCCGTCAGCCGGAAATCGGAGATTTCCGTAAAAAGATACAAGAATTCTGGCTCAGTCGTCGGCAGTCAGCGGCTCTTCCGTCTCCTCTTCCTCGTCGGTGGTGAGGTGGTCGGCGTCTTCTTCCTCTTCCTTCTTCGCCTTGATCTTCTTCATGCGGAAGATCTCCTCGCGTTCCTGCTCTTCGAGTTTCTGCTCGATGTACTCCTGTGAGCTGTAAAGATCGGGGAGGAGCTTGAATTCGAGGGCGTTCACCCGGCGTTTCGTCTTCTCGATTTCTTCGAGCATCTTCTTCATCGCCGTCTCCACCTCGGCGGCGAGGATGATGGTTTCGAGGAGATCCTCGTACGACTCGGCGGCCTCGTCGATGCGGGCGCTCGTGCCGAGGACGCCGTAGCCGCGCTCGTCGAGGTCCTTCTGCACCTTCGAGGACTCGATCTGCGGGACGACCACGCCCATGATGTTCTTCGACTCGGAGGTGATCTCTGGATGCTCCTTGAGCGCGCTGGCGGCACCGCGCACGGCCACGTCGCCCTCCATCGCGCGAGCCATGTTGATGGCGCGCTGGGCCCGCTGGTACTGGTCGTCGACGTTCTCGCGGACCTCCTGTGCCTGATCGAGGATGTCCATGAACTCCATGATGAGCCCGTCACGCTTCTTCTCCAGCGTGTCGTGGCCCCGCTCGGAGAGCTCGATGCGATCCTCTATCGCCATCAGGTTCTTCCGAGTGGGCTTGACGTCCTTGGCCATTTGCGTGAGCGTAGCGACCCGAGGGAGTTAGTCGTTTCCTTCGACCTCAGTAGGGGGCCGCCGCGCGACGGCGACCTCCGTGTCACCGACGGTGGCGGCGGTCGTCGGCACCGCCACCTCGTCGGCGGCGGGGACCACCACGGCGTCGAACAGCGAGGAGATCGAGCGCACCGTCGACTGGTCGTGTGCGTTCACGTCGAGATGCACGTGGGCGTTGACGCCGGCGTTCCAGAGCCGTCCGAGCAGTTCGTTGACGAACTGAAACACCGTGGTCGGGTCGGTGTACTGGAGCATCGTCGTCAGCGAGTCGAGACAGAACACGGCGGTACCGTCGACCGGCATCGCCTCCGCGAGTCCGATCTGGATACCGGTCAGGTCGTCGGGTTGCGCGGTGGTGACGGCCGATGGTTGCTCGCCGCTGGTCGTGCCGCTGGTGTTCGAGCCACTCACCACCCGGTCGGTCGTACGTGATGGCGAGAAGCGTGGTCTCGTCGGGCGGGGCGCGAGCAAGCAACGAGCCACAGGCTGCGTCCTTCGTCGCGGTGAGCGAGTCCGCCGACACGAGGACGTTGCGCGCATCGTCAAGCACCTCGAGCAGCGGCGGCACGTCGGCCATTAGGTAGCGTACGCGCGGGAAAAATAAAGAAGCGAGGATCAGTCGGCGGTGACTTCCGCGGCCGCCTCCTCGTCGTAGTACTCCTCAATGAGTTCCTCGTCGATTCGGTTCAGTTCGGACTTGGGGAACATCGACAGCAGGTTCCAGCCGATTTCGAGCGTCTCCTCGATATCGCGGTTACGGTCGAAGCCCTGATCGATGAACTCCTCCTCGAACCGGTCGGCGAAGTCGAGATAGCGGTTGTCGCGCTCGCTGAGCGCCTCGCGACCGACGATGTTCACCAGATCACGCAGGTCCTCACCCTCGGCGTAGGCGGCGTACAGCTGGTCGGACACGTCGCCGTGGTCCGCGCGGGTGAGTCCCTCGCCGATACCGTCGTCCATCAGCCGCGAGAGGCTCGGGAGCACCTGTACCGGCGGCTTCAGCCCCTGACTCTGCAGGTCACGGTCGACGTAAATCTGGCCTTCCGTGATGTAGCCGGTCAGGTCCGGGATCGGGTGGGTGTCGTCGTCACCCGGCATCGTCAGGATGGGGATCTGCGTGACGGAGCCGTCACGTCCCTCGATGCGGCCGGCCCGCTCGTAGAGGGTGGCCAGATCCGTGTACATGTAACCGGGGTAGCCACGTCGACCCGGCACCTCCTCGCGGGCGGCACCGATCTCACGGAGCGCCTCGCAGTAGTTCGTCATGTCGGTCAGGATGACCAGCACGTGGTAATCCTGCTCGAAGGCGAGATACTCCGCGGTGGTGAGCGCCAGCCGCGGCGTGATCGTCCGCTCGACGGCCGGGTCGTCCGCGAGGTTCATGAAGACGACCGAGCGTTCCAGCGCGCCGGTGCGCTCGAAGTCGTCCATGAACTCGTTTGCCTCCTCTTGGGTGATACCCATCGCGCCGAAGATGACGGCGAACTCGCTGCCCTCCTCGTCGCCCTCGGCTTCCTCCGGCACGGTCGCCTGCCGGGCGATCTGGAGCGCGAGGTCGTTGTGCGGCAGCCCCGACCCCGAGAAGATGGGGAGCTTCTGGCCGCGCACGAGCGTGTTCATCCCGTCGATGCCCGAGACGCCCGTCTGGATGAACTCTTCCGGGTACTCGCGGGCCGTCGGGTTGATCGCCGCGCCGACGATGGACCGCTCCTCTTCGGGTTCGATGTCCGGGCCGCCGTCGATGGGCTGGCCCGACCCCGAGAGCACGCGACCGAGCAGTTCCTCGGTCAGCGGCATCTGGAGCGTCTCGCCGAGGAACCGCACCGACGACTCGCGGTCGATGCCGTCCGTCCCCTCGAACACCTGGATGGCGACGTAGTCGGCGGTGGATTCGAGCACCTGACCGCGGCGCGTCTCGCTGCTTGGCGTCTCGATCTCGACGATCTCGTCGTAGCCGACGGGCTCGTCGACCTCGGCGAACACCAGCGGGCCGCTGATCTCCGTGATGGTCTTGTATTCCTTCTGCATGGTCAGTACTTCTCCTCCAGTTGCGCTTGAATGTCGGATTCGAGTTCGTCGATGAACTCGTCGTACTCCGCGGTCGTGCCGATGCGGTTCAGCCGGGGTGCGGCCTCGATGTCGATGATCTCCTCGACCGGGACGCCGGCTTCGAGCGCCTCGAAGGCCGCGTCGTTGAACGTCTTGATCGCCCCTAACATCCGGTAGGTCTTCTCCGGCTCGCAGTAGGTGTCGACCTCGTGGAGCGCGTTCTGCTGGAGATACGCCTCGCGCAGATAGCGGGCGACCTCCAGCGTGAGCTGCTGGTCCTCCGGCAGCGCGTCCTTGCCGACGAGCTGGACGATCTCCTGCAGCTCGTCTTCCTCGTCGAGCGTGTCGACTGCCCACTGGCGTTGTTCGGGCCAGTCTTCGGACACCTCCTCGCGGAACCACGGGTCGAGCTGGTCCTGATACAGCGAGTAGGAGTCGTTCCAGTTGATCGCTGGGAAGTGCCGCCGTTCGGCCAGATCCGCGTCCAGCGCCCAGAACGTCTTCACGATGCGCAGCGTGTTCTGGGTCACCGGCTCGGAGAAGTCCCCGCCCGGGGGGCTGACCGCGCCGATGACGGAGATGGACCCGTCCGTCCCGTTGATGTTCTCGAACTTGCCAGCCCGCTCGTAGAACTCCGAGAGCCGGGCGGCGAGATACGCGGGGTAGCCCTCCTCGCCGGGCATCTCCTCCAGCCGCGAGGAGATCTCCCGCATCGCCTCCGCCCACCGCGAGGTGGAGTCGGCCATCAGCGCCACGTCGTACCCCATGTCGCGGTAGTACTCCGCGATGGTGATGCCCGTGTACACGCAGGATTCCCGCGCCGCGACCGGCATGTTCGAGGTGTTGGCAATGAGACACGTCCGGGACATCAGCGGGTTCCCGGTGACCGGGTCTTCCAGTTCGGGGAAGTCCTCGATGACCTCGGTCATCTCGTTGCCACGCTCCCCACAGCCGACGTAGACGACGATGTCCGCGTCGGCCCACTTTGCGAGCTGGTGCTGGGTGACGGTCTTCCCCGAGCCGAACGGGCCGGGGATGGCTGCCGTGCCGCCCTTCGCCAGCGGGAACATCCCGTCGAGGATGCGCTGGCCGGAGACGAGCGGCGTCGTCGGCGTCTGCTTTTCTGCCGCCGGCCGCGCCTCGCGCACGGGCCACTCCTGTCGCATGGCGATCTCCTCGCCGTTCTCCAGTTCGACGACCGCTTCGTCGACGGTGAACTCACCCTCGCGGGCCTCGGCGACGGTGCCGCCCTCCGAACCCGGCGGGACGAGCACCTTGTGGTCGATCTGGACCGTCTCCTCGACGACGCCGACCACGTCACCGGAGGCGATCACGTCGCCCTCCTCGACCGTCGGCTCGAAGCCCCACTCCTTGTCGAGGTCGATACCCGGGGCGTCGACGCCGCGGTCGAGGAACGCGCCCATCTGCTGTTCGAGCACGTCGAGCGGGCGCTGGACGCCGTCGTAAATCGAGTCCAGCATCCCCGGTCCGAGGTCGACCGTCAGCGGCTCGCCGGTGTTCTCGACCGGTTCGCCCGGCGAGACGTCCGAGGTTTCTTCGTACACCTGAACCGTGGTGATGTTCCCTTCGATCTCGATGACCTCGCCCATCAGACCCTCGTCGCCCACGTAGACGACGTCGTTCATCTTGGCCGCGAGGTCCGTGGCGGTCACGACCGGACCGCTCACGCTCTCGATGACGCCATCCTCTGTAACGTCGGTTTCCTGTGCTTGACTCATGTTAGTCTTCCTCCATCAGGTCGATCCCGATTGCTCGCTTGATCTGCTCGCGGAGCCCGCCTGCGGCGGCCCCCCCGCCGAGCGTGACGAGCACGGGTTCGACGCTCGTTTCGACGTTCTGTCGGACGGTACGGGAGAGGTGATCGAGGTCGTCGTCGTGCATCACGACGATGCCGACGTCCTCGTCGTCGAGCATCTCCTCGACGGCGTCGTCGAGTTGCGCCGCCTTCTCCTCGTCGGGGACGTTCGCGAAGCGGCGCACACCCGCGAGTCGGAAGCCGGTCGTGAACTCCGGGCTGCCGATGACACCGATCTCTTGGCTCATGCGATCACCAGTTCGGTTTCGATCTCCTCCGGGTCAAGGCCGGCCTCGCGTCCGCGAGCGATGGCCCGGACGTTGTCCACCTCGCGCTCCTTGGCGAGCACGTACGCGAGCACCGGACACACCGACAGCGGATACCGGTTCGACAGCGTGTCCGAGTACGACAACAGCGCCGCGTCGAGCGCGTGCTCGAACGCGATGAGGTCGTCGGCCTCGGCCAGCTCGTCGAGCGTCGCGTCGAGTTCGTCACCGTACACGGACTCACGGACCCGAGCGACTAATTCGTCCGGGTTCGACGCCAACTGCCGCAGCGTCGCCGCGTCGAACAGCCGGCCACCGTCGATGTAGAACTCCACCGGGTCGATGTCAGCACCGGACCGCGAGATGCGGAGCGCGTTCCGGAGGTTGCGGAAGTCGATCTCCGCCCGGAGGAACTGAAGATACAGCTCCTCGGCGCGGTTCGGCTCGCTCGGCAGATTCGCCATCAGGTCGGCGTAGTAGGCGCGGTCGACCGCGTTCTCCAGCGGCACGAGCAGCGACTCCTGTTCGTACAGTTCGTACGCCTCGTCGAGCGCGTCCGCGAACAGCGTCCCGTCCAGCAGGTCGACGGCCTCCTCGATAGAACCCGCGTCGACGAGCCGCGACAGCAGCGTCTCGGAGAGCTCGCCGGCCGTGATGAGGTCGTCTTCGATCTCGCTCGGGTCGGCGTCCGAGTAGATGCCCCGGAAGGCGGTCTTCACGTTCCACGCGTCGAACTTCCGGAGGTAGCGAGCGACGTAATCGTACAGCGCCCCGTCCGCCCAGTTGAGGAGGTCGTCGAAGTGTTTCGCGAGGTTGCGGTTGAGTGCGTACTCGATGAGGTCGACGCCCTCGAACCGCGAGCCGAGCGCGTTCATCTCCGCCTCGTACTCCGTCTCCTCCATGAACCGCGCGATCTCGCCGGGTCCCATGCGGACGAGCTTTCGGTAGTCGTCCGCGTCGAACAGCGACGCGCCGCGGGACCGAACCCGCGACGTGACGTATTCGTAGTTCGCTGTGCCCCGTGCCGCGCTCATCGTCCCTCGAACAGTTGGTCGGATATCTCTCGGAGGTTCTCCTCCCAGACTTCTTCGAGCACGGAGTCGAAGGTGTTGTTCACGCGGACCCGCGACCCCTCGGCCTCGACGACGACGCCGCCGAGACACTCCGTCTCGCCGGCCAACTCGTAGCCGTCGTAGTCCGCGAGCACGCTCTCCAGCAGGTCGGCGTCGTCCGCCCGACCGTACACCTGCACGCTGTCCGCGTCGTCGAACTCCGTCGCGGCGGCGTCGAGCAGCGCACGCGTCAGCTCCTCGCGCTCATCGCCGTCGATGTCGGCGACGGCCGCCTCGACGCTGTCGTGCACGTCTTGGAGCGCCTCGCGGCGCGCCTCCAGCCGGTCCTGTTTCGCCTCCAGCTTGGCGGAGGAGAGCCGCTGTTCGCGCTCTTGGTCGATCTCCTGTTCTGCTTCCCGCTCGGCCTCCGCGACGATCTCCTCGGCTTCGGTCTCCGCCTCGGAGGTGATCTCCTCGGCGCGAGTCTCGCCCTCCTCGCGTAGCTCTTCCGCACGCGCGCGGGCATCGTCCCGGATATCCTCTACGACCGTATCAAGACTCATTGGTGGGAAAAAGCGGGGTTTAGACCACGAAGATCGTGACCAGCGCGAGAATGACGAGCGTCTCGGGCAGGACCGTGAAAATCAGGCCACGACCGAACATATCGTCGTCCTCGGCGACGGCACCGACCGCCGCGGCACCGATCCCACGCTCGGCAATACCAGCACCGAGCGCCGCGAGACCGACGGCGATGGCGGCACCGGCGGAGCCGGTGATGCCGGGTGCGGAACTCTGCAGGATGGGTGCGAAGCTCACGATACTGCTGAACAGCGCGAGTGTGGTTGCAAGCATTGTTGATAGTCCTCTGTGGTCGTCTCCGAACAGACGTACGTGGTCGCAGACGACTCATAAAACTTCCCAAACGACACAACACGGACCTAACGCGGCGATGTGGCAGGTGTTGCCACTCGCGTCGCTGCGACAGAGAGGAGGCGGCGACTACTCCTCGGACGTGAACCGTCGCTCGTAGCCGAGCGGGTTGTAGTCACGACCGCCGCCCTCGTAGAACTTCCCGAAGAACTCCACGTATTCGAGGCGGATCGCCTGGAGGCCCGCCGAGGTGACCCCGAGCGCGAGCACCAGCAGGTGGCCGAGCACGAGGATGACGACGCCGCCGAGGAAGGCGGCGATCCCACCGTGGAGCAGACCGCCGAACATTATCTCGACGACCTCGTGACCGTGGGCCGTCGAGCCGACCTCCGGCATGTGGCCCATCGCGAAGTGCCACGCCTCGCCGTGACCCGTCTCCGTGACGTAGACGCCGAAGAACAGGAGATTGACCACGAACGCCATCCCCGCCTTGGCGAGCAGCACCGCGGCGAGCCGCGTGTACGACAGCACGTTCACCAGCACGTTCAGGAACTCGATCCCCTCCAGCGGTTCACCGTACAGCAGGAGAACGAGCCCGACGACGAACACCGCGAGCCCGACGGTGCCGACGATATCCGGGAAGCCGGCGAAGCCGAGCGGGAGCGGGTGGCCGTTGAACACGGAGTCCGTGCCGTAGAGGATGCTCGGCGCGGAGCCGGAGGCACCGGCGAAGATCCACGCCCACAGCCCGAACATCATCAGGAGCCACGAGCCGCTCTCGGTCATCGCGTCCGCGATGCCGTGCGAGAGGTTCTGGTAGAAGTCGAAGCCCCACCCGACCATCAGATGGAGGATGCCAGCCAGCAGGCTCACGGCGAGCCATGCCGTCGCCCAGTCGGCGTGTTCGGGCGAGAGACCCTTGTGCAGTGGCGGCGAGCCGCCCCACACGACCTCACCGAGTTGGTGGAGGCCGAACACCTCACCGTAGAGGACACCGAATATCGCGGTGAACACGCCTGCGAGCAGACCGACCCCACCCAGCGACCGGACCACGTCCGAGTCGAACTGCGACATGAGGGCGTAGCCGATCCCCATGTACAACAGCCCGTAGCCGAGGTCACCGATCATGAAGCCGAAGAAGACGGGGAAGGTCAGGAATAGAATCACCGTCGGATCCAGTTCGGAGTACTTCGGCTTGTTGATGATCTCGACGAGCGCCTCGAACGGCTTCACCGCGCCGGAGTTGTCCTGCACGACCGGCGGCGCGCCGCCGCTCATCGGCTGGTCGCCCTCGACGTGGCCGCCGTCGGCCGCGACCGGGTCGCCGCCCGCGTCGCCCGCGATCTCGTCGGCCGGGCCGGTCGCGAAGCCGTGTTCGTCGTAGTCGGCCCGTTCCAGTTCCTCGATCTCGACGTGGTCGCCGACCGCGTCCTGTAACCCTTCCGCGAGGTCGACGAACCGCTCGGTCGGGAGCCACCCCTCGGCGACGAAGGCGTTCTCCGTCGTCGCGAAGGAGAGCGGGGCCTCGCGCTGCTGCACGTCGATAGCGAGTCGTTCCTCCGCGGCCAGCAGGAAGCCGCTGACCTCCTCGCGGACCTCGGCCAGTTCCGCCGCCACGTCGTCCAGTTCGGCTTCGAGGTCGCGCTTCCGGTCACGCAGTTGCTCGACGTACCCCTCGGGGTCGGCGTCCGTGTCGGGGATTTCGAGGCTCGCGAACGTCGCGCCGACGAGCGCGTCCTCGACGGCGGCGTCGCCCGGATACGCGAAGACGGCGAGGGTCTCGCCCTCACCGAAGATCTCGTAGCGGTCGACCGCGTCGGACTCGACGAGCGCGCGGCGAACGTTCTCGCGGTCGCCCTGTCCGACGGTGACGGTGAGGTTCTCGTAGCCGTGGAGCAGGTCGAGATCGATGCCCAAGTCGACGAACGGTTCGGCGGCGACGAGACGCTCCTCGACCGCGCGCAGTTCGTCGTCCAGTTCATCGCGGCGGTCGTCGAGCGCGTTCACGCGCTCGCGCACTGAGGCGAGTTCCTCGTCCAGTTCCTCGTCGTCGAGGTGGCGTGTCGGCCCGTCGTAGTCGTCGGAGTCAACTCCGAGGATGCTCTGGAGCGACCGGACGGTGACGAGCTTGGTGGACGCGTCGTCGGCCCCGTCGGCGGGGTCGCCGGGCGTGAAGCCCTCCCACTCGCCGTCGTAGTCGGTCACGTCGAACAGCTGGAGGTCGTGGACGGTCGCGACGACGTCGTCCATGACCGCCTTGGATCCCGTCACCGAGACCCGGCTCATCCGCTCAGGTCTGAGCATGGACCGCCTCCGTGAACCGTTCGAGGGTGTCCTCGACCACCTCCGCTTCGTGGTCGGCCGCGCGGTCGCGCAGTTGCTCGCGCTCGTCTTCCGCCTCGTCGAGGATGGCCTCGACCTCGGCGTCGATCTCTTCGCGGGCCTCGGCGAGTCGCTCCTCCGTCAGTTCGCTCGCCTCCTCGCGAGCGGACTCCCTGATCTCCTCGGCCTCCCGGCGGGCCTCGGTGATCCGGTCGTCACGCTCTGTTTCGGCCTCGGCGACGATGTCGTCGGCCTCCTCTTCGGCCTCCTTGATTCGGCTTAGGACCTCTGGCCTCGCCATATTCGTATCGTGCGAGGGTTGGGAGACGGACTATATGGTAGTTGCGAAAGGTGCGTCGGTAGTGTTTAGATAAGAGTGACTCCGGCGACGAGGATGATAACAAAGTGTAGAAAGCCCCCGTCGTCTCGACTCCCGGGACTCGCTGTGCTCCTCGGCCTTCGGCCTGCGGTGCTTGCATCGTCCGGGTTCGCCGAGACGACGGCCCCTTTCAGTCCCACCCACCGCAGTTGCGCGGTCGAGCGACAACCCGGTTATCTGAACACTACCCGTGTGTCGCAGTAGACGCGACCGGCGTGACCCGACAGCCCGACAGCGCGACAGCCGGCGCGTCACTCGTCGGGGTACGGAATCTCGATCTCGTCGCCATCGTCGGGGAGGAACGCGCGCTCGCCCTCGAACACGTCCTTCCCCTCCGCCGCGAGGTCGTGTTCGTGCCCGGCGTACCGGGAGGAGACGTGCGTGAACGCGAGTCGGCGCGCGTTCGCCCGGTTGGCGACCTCGGCCGCCTGTACCGCCGTCGAGTGGCCCGTCTCGCCCGCGCGCTCGCGTCGGTCCTCGGTGAAGGTGGCGTCGTGAATCAGCAGATCGGCGTTGGCGGCCGCCGCCACCGTCGCGCTCGTGGGGCGAGTGTCACCGGTGTAGACGAGCCTGCGTCCGGGCCGCGGGTCGCCG
>PXSB01000009.1:0-26123 GCA_003023185.1 Halobacteriales archaeon QS_9_67_17 | reverse complement strand
GTGGAGTTGCGAGAACTTCGGCCCGACGGGCACGCCGAGTTCCTCCGCGCGCTCGCGGTCGAAGCGGCCTTTCCGCTCGTCCTCGACGAGCGCGTAGCCGACCGAGGCAGCGCGGTGGTCCGTCTGGAAGGCGCGCACCTCGTACTCGTCGGTGGCGAGCGCGACATCGCCCGGACCGACCTCGTTGATACGGACGGGGTAGGAGGGGCGCGCCCCGGTGGCGGTGACGAGATTCTGCACTGCCCGTCGGGTGCCGTTGGGCGTGTGGATGGCGACGGGGGCGTCGCGCTCGTTGAAGTCCCACGATTCGAGGAGGCCGGGGATGCCGAGCACGTGGTCGCCGTGCGTGTGGCTGAGGAAGATGTGGGAGACGGCAAATCCCGTCGAAAAGCGCATCATCTGTCGCTGGGTTCCCTCGGCGCAGTCGAACAGCAGGCGGTCGCCGTCGCGGCGGACGAAGACGGCGCTCGGGTTGCGCGCCGCCGTGGGAACGGCCCCGCTCGTCCCGAGGAAGGTCACGGAGAGAGTCATGTGCGTGGGTTCGGCGGCGTCCCTAAACGGCTATCGGAACCGCGCGGCGACCGTTCAGACCGTTTATTAGCGTTAAACCGTGAACTGACGGAAACGGCGTCGCCCGTTTATGTGTATCTGACACCTCCCCGCGAGTGCATGAGACGCACAGTTGCGGCGGTACTGATGGCCGGCATGCTCGCGCTCGCGGGCTGTTCGACCGCGCTCGACTCCGGTAGCGGGACGGGCACGGTGAACTTCTACGTGAGCGACCAGCCGGGCGCACTCGAAGACTTCGACCACCTGAACGTCACGATCACGGAAGTGACGTTCGTGAGTGCAGACGGGAATCGGACGACGAGAGACGCAAACGAAACGGTCGACCTGACGCAGCTCGAAGGGGCGAACTCGTCGCTCGTCGAGCAGTACGAACTCGAAAGCGGCGACTACGAGAAGGTGTTCCTGTCGGTCGGCGGCATCGACGGAACGCTGACGAACGGGGACTCGGCGGAGGTGCAGCTCCCCTCCGACCGGCTCCAGCTCAACCAGAACTTCACCATCGGTGACGGCGAGGACGTCGACTTCGTCTACGACATCATGGTGACGGAGGCCGGCGGCTCCGACAAGTACGTCATCCGCCCGGTCGCGAGCGAGTCCGGGACGGACGTCGAGATTAACGAGGTCGACGCGAGCGCCGACGGCGAGGCCGCGATGGACGAGACCGAGACTGAAACGCAGGGCTCGCTCGCCTTCTATCTGAGCGACGAGCGGAACGCAATCGACGACTTCGAACACCTGAACGTCACGGTCACGAAGGTCGGGGTCCAGCCGGGCGACGAGTCCGACAACCGGACCGAGTACGAGGTAGACAACCGGACGGTCGACCTCACCGAACTGAAGGGCGCGAACGCGACTCTCATGGAGACGTTCGAAATCGAGGAGGGTAACTACTCGAAGGTGTTCGTCCACGTGAGCGAGGTCAACGGGACGCTCACGGACGGCTCGTCGGCCGACGTGAAGCTCCCGTCCGAGAAGCTCCAGCTCAACGAGGAGTTCACCGTCGAGGCGAACTCGACGGTCGACTTCGTCTACGACATCACCGTCGTCGAGCGCGGAAACACGAGCACGTACAACATCAAGCCAGTCGCGAGCGAATCCGGCACCGACGTGCCGATAGAGCGAGTCGACGGCGAGGCGGACGACAGTGACGACGCACCCGAGGTCGCTGCCGAGTTCGTCGGTAACGTCACTGCCGGCGAGAACGCCACCGTCAGCGTCACGAGCGGCGACGAGCCGGTCGAGGGCGCGACGGTCACGTACGACGGGACCGACTACACCACGAATGCGGACGGCGAGGTGACGTTCGCGGTCCCCGAGGACGCCGAGGAAGTCGAGGTGACCGTCGAGTACGAGGATGCAGAGACCGAAGTAGAGACCGACGCCAGCGCGGCATCGAGCGAGAGCGGGAACGCCTCGTACGGTTCTGACGTTCTCGCCTGATCCGACGCGGGATTTTTTTGCAGCGTTCGGCGCGGTTCGGGCCACAACGGTGATACGACCGATAGCCCGAGGCTCCGGATCTGCCGATAGACTTTTTCTGCAGCGGTTTATACGTGTGTATAACCTCATGCCTTCCCGAAGAACTCTCCTGACGGCTCTCGGGGCCGCGGCGGTCGGGTCCTCGCGTCGGCGCTTCCGGCGGTCGCGGACGGGATGGCGTACGTGCCCTCGAGTATCGGGGTCGTAGCGGTCGACCTCGACGCGCCGGAGGGGGGTGCCGTCTGGCGGTACGACCCTGACAACCGTGGTAGCTTCGACACGGTACCCGTCCTCACCTGCGGGGCCGTCGTCGTGACGGGGCTGAACCGGCTCGCGGCACTCGACCGTGGGACGGGCAAGCGGTACTGGCAGGCCGATGTCGGCGGCTACGGCCCGGGCGCGGCCGCAGCAGCCGGCGAGACTACCTACGTCGCGGGGGGGACTGAGTCGGTCGCCGTCGGGACCAGAGCCGGGGACCGCCGGTGGACCGCCACCGGGGAGACGGTGGCAGTCGGGGCGAGCGGCATCTACACGACGCGGAGCGCCAACGGGACCGGCGGCATCCTCGCGTACGACTTCGACGGCGAGGAGCGGTGGCACCTCGCGCTCGGCAAGACGGTCGGCTCCGTGTCGGTGGCCGACCGGACGGTCTACGCCGTCGACAACCGCGGCACCGTCTACGCCATCGACGCCGGCACCGGCGTGACACGGTGGTCGCGTTCGCTCGACGGCGTTGCGGAGGTCCACACCGGGCTGGCTGTGACCGACGAAACCGTAGTCGTTCCCGCCGGGAACGGCCAAACGAGCGTCGCCCTCGACGCGGCCACGGGCGAGGTCCGGTGGCGGCTGGACACCGGAATCGTCACCGGCCGACCGGTGGTCGGCGACGACTGGGTCGCGTTCGGCCGGACGAACGCGGGCGTCACGCTCCACGACCTCGCCGACGGCACACAGCGCGCCGCGTGGTCGGGGGAGAGCTACGGGTTCGGTACTGTCGACGGACTCGCGGCCGTTGAGGACGGCTTCGTGGTCAGGGGCGGAACCACATCGGGGCTCGCGCTGCTCCGGTGACGGCCGCCGTCACTCGGTCGGGATGGTGAAGTAGAACGTCGCTCCCTCGCCGAGTTCGGAGTCGACCCAGATATCGCCACCGTGCCGTTCAACGATTCGCTGACACAGCGCCAGCCCGATCCCCGAGCCGGCTCCCTCTTCGATGGTGTGGACGGTCTCGAAGATGTCGAAGATTCGGCCGTGCTGGTCGGGCGTGATACCGATTCCCCTGTCGGCGACTGCGAACCGCCATGCGTCGTCCACGCGGTCGGCGCTGACGTGGACCTCTGGGGGGCGTTCGCCGCTGTACTCGATGGCGTTCGAGATGAGATTCCGGAACACCTGCCCGATCTGATCCGGGTCCGCAGTGACCGTCGGCAGGTCGTCGGCCGTCACCGTCGCGTCCGCCTCCTCGATCTGTAGATGCAGGTCGGCCAGCGCCTCGTCGAGAACGTCGTCGGCGTCTATCGGTTCGAGCGGTCCGCCGCGGGTAGCGACGCGGGAGTATTCGAGCAGCCCCTCGATCATCGCTCGCATCCGGTCGGCACCGTCGACGGCGAAGTCGATGAACTCCTCGGCATCCTCGTCGAGGGCGTCCGCGTATCGGGTTTCGAGCAGTTGGAGATACGAAGAGATCATCCGCAACGGCTCCTGTAGGTCGTGCGAGACGGCGTAGGCGAACTGTTCGAGCCGCTCGTTCGAGGTTTGGAGCTTCTCTATCGTCTCGTTGAGTTGCCGTTCGTACTGTTTGCGCTCGGTGATGTCCTGTGACATCCCGAGAGCGGTGGAGACGGTGCCGTCGTCGTCACGGACGGGAATGAAGTGGAACTGGTACACCGAATCGTCGACCGTGCTCTCGAACATGGACGAGTCGCCGTCGAGGGCGCTCTCGTAATGGGGAACGACGAGGTCCGCGACGTTCCGTGGCAACACCTCGCGGACCGGCTCTCCCTCTATGTTGGCTCTCGGGGTGTCGGTGTCACCCTCCAGCGTGCCGCCGAAGGTGAGATAGCGGAGGTCCTCGTCAACCAGTGCGACGACGCCGTTGGGAAAATTCTCGACGAGCGTCTGGTAACGCCGTCGCGTCCTCTCGAACTCGCGCTGGCGGTCCGTGCGTTCGGCGATGTCCCGTATGATGCCGGTGAACAGTCGCTCGGCGTCGGTCTCGTACTCGGTGAACGAGACCGCCAGCGGGACATCGTGACCGTCCTTGTGTCTTCCCGAGAGTTCGACGTACTCCCAGTCGAGGGTTCGTTCGCCGGTTTCGAGATAGCGACGCAGGCTCTCGTGGAGTCGGTCGGGCATCAGTACCGTGAGCGGTTCGCCGACCACCTCGTCGGGGTCGTACCCGAAGATGTCCTCGACGGCCGGATTCGCGGATCGAATGGTGCCCTGCTCGTCGATAGTGACGAACGCCTCCGGCGCCATCTCGGCGAGAGTTTCGTACGCTTCCCCCTCGCGGTCCATGCCAACCAGGTACGTCACTCTGGCGTAAAAAATGACCCATCGGTACGCCGCCGCGCGACTCACTCCGTCGGCTCCACGCTCAGCGAGTCGGCAGAGTCGAGGAGTCGGGCTATTACAGGTAGTCGAACCAGTCGTCGTGGTCGTCGGTGCGCCGCTCCACGAGATCGAAGAACGCCTGCTGGAGTTCCTCGGTGACCGGGCCGCGGGTCCCCTCGCCGATGACGACGTTGTCCACCTTGCGGATCGGCGTGACCTCGGCCGCAGAGCCGGTGAAGAACAGCTCGTCGGCGGTGTTCAGCTCGCCACGCGAGATGGAGACGTTGTCGTGGACCGTGTAGCCGCGCTCCTCGGCGAGCGTGATGACGGTGTCGCGGGTGATGCCGTCGAGGATGGACTCGCTGAGGCCGGGGGTGAACAGCTCGCCGTCGCGCACGAGGAAGAGGTTCTCGCCGGGGCCTTCAGCGACCTTGCCCTCCTTGTTGAGGACGATGGCCTCCGCGTAGCCGTTGCGGCGGGCCTCCTCGCCGGCCAGCAGGCTGTTGACGTAGAGACCGGTCGTCTTCGCGTTCGTCGGGATCTGACTGGAGGCGTGTTTGCGCCACGAGGAGATCATCACGTCGATGCCGTTTTCGAGCGCGTCTTCGCCGAGATACGCACCCCACGGCCACGCCGCGACGGCCACGTCGACGGGGCAGTCCT
Source organism: Halobacteriales archaeon QS_9_67_17 (assembly GCA_003023185.1). GTDB lineage: Archaea > Halobacteriota > Halobacteria > Halobacteriales > Haloarculaceae > Halosegnis. Next base: position 20,858 of record PXSB01000009.1, on the reverse strand, counting down.
TCGGCGAGACGCCGAGGCTGTTGTAGCCGTAGAAGGCGATGGGCCGGATGTACGCGGAGTCGAGGTCGTTGCGGTCGAGCACCTCCACCGCCGCCTCGGTCAACTCCTCGCGGTCGTAGCCGATCTCCATGTCGTACGGCTTGCCACTCTGGTAGAACCGGTCGAGGTGTTCGTCCCAGCGGAAGATAGCCGTCCCCCGCTCGGTGTCGTAGGCGCGCACGCCCTCGAAGACGCCCGAGCCGTAGTGGAGTCCGTGGGTGAGCACGTGGATCGTCGCGTCCTCCCAGTCGACGAACTCGCCGTTCTGCCAGATGACGCCGTCGTCTTCCATCTCCTCGAACGTGGACATACTAGGAAGTGAGGCGCGGCCGACTTAAATCCGCGAGGATTACGCCAGCCGCGCGAGCAGGTCCGCGCCCTCGACGTACGCGAGGCCGTGTCGCCGGGCGTACGCACGGGCGTCGGCGGGAGAGCGCGCACCGCCGGTGTCGCCGTCGAGCATCTCACAAACGACGGCCGCGGGCGGCTGGTCGGCCGCCTCGGCGAGCGCGAGCGCCAGTTCGGTGTGGCCTTGTCGGTCGCCGAGCAGGTCCGGCGCGGCCCGCAGCAGGTGGACGTGACCGGGCACGCGGAACTCGCCGGCGAAGTCGACCGCCTCGGGGACGCGGGCGGCCTCGCCGAGCCGGGCGATGGTGAGCGCGCGGTCGTCGTCGGTAATGCCTGTGAACGTCTCGCGGTGGTTGACGGCAAGCGAGAACGACGACCGTTCGTCGTACGCGAGTTCGTGGTCCGCGGCCGCGGGGTGGTCGATGGTCTCCTGGAGGAACGGGAGATTCCACGCCTCGGCGACACCGTCCGAGAGCGCGACGCAGATGAGACCGCCGGCGTCCGCGCGGAGTCGGTGCACGGCGTCGGCATCGACCGCGTGGGCCGGATACACGAGATCAGTCTCGCCCTCGCGGTCGGCGGCGTCGTGGACGAGCACCGGATCGCCGCGGCGGAACGCGGCGACGGCGGCCTCGACGCTGGCGACGACGCTACTGCTCCGTGACACGCACGGTCACCTCCTCGTCGTCCTCGATGTCGAGGGCGTCACGCAGTTTCTCCGGCGCGATGACCTCCAGTTGGTCGGCCCCGTGGTGGGTGCGCTCGGGCGCGATGACGTGGGCCTGTTCGTACTCGCGGTCGCCCGTCTCGACCGTCGCAGGCCAGCAGAACGCCGGGCCGTACGTCCGGTCGTCGTCCTCCCAGCCGTCGATGCGGACGGGATCGAGCGCGTCCATCTGGGCCCGCGCCTCGATGCTTGCCTCGTCGAGTTCCACGTTCAGTGTGCCGAGGAACGGCTCGTAGCCCAGTCGGTCGATAAACTGCTCCATGTAGCCCGGCAGGGAGATGTAGTGGCGGCCCTCGCCCATGCCGCTCGTGACGAAGCCAGAGAGTCGGACGGCGTCTCGCTGCTCGAACACGCGCCGGTACTGTTCGTACTCGCCGCGCAGCGCCCGCTCGCCGTCGTCCGTGACGGTGATCTGCTGGCCGTCGCCGAGCAGTTCGCGCGTGACCGCGCCGGCCTCCTCCAGTCGCTGGAGTCGGCGCGAGGCGGTCTGGTTCGACGCGTCGAGTCGGTCCGCGAGGGTCGCGCACGTGACCGTGGTCGCGCCGTCGAGCGCGCCGAGCAGCGCGAGATGTTTCAGCGTGGCGAGTTCGTCGGGACCGACCGACGCCGCCTGTTCCTGCATAGCCACCGCTTGGATGTCTCCCGGGATAAGCGTAACGAACACGGTATCTGTAACAGAATCGTGATAGAGTGGCCGGATGCGCTCGCGTCTCTATCGGACCTGCGGGTGTGTGGTCAAAGAGGGTTTCGCGTCCGGCGTGTCGAGGTGGCGTTCGCCCGGGGCGGCTCACGCGTAGGGGTTCTCGCCCCAGAAGTCGCTGCCGCCCTTCAGCTTCGGGACCCACGTGTCCTCGTCGCGGGCGAGCAGGGCGACGCGGGACTGTGGTACCTCGCGGAGCGTGTCGTGGTCGGGGAGGAACTCGCGCATCTCCTCGGCGAACGCGCGAACCGCGTCGTGGTCGGGCATGTTCGCGTCGTCGAGGCGACCGCGCGAGTGACCGACGTACATGTAGGCTTTCAGCTCCACAAAGTCGGCGTCAGCGCGTTCACACATCGCGGCGTACCACTCCGGGGTGTGCATGTTGACGCCGTCGACGAGCGTCGTCCGAATGACGGTGCGCGTCGACTCCTTGTCGGCGAGCACGTCGAGCGTGTCGAGCAGCTTCGGCCACGCGTCGTCCTCGACGGCACCGACCGTCTCCTCGAAGGTGTGTCGGTCCGCGGCGTCGACGGAGACGTACAGTTGCGTCGGGTCACATGCGCGGAGTACCTCCGGCCGGGTGCCGTTGGAGACGAGGAACGTCGTGATGTCGCGGTCGTGGAACGCGTCGATGAGCTCCGAGAGATACGGGTACAGCGTCGGCTCACCATCGAGCGAGATGGCGACGTGGCGCGGCTCCATCGCCTCCTCGAACACGTCGCGGGGCACCTCGTCGTTGCCGCCGAACCCCGACAGGAGCTTCCGCTGGAGTTCGATGGAGGCGTCGACTACCGCTTCCGGGTCGTCCCACTCGACGTCGTCCAGTTCGTAGGCGTGGCCAGCGTGGTCGCGCCAGCAGAAGACGCACCGCTCGTTGCACTTGACGACCGGCGTCATCTGGATACAGCGGTGGCTCTGGATGCCGTAAAATCGGTTCTTGTAACAGCGGCCCTCACCCCGGAGCGCGTTGGCCGTCCAGCCGCAGGTCTGGGCGGCGGTGTGGTTCACGTGGTGGTAATCCGGGTCGTCGACCTGCTTGGGCCCGGAGTCGCTCATATCGTCGGGTCAGCGCCCGCGCGGGTAAAGTCGTCGCTGTCCGGGCGATAGGCGGGGGGTTAGGCCGCGACAACAGAATAGACAGAACGGTCGACTGGTTACCGTTCGAGGATCGTCCCGGAGTTGCCGACGATCACGTCCGGGTAGTCCGTGCCGCCGTAGACGACCTCGTTGAGGTCCGCCGTGACTGGTGACTCGATCTGTTGCCAGTCCTCGCCCTTCGGCTTCTCGTGGATGCGTCCCGAGCCACCGCAGGCGAGTCGGGCGCCGCCGGAGTGGGTGATCCCGAACAGCGACTTGTCGCTCACCTGCACCGGCGTCCAGTTGTCACAGGTACAGTCGAGCCGGTACACCTTCCCGTCGCCGGCGGCGACGTGGACGAACTGCGTGCCGTCCGACTCGTCGATGTAGCTGATAGCGTCGTAGTAGTTGACCTGCGACTCGCTGATACCGACCTTCTCCCACGTACCCCCGCTGTCGGTCGTCTCGTAGACCCCTTGCGTGGTGTCGACGGCGTGGCCGGTCGAGGTGTTCGACTCCTGAAAGTCGATGGCGGTCATCGTCGATCCCGACCCCGGCTTGGTGACCGAGGAGCCCCACTGCAGACAGCCGTCGGCGTCGTGGGTCCCTTTCAGCACCTCGCCGGAGCCGTTGGAGACGTAGACGGCTTCGCTGTCGCGGGTGCCCGTGGCAGTGATCCCCTCCCACGTGGTGGTCTTGCCCGTCGGGGCGGAGTAGTCGATCTTGCGCTGTTTGTCGACATCGTAGGCACCGATGGCGCCCGAAGCTCCGGCGAACCAGACGCGCTTCCCGTCGTCGGTCACCGCGATGGTCCGCAGCGTGTTGTCGCGGGTGTGCGGGCCGGCCGAGACGGTCAGCTCCCACGAGCCGCCCTGTCGGGACAGCAGGTTGCCGCTCTTCCCGGCCGCGTACGGCCCGTCGACGGTCATCGAGACCCCGTAGATCGTTTTGCTGGTCGGCGACGTGACGTCCGTCCAGTTCGATGCGGCTTCCGCAGTCTGTGTTACCGCGACCCCTCCAGCGGCGGCGACGGCGACTCCGCCTGCCCCCTTCAGGAATCCGCGGCGCGTGCAATCGTCCAGTGGCATGCGCCGGCAGATGCTACGGAGACATCGATATTAATAATGTAAGGTGCCAAATTATTAAATCGACCGCACGCACGGCTAACCACAGGAGCGAGCGGCGTCCGTGGGGGTGCTGGGGTTCGCTACCGCTCGACGATGGTGCCGCTCTTGCCGACCGCAACGTCCGGCGCGCCGGGGAGACAGCCGAGCAGGACATCTCCGACCGGCGTCTCGCGGGCGACCCAACCGCCGTCTGCGCGCTCGAACACGCGACCGCTCTCGCCGCTTCCGAGGAACCGGCCGCCCCGGTAGGAGAGCGCCCTGACGGCTTTCGTATCGGGTCGGTGTGGCGTCCAGACGGCGCACGTGCAGTTTCGCCGCCAGATGCGGCCGTTGTCCGCGCCGACCCAGACGTTGCCGTCGGCGCTCACGACGCCGAAGAACCGGTCGGCCGCGCTGTCGGGCGTGACATCAGTCCACGTGCTGCCGCCGTCGGTCGTCGTGAAGGCCGCCGGGCCGGTCGTGACGGCCCGACCCACGTCGCGGCCGTAGAAATCGACCGCAGTGACCGTGTTCTTCCCGCCAGTGTCGATCAGCGACCAGTCGAACGACCCGTCGGCCTGCCGCGTGCCGACGAGGACGTTGCCGGAGCCGGCCGCCGCGTAGATGCGCTCGCCACCGACCGGGCCGACCACCTCCACGTCGTGGAGATTGTCGCTGAACCCGTTCGGCTTCGAGTAGTCGCGGACGGTACCGTCGGTGACCGCGTACGACCCGAGCCGGCCCGACGCGCCGGCCACCCACACGCGGGCACCGTCGCCAGTGACGCCGACGCCTTCGAGCGTCTTGTTGTTCCCCGAAGGTCCGTCGGCGAGGACGATCTCCCAGCCGTCGCTGCCCCGGTGGACGAGGACGCCGCTACCGCCGGCGGCGTACGGGCCGTCGCTCGCGCTCGCGACGTCGTACAGCGTCTTCGCTGTCGGCGATGACACCTCGGTCCAACCGTTCGCCGCGCTGGCGTCACCGCCGCTCGTGATTGTGACCGCGGCGACCCCGAGCGTCCCTATCAGTCGTCGCCTCGACAGCTCTGGCCTCATCCGGACGCACAAACGTCAAACAGATCATAAAAGGCGAAAGGTACAATCGGTACGACACCCGCACGAACGTCCCGATTCGGGAAGAACCGAGAAGGATCGACTATTGCTCGGGGGCTGGTGGCATCTCGGTCGGAGACCGCTCGGGGCCTGCGCTTCGCAAACGCCTTTAGCGCCGGCACGGAACGACGCGTATGTTCATCGCCTTCCGCGAGGAGGTCGAGTCGGTGCTTGCGGACGCGCTGCGTTCGTGCGGGTATCCGACCGACGACCTCGGTATCGAACGCCCCCCCGAGGGTGTCGACGCGGTGCTCGCCTCCTCCGTCGCCTACCGACTCGCCGGCGAGGCCGGCGCGCCCCCGCCGCAGGTGGCCGGCAAACTCGCCGACGCCGTCGACCTCTCGGACGCGACGTACGTCGGCGGCGTCACACAGCAGGGGGCGTACGTGAACTTCACGCCCGGCGACGCGTACTTCGAGGGCGCACTCGACACCGGCCCGGACGCGGGCCGGCTCGACCCGACCGGCGACTCAGTCGTCGTCGAACACACCAGCGCGAACCCGACCGGTCCCGTCCACGTGGGTCGCGCCCGCAATCCGATCATCGGCGACGCGGTCGCCAACCTGCTGGCGTACGCCGGCAACGACGTGGAGCGTCACTACTACGTCAACGACGCCGGCCGACAGATGGCGCTGTTCACGTGGGCCTACGAGCAGTTCGACGAGAGCGACCTGCCGGAGCCGGAGCGTGACCGCGCCGAGTACGACTTCGTGCGCTACTACCGGCGGGGCAACGAGTTCCTCGACGGCGAGACGGAGGCAGCCACGCCGGAGGCAGTCGAGGCGGCCGAGGCCGAGATCGACGCCATCCTACAAGGGCTGGAGGCGGGCGACGAGGCGACCCACGAGCGCGTGAGCGACACCGACGACGTGGTGGCGCGGCTACAGGAGCGAAGCGAGGCCGTCTACGAGGCGGACGCGTGGCAACTCGACCTGCCGAGCTTCGAGAAGAATCTCGTCTTCCTCCGCTCTGACGGCACCTCGCTGTACACGACCCGCGACCTCGCTCACCACGAGTGGAAGTTCGACAGCTACGACCGCGCGGTGACGGTGCTCGGCGAGGACCACAAGCTACAGGCGGGCCAACTCCGCGAGGCGCTCGACCTGCTCGGCAACGACACCGACCAACTCCGGACGGTCATCTACTCCTACGTCAACCTCCCGGAAGGCAAGATGTCCACGCGCGCGGGCACGGGCATCGACCTTGACGACCTGCTCGACGAAGCTATCGACCGCGCTCGCGAGGAGGTGGAGACGCGCCTCGACGACCGGACGCGTGACGAACTCGATGGCGACGACATCGAGCGCATCGCCAAACAGGTCGGGATCGGCGCCGTCCGCTACGACATCGTCGCCAAACAGCCGACGAAGGCGATCACCTTCGAGTGGGAACGCGCCCTCGACTTCGAGGCGCAGTCTGCTCCGTACGTCCAGTACGTCCACGCGCGGTGTTGCGGCATCTTAGACGAGGCGGGCGAGGTGTCCGAGGAGGCCACCGTCGCCGCGCTCACCGAACCCGAGGAGCGCGACCTGCTCCGGTCGATTGCGCGGTTCCCCGGCGTGATCGACGAGGCGGCGACCGAACTGGAGCCTCACCGAGTCGCGACGTTCACCCGCGAGTTCGCGGAGACGTTCAACGCCTTCTACCGTGAATGCCCAGTGCTCTCCGCCGAGGACCCGGAGGTGCGCGAGGCGCGAATCGCGCTCGTGGCCGCCGCCCGACACACGGTCGCGAACGCGCTGGACGTGCTCGGCGTGGCGGCCCCGGAGTCGATGTGACTACGCCGGGAGCAGCGCGGTCGCAATCAGGTCACCACCCACGAAGAGAACGGCCGCGGCCCCCAGCCCGAGCGTGAGAAGCAGGAAGATGATTATCCACGACAGCGGGATCGACGAGTCGTCGGTATCGGCCATACGCGACGTGTAGACACCCCTCGTGTAAACGTTAGCGAAACCGACCGGCGCGAGCGAGACGTGAACTACGGGCAACAGGTACTTGTCGGCCGTCGGCCAATCTCGGCCAATGCGTCGACGAGAGCACGCGGCTTCGGCGACGCGACGCTACGTGTTCCGACGCACGGTCGACGAGCTCCGGACGCACGAAGCGTCGGACCCGCGACTGCTCAGCGTCTACGTCCCCGAGGAGACACCCATCTTCGACGCGGCGGCGCGTCTCACGCAAGAACGCGACGAGGCGGCCGACATCGAAAGCGAGCGGACCCGCACCGCCGTCAAAGACGCGCTCACGGCGCTGAAGGACCGACTTGGCTACTACGATAGCCCGCCGACGAACGGGCTGGTGCTCTTCGCGGGCGCCGTTGACGCCGGCGCGGAGCCGACGACGGAAGCACTCGTCTCCCCGCCCGAGCCGGTGGCGTCGTTCCGCTACCGCCGCGATACGACGTTTCTCACCGAGCCGGTGGAGCGGATGGCCGCCGGCGCGGGAGACGAGAGGGAGCGGGAACTGGTGGCGGAGTTCCTCGACCGTCACCGCGCTGGCGAGGAGGCGACACACGGGTTCGAGCGAGTGCGTCGTGACCTCCGGACAGGGGCCGTCAACCATCTGCTCGTCTCCGTCGCCCTCCGCGAGGACGTGATCACATACGAGTGTCCCGAGGGCCATGAGGAACGCGAGACGGTCGCCCACAGCCGGGACGCGCCCGACCACGAGTGTTCGGCGTGTGGTGTCCGCGTCCCGGCCACGGCGGGGGAACGCGAGGACGCCGTCGAACACCTGCTCGACCTCGCCGACGGACGCGACGCGGCGGCGACGCTCGTCTCGACCGACACCGAGGCGGGCGAACGATTGTTGACTGACTTCGGCGGCGTCGCCGCGCTCCTCCGCTACGCGACCGGCGGGTAGTCGGGCGCGGAACCGACACCGACAAGCCGACACGTGCCCCACTACCGCTATGCTCGAATGCGCCGCGTGCGGAGCCACGTACGCGGACCGCTGGCGCTGCACGTGTGGTGCGCCGCTGGACTTCGCCGACCGACCGCTCCCGGACGGCGACCCCGACATCGACCCGACGGCGGGCCTGTGGACCTTCGAGTCGTTCCTCCCGACCGGACCCGAGGTCACGCTCGGCGAGGGGTTCACCCCGACGACGGAGAGCGAGGAGTGGGACTGCGAGTTCAAGCTGGAGTACGTCCATCCGACGGGGAGTTTCAAGGACCGGGGGGCGACGGCGACGCTGTCGCTGGCGGCCGAACTGGGCGTCGACCGCGTCGTCGAGGACTCTTCCGGAAACGCGGGTGCGGCAATCGCCACTTACGCCGCCCGCGCCGGCATCGACGCGAGCATCTACGTTCCGGCGTCGGTGAAGCCGTCGAAAGTACGGGCAATCGAGCGGGCCGGCGCGGAGGTGGTCCGCGTCGACGGGTCGCGCGAGGCGGTGACCGAGGCCTGCATCGAGGCCGTCGAGGCGGGCGACGGCTGGTACGCGAGCCACGCGTGGAACCCGGCCTTCTACGCCGGGACGGCGACGTTCGCCTACGAAGTCGCCGCCGAACGAAACTGGGAGGTGCCCGACGCCGTCGTGACGCCGCTGGGCCACGGCACCCTATTTCTCGGCGCGTACCGCGGCTTTCGGGCACTGCGCGCGGCCGGTTGGACCGACTCGATGCCGCGACTGCTCGGCGCACAGGCCGCCGGCTACGCCCCAATCGCGACCGCGCTCCACGGTGCCGACGGCGGGACAAACGACCTCGCCGACGGCATCCAGATACGCGAGCCGGCCCGCCGCGACCAGATCCTCGACGCAATCGAGGCGACCGATGGCGACGCGATTGCGCTGTCGGAGTCGGCCGTCGAGGCGACGCTCGACCGCCTCCACGAGCGCGGCTTCTACACGGAGCCGAGCTGTGCGGTCGCGCCGGCCGCGCTGGAGCAGTACCGCGAGCAGGGGGTCGTCGCCCCCGCCGACGACGTGGTCGTCCCCCTGACGGGGTCGGGGCTGAAGACGTGACGGGGGAGCCCGCCGACTTCTGTCCGGACTGCGGCACCGCGACCGAACGACGCGAGAGCGAGGGCCGCGAGCGACGCTACTGTCCCGCCTGCGAGGCGTTCGTCTGGCACAATCCCGTGCCGGTGGCGACAGTCGTCGTGCTCGATGGCGACCGGGCGCTGTTCGTCCAGCGCGCGGCCTCCCCCGACCGAGGCGAGTGGGACATCCCCGGCGGCTTCCTCGAAGCCGACGAGTTGCCGGCGGTCGGGGCGGTCCGCGAATTGACAGAGGAGACGGGCGTCCGGGCGTCACCGGACGCACTCCGACTCTGCGGCGTCGGCCACGAGACGCGCGAGGGCCGCAACATCCTGCCGGTCGTCTACGCCGTGGAACGAGCGGCGACGAGCGGAAGTCCAGTCGCGGGGTCGGACGCCGACGCCGTCCGGTTCGCCCGACCCGCCGACCTCGACCCGGTGCGCGACGTGGCCCAAGAGCGGTATCTGCTCGCGGCCGAGGGATAGCTACCGCTCCGGGTGGACGGGCGCGTCGAAGCCGCCGCAGACGAGCGGTTTCGCAACGTGACGGCGGGCGCTCGGCGGCACTAGCCGTGGTCGAGACAGTGTTCGCGGGCCGTCTCGGGGTCGAGGAGGTTCCGCATCGCGCGGTCGGCCCAGTCGGCGACGGCGGCGGGCACGTCGGCGTCACGCGCTCCGTCCGGACGAGCGAGCGCACGGCGAACTTCTCCAGCTTCAGCGTCCCGTCGGTGACCTCGCCACAGACAGTTAGCTCGTCGCCGACCCGAAATGCCCGGACGCGGTCGCGGAAGCGCCCCGTCGGCGCGAAGGCGGCACAGTCGAGCGTGGCGTCGTCCGCGGCGAGTTCAAGGAAGACGTGGCCGCCGCGTCGCGTCTCCGGGACGTGTGACACGGTGCCGTCGAGTCGGTACGAGCGGCCGTCGCGCACGGTCGAGACGGTGCCGGGGGCGAGATGCGCGTCGGTGCCCTGATTCGTCGCGAACGTCGCCCGGCGCGCGACCGGCTCGGAGTCGACGGCGGCGGCACAGTCACGGGTCGCCGCGGGATCGTCGCCCCGGATACCGTGGAGGACTGGGCCGGGGGTGTTCGGGACGGCGACCGGCCCACCCGTCTCGCGGTCGACGGTGTCCCATACGCGCGGATACCACTCGTCGGCGGCCACGAACAGCGAGTCGGCGTCCACCTCGCGGTCGGTGCCCCAGCGGTCGCGCTCACGATAAGAGATCGTCTCGTACGTCGGGTCGAGACCGGCACGCTCCCACGCACGGTAGCCGTGGTCGAGACAGTGTTCGCGGGCCGTCTCGGGGTCGAGGAGGTTCCGCATCGCGCGGTCGGCCCAGTCGGCGACGGCGGCGGGCACGTCGGCGGGCGCGCCGGGCGCGACGACGACGCCGGGATTCGTGCGGTCGTCGCCGGTCATCGCCGCGCTGTCGACCAGCTCGCGGGCGACGGCGAGCGCACGCTCCGGCGGCCGGTCGGTGACGACGGCGAGGGCGGCGTTACCCCGGGTCTTGTACGGCACCGCCGGGTTGAGCCGGACGAGATAGCGGGCCGACGCGTCCAGTCGCTCGGCGAGGCGAGCCGCGACGTAGGTGGTGCACATCCCCCGCTCGCGCGAGTCGGTGTCGTCCAGCCCGACGACGGTCATGCGTGACCCTGACGCCACGTAATAAAGCCCCTTTCGCTCGGCGAGAAACCGCCAGAAGGGGCCGAAGCCGCCGCAATGCATATACCAGAGGACGGGATATATATACTATGTCACGGCAGGCACTGATAGGGAACGTAACCGCGATGCTTTCGGACGCTGGCTTCGCCGTCAGCGACCGCATCGCGGTTCGTCCCAAGAGCTTCGACCTCGCGGCACGGCGCGGCGAGGACGTCCTGCTCGTGAAGGTGCTCGCCAACGTCGACGCGTTCGACGCGGCCACCGGCGCGGAGATGCGCCGTCTCGGCCACTATCTCAACGCGACGCCGCTCGTGTTGTCGCTGCGCACCCGCGACGAGGAACTGAAGCCGGGCGTCGTCTACTTCCGTCACGGCGTTCCGGCGGTGTCGCCGGACACCGCCGTCGACCTCTTCGTCGAGGGCGTCCCGCCGCTCATCTACGCGGCCCCCGGCGGCCTCTACGTCGACATCGACGGTGAGGTGTTGGAGGACGCCCGCGAGGAGCGCGACTGGTCGCTCGGCCGGCTCGCCTCCGAACTCGGCGTGTCGCGGCGCACCGTCTCGAAGTACGAGGACGGCATGAACGCCTCCGTCGACGTGGCCGCGCGCCTCGAAGAGGTGTTCGACCGACCGCTCTCCTCGCCGGTCGAGGTGTTAGAGGACGCAAACGACGTCCGCGACGCCGACCCGGAGCCGGCAGAGCCGGCGCCGGAACCCGATGACGAAGGCGTCGTCGCCGTGCTGGCGGAAGCCGGCTACACCGTCCACCCGACCGAGCGCGCGCCGTTCAAGACGGTCTCGGAGGAGTCCGACGAGTCGCTGCTCACCGGCCACTCGGCGTTCACCCGCACCGCCGAGAAGCGCGCCCGCATCATGTCGTCGGTCGGTGAGATCACGCGCACCCGGTCGGTGTACGTCGTCGACAGCACTCGACGCGAGAACGTCGACAGCACCGCACTCGTCGAGCGGGAGGAACTGGAGGACGTCGAGGACGCCAACGACCTCCGCGACCTCATCTACGGCCGCGTCGACCACGAACCCGAGTCCGCGTAATTACTGGTCGGCACCGAGTCGGGCCGCCAGCCGGTCCCTGTTCTGTGCTACCTCTACTCCTGCCCAACCGAGCCCGACGAGCAGTCCCGTCGCCGCGGCGACGAACTCCCAGCCGGACGCCCACACCGGTTTCACCCACGGCACGACGTGGCTCCACGTCCGCGCGAGTTCGTCCAGTCCGGCGTCGGCCAGCAGCACCGACGGACCGCTCGCCTCGCTCGGCACGGGCGGGTCGTTCGCGCTCCCCGAGAGGGCGTACTCGCCGGTCGCACTGGCGTCGACCATTGTCGGCCCGGCGGCCGAGCCACCCGTCACAGCGGCCGAGCGGTTCGTCGCCCCGAGTCGCTCGGCGTCGTACGGCCCCCACGTCGCGTAGTACTCCCAGACGATCTCGCCCTGCGGCGTCACCTCGATGACGCGGTGGTTCAGCGAGTCCGTGATCAGCGTGTTGCCGTTCGGGAGCCGATCAGCGTCCCGCGGCCAGTTGAGATTCCCCTCGACACCGACCGTCCACGTCGCCGTCCACGAACAGCCCGACGGCGCGGTCGTCATCGGGTCGCCCGTACAGCGACGCTCGTACTCGACCACCCGGTTGTTCTCGGAGTCGGCAACGAGTATCGTCGGTCGCCCCGCCTCGCTGACCAGCCAGTCCGGGTTGTGCTGTTCGTTGAGCACGTCGTGGTTCCCGTCCTCACCCAACTGCATCTCGATGGCCTTCGTCGACCGGTTGATCAGGATGACCTGATCGAAGTTGCGCGGCGAGACGAGAACCCGGCCGTCGCCGGTCGCGTCCACGTCGTTGACGTGGGTCCAGTCGTCGTTGTAGCCGCCGTCCGTCGATTCCGGGTAGTGGTTGCGGAACGTCCACTCCCACGTGATTGCGTCGGTCGAGCGGTTGTAGACAACGACGCGGTCGTCCGGCGGCTCGTCGCCGTCGCGTTCCCGCATGTTCGCGACGAGCAGATCTCCGTTCGGGAGCAGGTCCACGTCGTGGGTGTCCTCCATGTCGAGCCGTTCGGTCCAGACGGGTTCGCGCGTTTCGGGGTCGAGTTCGAAGACGACGGTCCCGCCCGGCGTCGTCGAGACGGCGAGCAGATTCCCGTTGGGGAGCGGGTCCACGTCGTAGAACCAGACGCCGTTCACCCGGTCGCCGGCGAACTGCCAGTCGAACGAGCCGTCGCCGTCGATGGAGGCGAGGCGGGCAGGCTTCTTCGCCGCGCTACGCCCCTGGAAGTGGAACCCCTGAATCCCGACGACGGTCGGACTGTCGGCCGACTCCTCGATGGTGCCCGATTTGAAATCCGTCGGCGAGTAGGTGAGCGCCGAGACGCCGGCGGGTAGGAGGAGCGCGACGACGAGGAGAGCCACGGCGACGCGAGCGAGCGTGCGACGGTCGCGCTGCATGGGTAGGTGTGGCGGCGGCCCGCCGGGTACATCTTGTGGTTTTTCGGGTCAGTCGACGGCGACCGCTCGCGTGTCGGAACCCATTTGCGACCGCCCGGCGTACGGTGCGGTGTGACACGGGAGCAACCGGACCGGCCGGGGACGGCGCAGTTCCTCGCGGCGCTGCACGTCCGGCGGAACGCGACGGTCGGCTTCGTCGTCGGTGTCGCTGTCGCCGTCTTCTTCACCTACGGGGCCGTCACCGGGCCGGCCGGCAGCTACTCCGACGTGGCGTATCTCGCCCTCGGGTTCGTCCTCGCGGTCGGACTCGGCCTGCTCGTCGCGGCAGGCATTACCGTCGTCAGCGCGGTGCGACTCGCAAGGCAAAGTTAGCTATCGGCGGCCAGTTCCTCCAGTCGCTCGGCCCCGGCTCCGGTTCCTTTCGTGATGAGCACGTCGCCGGCTTTCAGCTCCGTGTCGGGACCCGGCGAGACGACCCAGCCCGGCTCTTTCCCGGTCGGCGACTTGGACTCGTCGCCGCGTCTGACGGCGATGACCCGCATGCCAGTCTCCGTCTTGACGGCGACGTCGCCGAGCGTCGCACCGGCAAGCGGGCTGTCGGTCGCGACCTCGTAGCGAGCCAGCACCTCGTCGGATTCGAGGACGGCCTCCTGAATGACGGGGTGGGTGCCGAGGCCCCGGAGGACGCCCTCACTGATTTCGAGCGCGGCGTCGGAGATGACCTCCGTCGCGCCGGCCAGATGGACGAGACCGCGCAGCGACACCGGGTCGTCGGCCTCGGCGGCCGCCTGTAGCGTCCACGCCTCGAAGCGCGACTGGAGTGCGTCGACCTCGGCTTCGAGCTCTAACACCTCCGACGCGAGGTCGTCGTCGTCGAACAACACCGCGCCGTACGCCAGATCGACGGCGAGTTCGGAGACATCTTTCATCAACACGACCGAGTCCATCGCGCGGTCGAGATCCGCAGACGGCTCTGCCGGTGGCTCCGGCGGCGCGTACGTCTCCCCGGAGAGCTGTTCGTAGATGCCGGCGACCCCGGTTTCGGGGCCGCGCAGGAGCGCGACGTCGCCGGATTCGGGCGTCGTGTCCGGGCCGGGATCGGTGAGCCAGTCGCCCGACCGCCGGATGGCGATGACGCGGACGCCCGTCTCCGTTTCGAGGTTGGCGTCGCCGAGCGTGCGCCCGGCCAGCGGTGAGTCGTCGGCCACCCGTACCCGGACGAGCGTCTGGACGGACTCCGGGAGCGCGGCCCGCATCGCCTCCGGCAGGCCGATGTCCTCGATGACCACCTTCGCGATGTCGCCGGCGGCGTCGGATATCTTCTCTGCCGCACCGACCACCCCGAGGACGGGCGCGAGCGCCTCCGCGTCGTCCGGGTTGCGTGCGGCCATCAGCAGGCTCATTCGAGCCCGGAGCTGCAACACGTCCATCCGGGCTTCGAGCTCCAACACCTCCTCTGCCACGTCGTCCGACTGGAGGAGGACGGCGGAGTACGAGAGGTCGATGAGAAGCTCGGCGGTGTCCTTCATCTCCGCCAGCAGCGGCTTCACGCTGACGGGTTCGTATTCGACCTCCCGTGCCATACACGTCGCTTGCTCGGGAGGAACAAAAACGTACGCGACGATCAGTCGCTTTCGCATGTGAACGATAACCCTTAACGTATCCCCCGGGAAACCCGGGGATATGTCTGAGGAACTGCAGAAGGGGCTCGAAGGCGTCCTCGTCTCCGAGTCGTCGCTCAGTTACATCGACGGCGAGGCGGGGCGGCTCGTCTACCGGGGGTACGATATCGACGATCTCGCCAGTCGGGCCTCCTTCGAGGAGGTGATCTATCTACTGTGGAACGGCGAGCTGCCGACCGCCGAGGAGCTGTCGGCGTTCAAGTCGGCGATGGCCGACGAGCGGGCGGTCGCCGACGATGTGCTCGACACCGCGGCGGCGCTGGCCGAGGCCGACGAGAAGCCGATGGCCGCGATTCGGACGCTGGTGTCGTCTCTCTCCGCCGAGGACCCGGACCCGGAGGCGGAAGCCGAGGAGGCGACACTCGAATCCGCACAGCGGAAGGGCCGGCGGATCACCGCCAAGATTCCGACCGTGCTCGCGGCGTTCGACCGCTACCGCCGCGGCGAGGAGCCGCTTGACCCCCGGTCGGACCTGAGCCATGCCGCGAACTTCCTCTACATGCTCACCGGCGAGGAGCCGGACCCGGTCGCCGAGGAGACGTTCGATCAGGCGCTCACCCTCCACGCCGACCACGGCCTCAACGCCTCGACGTTCACCGCGATGGTGATCGGCTCGACGCTGGCGGATCTCTACTCGGCCGTCACCGGCGGCATCGGGGCGCTCTCCGGGCCGCTCCACGGCGGTGCGAATCAAGACGTGATGGAACTCCTGCTCGACATCGACGCGTCCGACGAAGGCCCCGTCGAGTACGTCGAGCGCCGCCGCGAGGCCGAGGGGTGGCGCGTCCCTGGCATGGGCCACCGCGTCTACTCCGTCAAGGACCCGCGTGCCGTGATCCTCGAGAAGAAGTCCGAGGAACTGGGCCAAAGCTCCGGCGACCCCACGTGGTACGACATGGCCGACGCCATCGAGTCGCACTTCGAGGGGGCAGGGCTCGTCGAGGAGGGTATCGCGCCGAACGTCGACTTCTACTCCGGCACCGTCTACTACCAACTCGGCATCCCAGTCGACATGTTCACGCCCATCTTCGCGATGTCGCGGGCCGCCGGCTGGATCGGCCACACCTTGGAGTATCAGGCCGAAAACCGGCTCATCCGGCCCCGCGCCCGGTATACCGGCGGGAAGCAGCAGACGTTCGTTCCGCTGGACGAGCGGTAACGTCAGTCGTCGCTCGCCGTCTCTGTGCCTCGCTCGGCCATCATCGTCGCGGCGCGGCCGGCCCATCCCGTTCGCTCGAAGCCCCACAGCACGGCGAGCGCCATCCAGACGTAGGCGGCGCCGATACCCGCGTACACGCCGAGCGGTCCGAAGCCGAGGACCGAGCCGAGCAGCCACGAGGCACCGAGGAACAGCCCGAACATGCCCGTCGTACGCGCCAAGAACGGGATTCGCGTCTCGCTGGCACCGCGGAGACTCCCCGACATCGTCCCGAACGTGACCAGCGCGACCCCTGAGAGTGCGTACAGTCGCACGAACGCGACCGCGAACCGCGCCGTTTCCGGGTCGTCGGCGAAGAGGCCGACCGCTGGCCGCGAGAGTACAGCCAGCAGTAGTCCCGCCGCGCCGACGAGGATGACGCCCAACGCCGTCACGGCGCGGCCCTCGTAGCGCGCGGCGTCGGCGTCGCCGCTCCCAAGCGACTGTCCGACGAGTATCGACGCCGCGACACCGGCGCGGTCGCCTGCTGGTAGAGCCGTCGTCCGATCTGGAAGCCCGCGGTGATGGCTTCGCCGGCCGGAAACGACAGCAGGAGCGCGTTGAACGGGAACTGGGCGGCCTCGGAGGCGAACCCCTCGACGGCGCGAGGCGCAGCGACGCGCAGGAGTTGCCTCGCGATGACGGGGTCGCGCGGTCGGACGAACGACGGCGTGGTTCGGTCAGCGGCGATGGCACTCAGGAACAGTCCCGCCGTGAGTACGTTCGCGCCGGCGGTCGCGAGGCCGACGCCGAGCACCTCTAACCGCGGCGCGCCGAACAGGCCGAGGCCGAGCGTGACCGACCCGGCGATGTTGACGAGATTCGCGACGACGTTGATGTACATCGGCGTCCGGGTGTCGCCGGTGCCCTGCAGCGAGCGTGCGCCGATGAGCGTGACGTGGCGGGCCGGCGCAGTCGCTAACACGACGGCGACGTACGTCGCCCCGACGGTGACGACTTCGTTGCTCGCGCCGAACACGCGGATGGCCGCATCGCCGAAGAGGAGGCCACCGACTGCGATTGGTATCCCGGCGAGAACGCCGATGAGGAGCGCCTGCGTGATGGCCTCGTCGCGGTTCGTCGCCGCGTCCGCGCCGGTGTCCTGCGAGGAGAGCGCGATATTGCCGTCCGGACGACCGTCTCGGCGGCGACCGGCCCGGAGAGGCCGACCGTTCGCCGCCAGACCCGTCGCAGCCGAGCCCGGTCCATACGTCCGACTTCACGACGGAGGAGTTTAGGCTACCGGAACGTCGCTCGACGCTCACGAGGGAGTCGGCGACGGCCCCTACGTCTGGATGACGATGCCGACAGCCGAGAGTGAGGGCGTCGAGGTGTACGTCGATGATCCGGACCGACTCGGCATCATCGAACCCGTCGAGTGGCCGGGAACGGGTTCGTTCGCCGAGCGGGGCACGGTGAACGGCGCATGCGTCACATGGTTGGGCTAACAGGCGGCTCAGTCGGTTCGTCACGGGCGGGTGAGCCGCGCTCCCGCCGAGTTCCGCCCGTGTGACGGTCAGGTCACGAGAGCTGTGGCCGCGGATTCGCATATAAAGTCTCGGTGCTCGGAGTGCCCGAGCAGGCGATCAGAAGGAGACGTTCGTTTCCATGCCTTCCGTGGCGTCTTCGAGTCCGTCTTCGGTCGCCTCGTCGGTCATGCGACCGGAGAGGTCAGCGTCAGGAGTGGCGTCGGCGAGTTCGGAGTGGAACCGCTCCGAGACGCGGCGCGATTCGGCCTGTGCGTCGAGTACGCGGCGGTAGCGACGGACGGTGGATTCGGAGATGTCGAGCGCGTCGGCCGCGTCGCTCGTCGTCGCGCCGTCGTCGAGTTGCTCGCGGAGCGCAGACAGTTCGATTGGCGCGTCGGTGTCGCGGTCACGGAGCAGGTGGAGGTCGAGGCGAGCGCGGACGACCGTGTCGCGGGCGACGCCGAGGTCGTCGGCTATCGTCGCGTCCGATGAGCCGTCGAAGTAGTCGCGAACGACGCGCACCAAGTCGTCGTCGGCCAACTCCGTGGAGAACTCGTAGCGGTCGCGCATCTCGGCTATCACGTCCGCTATCTGGGCGGCATCTCCCCCGCCTTCGGTCAGTGAGCCCCGGTCGTCGTCCTGCTGCTCGGTGACGGTTTCCTCCTCGGAAACGTCCATGAAGATATCCCGGAGCTCTTCTGTCTTTTCGTCCATCGGAACGGTAACTGACGGCGGCGATTCACTTATGAATGGGGGTCGTGGCCGGCCCAGCGTGTGTGCTGTCGGATGACGCGACGCCGCAGTTTGCGAGACTCACACGCGGGGAGGGGTTGAGAAGATTTAACCTGTCGCTTGCCTGTAAACCTATATGCAGATTACCGCGCCGCTACAGACGGGTGAGACCGTCACCCGGGAGACGTTCTGGGGGATCTCTCCGGTCGGTGAGCTCGTCTTCTATTATCTCGCGGCCCTGACGCTGATCGTCTTCGCGTACGGCGTGTACGGGCGGTTCGCGCGCTACGCTCAGGGGGACGACGACTGGTTCGACCGGGTCGACGACCTCTCGGGGCGGATCGTCCGCGCGGCGAAGATCGTCGGCTCGAACGAGAAGCAGTTCAACCGCGATCTCGTCGGCGGCGTGATGCACGCGTTCATCTTCTGGGGGTTCATGACGCTGCTCATCGGGACGACCATCCTCGCCATCGACATCGACATCTATCGCAATCTCACGGCCCTGCTGGCTGGCGAGCGACAGTCCTTCTTCGTCGGCGACTTCTATCTCTCCTACTCGCTCGTGATGGACGCGATGGGACTGCTGTTCGTCGCCGGCGTCTCCGTGGCGCTGTGGCGACGCTACGTCGTGCGGACCGACCGGCTCCACGGGAAACACACGTCTCGGGAGGACGACTTCCTCGTCTGGTCGCTGTTCCTCCTCGGCGTCGGCGGCTATCTCCAAGAGGGACTGCGCATCCTCGGCACGGCCGAGGTCGTCGACGGCGTGGTGGAGTTCACGAGCTTCGAGCAGGTGTCGTTCGTCGGCTGGTTCGTCGCCGACGTGTTACAGGTCGCCGGCATGACGCCCGCGATGGCCGCCGCCGCGTATCCGGTCATGTGGTGGTCACACGCGCTGCTCGCGTTCGTCTTCGTCGCCGCCATCCCGTACGCGAAGCCGTTCCACATGGTGTCGTCGTTCGCAAACATCGTCACGCGCGACGAGCAGGCCGGCAAGCGTCTCCCCGGCGTGCCCGCCGCACTCGACGCGGACACCGGCGCGGAGTCCATCGACTCATTCTCGTGGAAGGAACTGCTCGATCAGGACGCCTGCACGAAGTGCGGGCGATGTTCCTCGGTCTGTCCCGCGAAGGCGTCCGGGCGCGACCTCGACCCGCGTGACGTGATCCTTGACCTGAAACAGTACCGCCAATCCGTCGACGCGGGCGACGAAACCAAGGACATCGTCGCCGATGGGGGCGAGAGCGTCATCGCTGCCGAGACGATGGAGTCCTGCATGTCGTGTATGGCCTGTATGGACGCCTGTCCGGTCGAGATCGAGCACCTGAAGAGCTTCACCCGGCTGAACCGACAGCTCACCGATCAGGGCGACATCCAGTCGAGCCTGCAGGACGTGTTCCAGAACGTGATGCAGAAGGGGAACACCTTCGGCAACAGCCAGCGGACGCGCGGCGACTGGACTGACGGGGTGGACGTGGAGGTGCCCGACGTCCGCGACGAGGAGGTGGAGTATCTCTGGTACGTCGGCGACTACCCCTCCTACGACGACCGGAACAAGCAGGTCGCGCGGTCCTTGGCGCGCATCTTCGACGCCGCGGACGTGAGCTTCGGCATCCTCTTCGACGACGAGAAGTACGACGGCAACGACATCCGCCGGGTCGGCGAAGAGTTCCTCTACGTCGAACTGGCGGGCCACCACGTCGAGACGTTCGAGGATTGCGAGTTTGAGAAGATCGTCTGCACCGACCCGCACTCGTACAACACGTTCAAAAACGAGTATCCGGAGGTAGACTTCGCGGAGTTCGCCGACGACCCGATGATGCCGTTCGAGCTTGAGGAGCCGTGGAACCCCGACGGCGAGGTCGACGTGCTCCACTGGACGCAGGTGGTCGAGGAACTGGTCGACCGGAACGCGCTCGGTCTGTCGGGGACGGAACTCGATCACACCGTCACCTACCACGACCCGTGTCATCTCGGCCGGTACAACGACGAATACGAGGCCCCGCGCGAACTCGTCCGCGCGACCGGCTGTGACCTCCACGAGATGCCGCGCAACCGCGACAACTCCTTCTGCTGTGGCGGGGGTGGCGGTGGCCTCTGGCTCGAACACGAAGAAGAGGAGAAGGCCAGCGAGGAGCGACTCCGCGAGGCGCTCGAAGACA
Source organism: Halobacteriales archaeon QS_9_67_17 (assembly GCA_003023185.1). GTDB lineage: Archaea > Halobacteriota > Halobacteria > Halobacteriales > Haloarculaceae > Halosegnis. The sequence continues at coordinate 403 of PXSB01000009.1, read as the reverse complement.
CCGCCGCCGGCGCCGGCGTCGAGAAGTTCGTCGTCGCCTGTCCGATGTGCATGACGATGTACGAGGACGGCCGCAAGACGGGCGACTTCGAGGACGACATCGAGATCGTCGACGTGGCGGAGTTGGTCGTCGAGGCAATCGACGCGAACCGGGCGACCGAGACGGTCGAAGCGGCGGCGACGGACGACATCGCGCCCGCGGATAGCTGAGGGAAGCTACGGCTCTCGCCGGTAGCGAACCGTCCGGACGCCCTCGAAACGCGGCCCCTCGCCGTGGTTGGTGAAGCCGGCGTCCTCCGCGACGTTTCGGAGCTCTTCGTCGTCGACCGCGACGAGCAGTTCCACGTCCATCCCCTCTCGTGCCGCGAAGCCGACCGGCTCGTCGAGCAGTCGGTCACAGGCTC
>PXSB01000008.1 GCA_003023185.1 Halobacteriales archaeon QS_9_67_17 | reverse complement strand
CCTCGGCGGGAAGTTAGAGCAGGACTTCGAGAACCTGCTCGGGGCCGAGACGGAACGCTACGGCGTCGAGGACGTGTACGACTACGACGCGGCGTTCGCACAGGCGTTCGACCTCATCAACGCCGAACTCGACGCGGGCAACGAGGTGTGGGTGAACGTCTCCTCGATGCCGCGAGTCGTCTCCTTCGCGTTCGCCACTGCGGCCCACTCCATCGCCGTCGAGCGTGCCGAGGACCGCGACCGGGTCCACACCTACTACACCGCCCCCGAGAAGTATCTCGAAACCGAACTCGCGGAGGAACTCCGGGCCGGCGCGGATCTGCTCGCGGACCTCCTCGACGACGTGGACGACGAGCGCGTCCGCGAACGGCTTGAGGCCGCGCGCGACCTCCTCGCGGAGTTCGACGAGCGGGGCACCACCATCGGGGCCAAGGAGTTCGACGGGAGTCACATCGTCGAACTGCCGGTCGCCTCCTTCTCGAACGTGAAGCCGTTCGAGGAACTCATCCTCTTCACGCTGGGCGAACACGGCGAGTTCGGGTCGGTGAGCGACCTCGCGGAGACGCTGGCGCGCGAGCTCGGCGAGGAGTACACCGACTCCTTCCGCTCGAAGGTCATCTACAACGTCGACCGGCTCGGTCCCGGCGGGAAGGGGTACGTCGAACAGGAGGAACAGGGGAAGTCCTACCGGACGCGGCTCTCACGCATCGGCGAACTCTGGGTGCACTCGCACACGGCCGAGCGGTTCGACGGCGACTGATCAGGTGCCGGAGAAGTCGATGCGGCCGCGCGAGGAGAGATCGATGTCGTCGCTCGGGCCGCGGTGGTCGAACTCGTAGTCGTCGTCGGTCAGATAGACGGCGCCCTCGTGGACGGTCACGGCGATTTCTTCGAGATACGCACCCTCACACGGGCCGTGGGTGCACTCGCCGTCGACGGCGCCGAACGTCGCGCCGTGCTTCTGACACCAGATCTCGCCGTCAGCCACGCGCGCACCGGAGCCCTTGTCGAGTCGCACGTCAGTCCAGTGTTGACACGCGTTCTTCCAGCAGGCCACCCCGTCGGCGAGTCGGATCAACAGCGCCTCGTGCTCGTCGAAGCCGTCGCGGAGGGTGACGAGCAGCGTCGAGTCGCTCGGCACCTCCTCGATATCCGCCAGCTTCCGGTCCTCGCTGAACACACTCGAACGAGTAGCGTCGGCGTCTCGAAGCTTGCGGTCAGTACAGCTCCATCGCCTCGATCTGCTCTTGATAGCGGTTGCGGATGGTGACCTCGGTGACCTGCGCGACGTCGGCGACTTCCCGCTGTGTCTTCTTCTCGTTACAGAGCAGGGAGGCGGCGTAGATGGCCGCGGCCGCGTACCCCGTCGGCGATTTTCCCGACAGCAATCCCTGCTCGGCGGTGGTGTCGATGATCTCCTTCGCCTTGGCGCGCACCTCGTCGCTCACGCCGAGCGACGAGCAGAACCGCGGGACGTACTTCTTCGGGTCGACCGGCTCCATCTCCAAGGCGAGTTCCTGTGAGACGTACCGGTAGGTGCGGCCGATCTCTTTGCGTTCGACGCGCGACACGTCGCTGATCTCCTCCAGCGAGCGAGGGATGCCCTCCTGTCGGCAGGCGGCGTACAGGGCGCTGGTGGCGACGCCCTCGATGGAGCGGCCCCGGATGAGGTCGTCGTCGAGCGCCCGGCGATAGATCACGGACGCGACCTCCCGGACCGAGTGTGGGACGCCGAGTGCGGAGCTCATCCGGTCGATCTCCGAGAGGGCAAACTGGAGGTTGCGTTCGCCAGCATCTTTGGTGCGGATGCGCTCCTGCCACTTGCGGAGTCGATTCATTTGACTCCGCTTTTCGGAGGAGATCGACCGACCGTAGGCGTCCTTGTCCTTCCAGTCGATCTGCGTGGTCAACCCCTTGTCGTGCATCGTCTGGGTGGTCGGCGCGCCGACGCGGGACTTCGACTGGCGTTCGGAGTGATTGAACGCGCGCCACTCCGGCCCCCGGTCGATGTTCGAGTCGTCGACGACCAGTCCACAGTCGTCGCAGACGGTTTCGTGGTCGCCCGTGGTGACGAGCGTGTCGGAACCGCAGTCGGGACAGCCGGACTCGGATTCGGACTCGTCCTCGACTTCCTCGGCTGTCTCCGGCTCACGCTGGCGCTCGCGGCTCGGCCGTGACATGCAACGCCCACCCATGGCCTGTCTTCGAATAAAACTGTTGGGGGTTCTGTCCCGCTCACGAGAACGGAACGGCTAACGCGCCGCCGCGCACAGTCCCGGTAGTGCCAGTCATCGAGTGCGATCCAGACGCGGCCCGCAACCGGGTGGAAGCCGCCGGCGTCGACACCGAGCCGGGCAACACGGACCACGAGCGATGGCGTGCGACCCACGCGGGGGCGACCGCCGTCGCCTACGACGGGAAGGTGGTCGTGCAGGGAGAGAATCCGGACCGCCTCGTTGGACTACTCCGCGAGGACGGCGGCCGCGCACACGTCTACTTCGACGGCGCGTCGCGCGGGAATCCCGGCCCGGCGGCCGTCGGCTACGTGGTGGTCACCGGCGATGGCGTCGCCGCGGAGGGGGGTGAACGCATCGGCGAGGCGACGAACAACCGTGCAGAGTACGCCGCGCTCGTGCGAGCGCTGGAGGTGGCCGCCGACTACGGCTTCGACGACGTGCACGTGCGCGGTGATTCACAGCTCGTCGTCAAGCAAGTGCGCGGCGAGTGGGACGCGAACGACCCGGCGCTGCGCGAACGGCGCGTCCGGGTGCGGGAGCTGCTCGACCGCTTCGACGAGTGGTCGCTCGACCACGTTCCGCGGGAAATAAACGACCGCGCCGACGAACTAGCAAATCAAGCGTTCGATGATCCCTGACGACATCATCGAGGAGGCGGAGCGACTGACGCGGCTGGCCCGTGACGCTGACCACCGGGAAGCGTCAGATAGAGCGAGCGGCGTGGCCGCGAGCTGCGATGCCGACCACCGGGAGGCATCGAGTAGAGCGAACGGTGAAACCGTGAGCCGCGATGCCGACCGACGGGAGGCGTCAGACAGAGCGAGCGACACCGCAGGGCGCACCGACGACCGGGGAGTGACATCGAGAGAGATGAGCGACTTGTCCCCGCCGTTCGGCGAACCACACGTCGGACCGACGGAGGCGGAACGCTACCGGGAGCGCCGCGACGACCTGCTCGCGGATCACGGCTACGTCGCCCGCGTTCGCTCGGAGGATACCGGCGAGGTGCTCGTGTGTCACCCCGACGACTGGCTCGACGAGAATACGGTTGTCGTCGACCGTGTCGATCCCGAGGAAGCCGTCGAGATACGGCTGTCCGGAACCGGCGACGCCGACCGCTGGGAGGCGGTCGAGACGCACAATCGCGCGGTCGCCGAGGCCGTCGAAGCGGCCCACGGCGACGCGCACGGCTACAACGCACACAGGCTCGCGGACTTCGCCAGCAATCACTACGCGAAGCCGCTGGAGGATCTCACGCCGGGGGAGCGCGAGGAGTTCCTCACGGAGTACTATCCGCGCAACGGCTGGCCGAGCGACGAGCAGCGCACGCTCGTCGCCGAGTCGGTCGAGCTGGCGCGAGAGCGGGCCGACGCCGAGTGAGCGCCGTTCGCCGGCTCAGTCGAGGCGCTCTCGGAGCGCGTCGGCCAGTTCGTCGTCCGCGGCGACTCGGTCGAACTCCCACTGGAACTGTTCCAGTAGCGTCTCGACGCCGTCGTCGGTGAGTTCGTACTGGTTGGTTCGCTTGTCGAGTTCGCTCTTCTCGACGAGCCCCAGATCGACGAGGTCGTCGAGATTCGGATACAGGCGACCGTGGTTGACCTCCGTTCCGTAGTACTCTTCCAGTTCTCGCTTGATAGCGAGTCCGTAGCGCGCCTCCTCGGCAAGGATCGTCAGGATGTTTCGCTGGAAGGCGGTCAGTTCACTCGCGATGCCCGGCGTGCTGGATACCGATTGTGCCTCTGACATTGTTGGATGGTGCTACCGCGAACCCTCCACGCTCGCCACATGGCCCGTACGCGAGTGCGGAGCGTTGCATAGAGTTGACCCGACAATAATTAGAGGCTTTCGAATGCAGGCCGAGCTCGCGCCGTCGCCTCGTCTGGCAACCGAAAGTAGTTTTTAATCGCCAATCACAGCCTCGGTGATGACGAATCTCTGGGAAGACCTCGAGACGGGGCCCGACGCGCCCGAAGAGATCTACGCCGTCGTGGAGTGTCTCAAGGGCGACCGCAACAAGTACGAGTACGACAAAGACATCCCGGGCGTGATGCTCGACCGCGTGCTGCACTCGAACGTCCACTACCCCGGCGACTACGGGTTCATCCCGCAGTCGTACTACGACGACGAGGACCCCTTTGACGTGCTCGTGCTCGTCGAAGAGCAGACGTTCCCCGGCTGTGTCATCGAGGCGCGCCCGGTCGCGCTCATGAAGATGGACGACGACGGCGAACAGGACGACAAGGTCATCGCCGTTCCCCGCGAGGACCCCCGCTTCGACCACATCGAGGATCTGGCGGACATCACCCAACAGCAGCTCGACGAGATCGAGGAGTTCTTCGAGACGTACAAGAATCTCGAAGCTGGCAAGCAGGTCGAGACGCTCGGCTTCGAGGACCGGCAGGCCGCCTACGACGCCATCGAGCACTCGCAGGAACTGTACGACGAGCACTTCGGCTGACGACTCGCCTTTTACTCGTCGTCGAGCCCAGCGAGCACGCTCGGTAGCTCATCGACCAACCGGTCTCGGCGCACGGCCGTCGCCGCGGCTGGATGTGTGTCAGGACCGTCGTCGTACCGGACCTGCACGGGGACCAGCCCGGCGTCGCGAGCGCCCACGATGTCCTTTTGTGGGTGGTCGCCGACGTACACGACGCTCTCAGCAGCCGTGTCGAGTCCAGCCACGAGTGCATCGAAAGCCCGCTCGTCGGGCTTGGGTGCCGGCAGCGCGCCGGTGACGACCGTCGCGTCGAACAGCTCTTCCCATCCGAGACGGTCGAGTTTGTCGCGCTGTGTCGCAACCGGGCCGTCGGTTAGCAGTCCGACTCGGTACTGGTCGCGCAGGTCTCCGAGAAGCGAAAGCACGTCGCCGACCGGAGCGAACGTGTCCGCGAGCGCCTCTCGGTATGCTTCGGCGAGTATCGCCGGGTTGACGTTCGTCTCGCGGTCGTCGAGCAGCGCCGCGAACACCGGTTCGCGGGTGTCGCCCCCGCTGTGTTCGTCGTGTGCGGCCAGATACTCGGCGCGCGTGATTCGAGCCGCGCCGACGCGGTCGGTCGCCGCGGCGAGGATCGCCGCCCGCGACCGCTCCGTTCGGGCGAGCGTCGCATCGAGGTCGAACCCCACCGCGTCAACGCGCATACCGGGCCGACGATGCGAGGGGACTTGTGATTGTGCCCGCCCCACGGCCGGTGTTCAGCTAAGAGTGACTTCGGAGAGTATGAGGATAACGAAGTGTAGAAAGCCCCCAGTCGCTCGACCGTCCGCGACTCGCTGCGCTCCTCGCTCACTCCGTTCGCTGTGGTGCTTTCGTCGTCGGGGCCGGGTCGAGCGACCGGCCCCTTTCAGTCCCACCGTAGCTGCTCAGTCGGGCGAGTCCCCGCTCATTTGAATACTACTCGCCCAATAACTCGGAAGCTTGTAGTGGGCCGGCGGCGACCGCCCGGTAATGACCTTCTTCGCAGACCTCGCGGCCCGCATCGAGGCGACGGACAGCGTCGTCTCGGTCGGCCTCGACCCCGACCCGGACCGACTCCCCGACTTCTTCGACGCCGACCTGCCGCGGTGGGCGTTCAACCGCCGGATCATCGACGCGACCCACGAGCACGCGGCCTGCTACAAGCCGAACGCCGCGTTCTACGAGGACCCCGACGGCTGGCGCGCGCTCCGAGAGACGGTCGCGTACGCCCACGGCAAGGGCGTGCCCGTCCTGCTCGACGCCAAGCGGGGCGACATCGGCAACACCGCCCGACAGTACGCGACCGTCCTCGACGACGTGGACGCCATCACGGTCAATCCGTATCTCGGCGAGGACGCGCTCCGCCCGTTTCTCGACCGCGAGGGCGGTGTGTTCGTGCTCGCTCGCACCTCTAATCCCGGCGCGCGCGACTTCCAGAATCTCGAAGTCGGCAACGGAAAGCGACTCTATGAGTACATCGCGCAGCGCGCCACCGAGTGGGACGAGGGGAACGTCGGCCTCGTCGTCGGCGCGACGGCCCCCGAAGAACTCAAAGCGGTGCGTGACCTCGCACCCGACCTCCCGTTCCTCGTCCCGGGGGTTGGCGCGCAGGGCGGTGACGCCGAGGCGGCCGTCAAGCACGGCCTCGCCACAGAGCATTCGGCGGCGGGGGAGACGGGCGTCGGCCTCGTCAACTCCTCGCGGGGGATCATCTTCGCGGGGGAGGGAAGCGACGAGGAGGACGCGTACTTCGCCGCAGCGGGGCAGGCAGCGAAACGGCTCAAGTCGCGGCTGAACGAGTATCGATAGGGGACAGACGGCCCGCCCTCCATCTGTCCGACTGTCCGGCTGGGTGCGCGGGGAGTGGCCTACATCCGGTAGGTGTCGACGCCGTCGCGCCACTCCTCGTTGTCGGAGGTGGCTTCGCCGGGGCGTTTCAGTTCCGCGGCACACTCGGTGCAGTAGCCCGTCTCGCGGTCGTAGTGCTCGTCGCAGACGAGTCTGCCACACCGGTCACAGCCGAACGACGCGTCCCCCGTCGCGCACACCTCACAGCCGCCAGAGACGCTCATGCGAATGAGTAACAGACGAACGGGCAAAAGCCTCGGGGCGAGACGCTTACGGACACCGGGGGCGTACGCCGGCCGTGAACCGCTCACCGCTCATCGTGGGACTCGCAGGGGTGTTCGCCGGGATGACCGTCCTCCTCGTCATCCTCGCGGCGGTGTTTCAGGAGCTTCTCGTTCTCTTCATCGCGCTTCCGTTCGCCGGTGCGACGTATCTCTTCTGGCAGCACGCGTCCGGTCGCCTCCGCGAACGCGTCCGCAACCGGGCGCAGCGTGCTCGGCAACGCGAGGCGACGCGTGAACAGTTCGGCGACGACGCGCGCGGTGGCTTCGGCGCGGGGCCGCGCTTCGGCGACGCCAACACCCGGTTCGGTCGCGAGGCGCGACAGGCCGGCGCTCGCGCCGGGGGTCGCACCCGGCAGGGGCAGCGTATCGACCCGACCGCGCCAGGTGGTCCCTCGCGGCGCGAGGCGTACGAGACGCTCGGCCTGTCGCCCGACGCCGACGAGGCGGCCGTCCGCCGCGCCTACCGCAAACAGGTGAAGGAGACGCACCCGGACCGCGGCGGCGACGAGGAACGCTTCAAGGAAGTGAACGACGCCTACGAGCGGCTGACCGAGTAGTCGCCGTTCGGCACCGAACCGCTTCTTGTCTCCCCGTCCGAACCGCGTGTATGCGACCGCTCGCAGTCGATATCGACGGGACGCTCACCCGGCCACGACCCGACCGGGGCGTCGACCCGCGAGTGTTCGACGCGCTACGGGCGTACGCCGCGGAGGCACCGGTCGTCGTCGCGACCGGCAAGGCGTTTCCCTTCCCCGTTGCCCTCTGTGAGTTCATCGACATCCCGAAGCGAGTGATCGCGGAGAACGGCGGCGTCACGCTCTGCGAGACCAACTCGGGCGACGACCCGTACGGTGGCGGCGAATCCGACGGCATCACGTACAACGGCGACCCGACGGCCGCAGAGGCGGTCGCCGACGCCTACCGCGAGGCGGGCTACGACCTCGGTTGGGGAGAACCAGATCTGGTGAACTACTGGCGGGAGACGGAGGTGGCGGTCGCCCGCGACCAGCCGCTCTCACCCCTGACGGCTATCGCCGCCGACCACGGCCTCGAAGTCGTCGACACGGGCTACGCGTACCACGTGAAGAGCCCGGCCATCGACAAGGACACCGGCCTCGAAACCGTGGCCGCGGCGCTCGACCGCGACCCGGAAGCGTTCGTCGCCGTCGGCGACAGCGAGAACGACGCCGAACTGTTCGGGGTTGCCGGCGAGTCGTACGCCGTCGCCAACGCCGACGACCACGCACTCGAAGCCGCAGACCACGTCACCGAGGCGAGTTACGCCGACGGATTCCTCGAAGCGCTGGAGCGGGCGAGCGACGGCTGAGATGTCGAAACGCACGGTTTGGTTGCACTCCGTCCAATAGTGTTCAGGCACGCGATGGCTGCCTGAGCGCGTGCAGTCGGGTAGGACTGGAAGGGGCCGCCGGCTCGACGAACCCGGCCGAGCCCGGGAGTCGAGCCGGCGGGGGCTTCCAAGCTCGTCACACTGGCTGTGCCGGCTCATCTGTTCTTATCTAAACACTGCTCTCCGACCCGAGGAAGGCTTTTGGTCGGGCGGGCGTTACCGACTGACAATGAGCGCTGACCGCGCCGCGCTCGACCGCGCCCTCGCGCGGGGCGAGGAAGAGGGCGGTAGCGTCGAGTTCAAGGAGCGCTTGACGAAGGACGTTCATCTGGCCGACGGTCGCTTGGAGTCGCTCGCCGCCCAGTTACGACACCGGGTGCTGTCGGGCGACGGGCAGGCGACGTACGTCATCGGTGTCACGGACGGCGGCGGCATCGCCGGCGTCAGCCCCGACGAGTTCTCCGAGACGATGGACGTACTGTCGCTGCTGGCCGAGGAGGCCGGCGTACACATCGACGACGTGCAGACGTGGGACGCCGACGACGCCGCAGACGGAACCGCGGGCTTGGTCGGCGTCGCCACGATCCACGAGGGGGCCGTCCTCGACACGGACGACGACCACATCGTCGTCGGCACGGCCGGTCACGTCGACCACGGCAAGTCGACGCTCGTCGGCTCGCTCGTCACCGGGCAACCCGACGACGGACAGGGGGGGACCCGGTCGTTCCTCGACGTGCAGCCACACGAGATGGAGCGTGGGTTGTCGGCGGACCTCTCCTACGGCGTCTACGGCTTCGACGAGCGGGGCGTGCCCGTCCGGATGGACAACCCTGACCGCAAATCCGACCGGGCGGGCGTCGTCCGCGAGGCCGAACGGCTCGTCTCCTTCGTCGACACCGTGGGCCACGAGCCGTGGCTCCGCACGACGATTCGCGGGCTGGTCGGTCAGAAACTCGACTACGGCCTGCTCGTCGTCGCGGCCGACGACGGACCGACGAAGACCACGCGCGAACATCTCGGCATCCTGCTCGCCACCGAACTCCCGACCGTCGTCGCGGTGACGAAGGCCGACATGGTGAGCGACGAGCGGGTCACTGAGGTGCAACGCGAAGTCGAACGGCTCCTGCGCGACGCCGACCGGACGCCGCTGTCCGTCGAACGCCACGGCGTCGAGGCGGCCATCGAGGAGATAAACGAACAGGTCGTCCCCGTGCTCTCGACCAGCGCGGTGACGATGGACGGGTTGCCGGTGCTCGACGAGCTGTTCGAGCGGCTCCCGAAGACGGCCCACGAGGCGGGCGACGAGTTCTCGATGTACATCGACCGGACCTACTCCGTCACCGGCGTGGGAGCTGTCGCGTCCGGCACCGTCCGCTCCGGGCGCGTTGAGGCCGGCGACGAACTCCTGCTCGGGCCGATGGCCGACGGCTCGTTCCGGGAGGTAGAGGCCCGGAGCATCGAGATGCACTACCACCGGGTTGACGAGGCGCGTGCCGGCCGCATCGTCGGCATCGCGCTGAAGGGCATCGCGGAAGCGGACATCCAGCGCGGGATGGTGTTGCTCCCCCGTCATACGACGCCGACGCCCGTCCGCGAGTTCGAGGCTGACGTGATGGTGCTCAACCATCCGACCCGCATCGACGACGGCTACGAGCCGGTCGTCCACCTCGAAACGGTGAGCGAGGCCGCCTCCATCCACCCTGCGGAGGGCCAACTCCTCCCCGGTGACACCGGCCGAGCGACGATCCGGTTCAAATTCCACCCGTATCTCGTGGAGGAGGGCCAGCGGTTCGTCTTCCGCGAGGGGTCGAGCAAGGGTGTCGGGACCGTCACGGACGTGGCGCCCGTCGGCTCGGAGTAGTTCGATGGTAGTGTTCAAATAAGGTCGATTCAGCTGCAGGAACCAGCAACGGGGTGGAGAAAGCCCCCAGGCGCTCGACTTGTGCGCCTCGCTGCGGTCCTCCCGCTCGCCTTGCTCGCGGTGCGGTCCTTAAGTCGGCGGGCAGCGTCGAGCGCCCGGCCCCTTTCAGTCCCACCCCCACAGTTGCTTGGCCGAGCGACACCCCGCGTATCTGAACACCGCCAGTTCGACACAATCGAACTATTTCCAACCGCCCCAATATATTTCTGAATAGCGGCTCGATACGCCGGTATGGGCGAGCGCACCGATTCGTGGGACGACTCTCTTTCCGCCGAAGCCCGCGTTCGGGCGGTCGCGCTCACCGTCGGTGAACCCCGCACCGCGAACTGGATCGCCGAGGAGGCAGCAGTCGCCCACGAGACGGCGACAAAGTACCTCTCACAGCTCGTCGCCGACCGCCAACTCGTCGCCGACCGGGCGGGTGACCGAACGACGTACCGACCCGACCCCGTCGGGCAGTATCTCCGGGAAGTCCGGGATCTCTACGAGGAGCACACGCCGGCGGAGCTGACCGCGAGCCTCGAAGAGATGAACGAACAGGTTCGGTCGTGGCGCGAGGCGTACGGGGTCGAGACGCCGAACGAACTCCGCGCGAGCGTCGGTACGGCCGACGAACCAGAAGAGCGTCGGCGGATCGCAGACGAGTGGGAGCACCTCGACCACCGTCGGTCGCTTGTGGAGGACGCCATCCGGCTGTACGACCGGTTCCCCGGTGATACGACGCCGACGCCGGTATGAGCGGGGAGCGGAACCCTGCGCTGTACCGGACGCTGAAGGACGTGTCGAAGCGACGGGCCGAGACGACGACGGTAACGTACGAGCCGGACTCGATCCAGCGGCGCTACCTCGCCGCCGAGATCGACCCGATGCGAGTGGTTCCGGCGACCGGCCCGGAGTCGCCGACGCTCACGGTTCGCTGGCAGACCGCGCCACCACACGAAAGGTTCCGCATCGACTACGCGGACCCGAACACCGGCTTCCACTGCGGCTGGCACCGCGACGACGACCATCCGGAACTCGGCCCGATACACTTCCAACTCCGACGCTCCGGGACGGAGGAGCCGCGCCGCGAGCCCGCACGGTTCGAGGTCGACACGCCCGCTCGAATCTTGTGGGCCTGTCTGGACCGGCTGTTCGGCGAGGTACTCTCCGACTGTTCCGAGTAACTCACCGCTTGCGCCACGGCGGGCGCGTCAGATCCTGCATCGATCCCAGCGTGTAGGTCGGGGTGGGGTCGACGCTTCCGTCGGCGTCCGCCGCGAGCCACGCTGAGGCGACGCCGGCAGCGTGTGCGCCGGCCACGTCCGACGACAGCGAGTTGCCGACGTGGACCGCACGCTCCGCGCTCGTCCCCAACTCGGTCAGCGCGTGCTCGAACGGCTCCGGGGCGGGTTTCGCCCGCGCGTCGTAGCCCGCGTGAACGACCGTCTCGAAGGCGTCGGCGAGACCGATACCGCGGAGCTTCGCCGACTGCATCGCCGGCGCACCGTTCGTCACGACACCGACCCGATGGTCGCGTGCGACGGTCTTCACGGCGTCGAGGGCACCCGGCAACGGCTCGACGTTCGTGTGGTCGCGCTCGGCGGCGAAGGCCCGTGCCACCGCTCTGCCCACGTCCGGATCACGGCCCGCGTCGGCGGAGATGGCGGCGAAACACTCGCGGCGCAGTTCTCGCACGTCCTCGGTCCCGTCGACGAAGTCCGCGTACCGGTCGTAGTACGCCGTCTCGTCGAAGTACGGGTCGACGCCGACCTGTTCGAAGGCCGCGGTCAACACCTCGCCCGCGCTCCGACGGTACCGACACAGCGTGTCGTCCACGTCGAAGAGGACCGCCTCGTACACGCCACTTTGCTCTCCGTCCGGGATTAAATCGTTACCGAGTTTGCCCGGTAGCGTTCAAATAAGAGTGACTCCAGCAACTATTCGAACAACAAGGTGTAGAAAGCGCCCGGCCCCTTTCAGTCCCACCCACCGCGGTTTCTCGGTCAAGCGACGACTCGGTTAGCTGAACACCGCCGTTTCCCCCCGGCCTCAGACGGACGCGTAGCCGTCCTCGCTGTATTCGGCCAGCCCGAACAGTACCGCCCAGTCCAAGATTCGCTCGACGCGGCGCTGCCATGTGTCCTCCCAGTCGGCGCTCCGCGCGCGCTCCCACGCGGGGATGCGGTCGCGCACGCGGTCGAACACAGTATCGGGACCGAGCCGTGCGTCGGCGTCGGCAAGGACCGTCAGCGCCTCGCCTGCCGCGTACACGTTCTCCCGGAAGCGTTCGGGGAGCGCGTCGGGGTCGTAGCTGTCCCGCACCCGCGAGTAGCCCCGCGGCCCTTCCTCCGCGAGGCCGAGCGCGCGACAGAACGTGAGCCACTCCTTCGCCTCGTCCTGTGCCGGTACGTCGGCGTCGGCCATCAGCCGGCGACAGCAGGAGTCCTCGGCGTCCGGGACGATGGGGACGCCCCGGTGGACGCGCCGGAGTCGGTCGAGCGACTCGGGAACGGGCGGGACGACCTTGTATCTCACAGCCCGAACGACTCCGCGAGGAGTTGCTCGTCGGTCTCTCCGAGGACGTGCGTGTCGCCGCCGACCACGTCCACGGTCACCTGTGCGGGCGCGAACACGTCGTTCGGCATCTCGTAGAAGTCCCAGTCGGCCTCGTCGAAGATGTCGGCGAACGGCCGGCCGTACGTCTCGTTCGCGGCCGAGGGGAGTTCGTCGAAGCGGTCGAACGCCGATTCGACGGTGACGTGGACCCGAGCGCCGTACGCGAGGGCGTCGTTCGTCCGCGCGATGGCCGTCTCGTAGTCGTCGCCGACAGGCGCTACCGGCGCTGTCCCGTGAACGGTGAGGATGTCCAGCGGGTCGTAGCCCAGCTCCGCGAGGCGGAATGCGGCCATCTCGCCGGCTCGTGCGGCCAGCGCGACGCTGCCCGTGATCGAGGCCGTCCGGAACGCGGGGAGGAAGACGGCTCCCGGGTCGAGTTCGCAGGTCTCGGCGACGTGGTCTGCGACGGCCGCGTCCGGGATCGCCTCGCTCTCCAGACACAGCGTGGCGAACTCGCAGGCGTCGGCGTAGCCGACCCGACGGAACACGTCCTCCTCGGCGACGAGCGCCCGGGCTGGCCCGGAGCCGAGCCCTTCGAAGCCGCCGACGGACACCTCCCAGCCGGCCTTCTGCGAGCAGAGCAGCGCGAGCGCAGGGTGGTCAGTGTGGAGCGTCGCGTGCGGTATCGGCGCGCCGTCGATTTCACCTGTCTCGGTCTGGACCGTCGCGAGACCGCCGGTCTGTATCTCAGCGAGCAGCAGCCCCGCCTCGTAGCCGCCCGTCGCGTCGACGCCGAAGTCGATGGCGGTCGCGCCGTTCGCCAGCTCGACCGGCTCGACGGCCAGCTCGTCGGCGAAGTCCATCGCCTCGTCGACCAGTTCCAGCGCCATCCGGTTGATGCTCTCCATACCGGACGTTCAGCCGTCGAGGCCAAAGGCGTGTCCGTTCGGTACACCTCAGTCGTCGCGGTCGCCACGCGCCGTCCGGCCCAACTCCTCTTCGACGCGCTCCACCTTCTCGCTGGCCTCGTACTTGCGGTCTCGCTTGTGGTCGATCTTGAGGACCGTAGAGACGCGGTCGCCGTCGACCGCCTTGTGCGCGGCCGTCGCGGCGGCCATCAGTTCGTCGATTGTCTCCGCCTCGATGACTGTCCCCATCGGGTTCGTCTCGTAGGAGACATCGAACTCGTCGAGCGCGGCGACGGCCTTCGCCACCTCGCCGGCCATGCTGTCCTCGATCACGGGGGCGACGCTCAGCAGTGCCACGACGGTCATACGAATCAATTGGTCCCCCACGGATATAACACCGGGCGTCGACCGGCCGGTATGGGCGAGGGAGCCACTGGCACCGGCGACACTCCGGACCGTTTTACCGTCACGGCGAACGGGCGTCGCTTCGAGGGGTACGCCTACGGCGAGGGCGAGGCCCTGTTGTGTCTCCACGGCTTCCCCGACGACCCGCGCACGTTCGACGCGCTCGCCGGCCACCTCGACGGCTACCGGCTCCTCGCCCCGTACATGCGCGGCTACGGGCCGAGCGAGGGAACGCCCGACGACGAGTACGGGCCGGCGGCGCTGGGCGCGGACGCGGCCGCGCTCGGTGACGCGCTCGACGCCGACTACGTCCTCGGCCACGACTGGGGCGCGGTGGCGACGTACGCCGCGCTCCCGTCAGGGACGTTCGACCGGGCGGCCGTGATGGCCGTCCCGCCGCGGTTCGACGCACTGCTGTTCGCGTATCCGGCCCAGCTACTTCGGTCGTGGTACATCTGGGCGTTCCAACTGCCCGGTGTCGAGCGACTGCTCCGGGCGCGGAGGTTCGCGCTCGTCGACCTGCTCTATGAGTCGTGGTCGCCCGGGTGGGACGACCCTGCCCACCGCGAGCGGGTGAAGCAGACGCTCGCGTCGGGCGACACCGCGGCGAACGCACTGGCGTACTACCGCGCGCTAGGACGGGGACTGTTCGCCGCGCTCCGCGAGCGAGGCGTCCGCGACCCGGACGAGGGCCGACCGTTCGAGACGCCGACGCTCCTACTCTCCGGGGCGACGGACGGCTGTATCGGGACGGACCTGTTCGAGCAGGCCGACGCGGCCTTCGAGCGGTGTCGGGTCGCCCGCGTCAGCGACGCCGGCCACTTCCTCCACCGCGAGCGGCCGGCGGTCGTCGCCGAGGAACTCGCCGCGTGGTTCGACGAGTGAGCGGTGCACCCCTCGTTCGGCGGGAGTGGCCTCGAAACCCGTCTTGAGTGTCCGCAGAGCCGCCACACGAACGGCCGTCAGCCCTTTGTTACACTCGTCCCTGGAGTCAAACGATGGCCCTCCACCGACGCACGCTGTTACGGACAGGTCTCGCCGGCGGCATCGCCGCGCTCGCCGGCTGTTCGAACTCGCTCGCGGGCGGGAGCGAGGGTGCGACGTTCGCCGACTGGCTCTACGCGCCGGGTACCGTCGCCGACACTGACCACTACCTCTCGCTCCGCTACGAGCCGGCGGCTATCGCCGACCGCGCGGGCGAGTTCGACGGCGACGTGTACGACGCGTTGCGCGCCTTCGGGAGCGACGCCCGCGACACCGCCGGCTTCCGGTTCGCTGGCACCGACGCCCACCTCCTCTTCGGGAAGAACAGCGTTCTGACGGCCGACTTCGAGGCGAGCGAGGTGGTGTCCACGCTCAAGGACGACGAGTTCGTCGCCGCCGGCAGCTACGGCGGCTTCGAGCAGTATCTCGGCCCGGACGAGAACACCGCTGTCGGCGTCGACAGCGACGCCGTCATCGTCGCCCGCTCCAGCGGCATCTTCGGCAGTGGTGTGCAGGCACCCCGCATCCTGCAGGCCATCGCCGACGCCCACAACGGCGACACCGAGCGGTACGCGGACGCCTCGGCGGATTTCGAGACGCTGACCGGCGCACTCGGCGACGGCGCACTCCAGTCCGCGCGCACCCACCCGGAGACTGACGAGACCGACACCGAGAACGGCGAGTTCGCCGGCGAGGTGGCCCGTGGCATCGACTCTACGCTCACCGACGAGGGCATCGAGACGACGTTCGCGCTCGTCTTCACCGACGAGTCGGCGGTCGACGCCGTCGCCGTCGAGGACTGGGTGGCCGCGAACCGCAACGACGGCACGTTCGCAACTTTCGAGTCCGTCGAGGTGTCGACGGACGGGCGGACGGTGCTCGTCACCGGAACCGAACCCACCGCAGAGTACGACTTCTATCTCCGGGACTTCTGAATTCAGGGTCGGCGGTTGGGATTGCTCACACCGCTATCATCACAACGACTTTGTTCTTACAGCCATTCTTACTGATCATGAGTAGCAGTGACGGCGCAGAGACCACTCGTGTCACGGACAAGGGACAGACGACGATTCCCCAAGAGCTCCGCAAGAAATTCGGCATCGAACCCGGTGACGAGGTTGTCTGGACCGAGGGAGACGAGGGCCTTACACTTCGGAAGAAGGCCGACCTGCCTCACTACGGCATCGCAGCGGAAGGGATGACGGACGAGGAGGCGGAGCTGGTCGCGGAGGAACTCGTCGAGGAGATGGACGAGCTACAGAAGCCTGATGTCGACCGATGAAGCGGTACACGGTCGACGCGAACGCGCTCGTGCGCTACTGTCTCGGAGTGCTTCCTGAGCGGACTAACGAGCTGTTCGCAACCGCTGCAAGAGGTGAGCTGGCGCTGGAGACGCCGGTGATTGCCGCGGTGGAGGCGGCGTTTACGCTCGACCGTCGTGACTCGATCCGCGACATCCCGGTGCCGATAGACGCTGCGCAGGCGCTGTCCGTGTTCGAAGCACTGCCGATGACCATCACCGAGGATACCCATACCGACGCTCGCGGGCTACTCGAACATCTGGACCTGTTCCCCTCGCAGATGCACGATGCGATGATCGTGGCGAACCACGAGAGTCGGGACACGGATGGCATCGTGACGAGCGACGAGAAGATGGCCAAGCGGTTCTCGACGGTCTGGGACTGAGCGCGCCGGAAAAGAGGGAGTGCACCGGCCGAGATTTGAACTCGGGTTGTGACCATGGCAAGGTCACGTGATACCACTACACTACCGGTGCGCCCGCATCAGATGCGAGTGCAGTGGTGAGTAAAAGGCTTCCGAATCGCCACATCGGGCCACCCTCAGTCGGCTACGTCCGCCCGCTACTCGCCCAGTGTGAGTGTCACTCGTGTGCGACGGAAACACACGCGAAACCCCTGTGAGAGGCCCGCAGGCCGGCGTTCGAATCGCGCCACTTTTATGTGCGGATTCGGTTATCAATGTTACAGTCTAGTGAGTAGACGAGGAAGCGAGACGGCATGACACGCAGCGTACTCGTGCCGTCGTCTCTGACCCGGGAGGCCGAGGACAAACGCGAGGCGACTCGCAAGCTCGGCTACGTCGCACGCGCGGCGGTCGTGTTCCGGGTGGACCGGCTCGTCGTCTTCCCCGACGGGGAAGGCGAGACGGGTCGGTTCGACGACGGGTTCGTCGATACCGTGTTGCGGTACGCGGCCACGCCCCCGTACCTCCGAAAGGAGGCGTGGGGGAGGCGTGACGAACTGGAGTTCGTCGGCGTCCTGCCGCCGCTCCGCGTCGCCTCACGGACCGGCTCCGGATCGGACGATTCGGGGTCGTCAAGACAGGGAATCGTGACCGAGGTCGGATCTGACGACCGCGTTCGGGTCAATTGCGGACTGCAACACCCGGTCTCCCTCCCGGTGCCGCCCGGTATGTGCGCACCGACGGAGGGGGAGCGCGTCTCAG
>PXSB01000007.1 GCA_003023185.1 Halobacteriales archaeon QS_9_67_17 | reverse complement strand
GGCAACCGTGCTGGGCGGGACTGAAAGGGGCCGGGCGCTCGATCCGGCCCCGGCGTTCGGAAGACGTGAAGCGTCTTCCGCAGCCCATCAGAAATCGAAGATTTCTGAGGACGACGCAAGCACCACAGCGGGCCGCAGGCCCGTGAGGAGCGCAGCGAGCCGCGGACGGTCGAGCGACCGGGGGCTTTCTACACCCTGTTGTCAGCACATACACCTGAATTGTGCTTCTCTGAACACTATCGCCCGGACTGCCGATACGGTTTAATCTCCGGCCCCCGAGCGCCCTCGTATGCGTCAGGTTTCCGGCTGTGACTTCTGTGGTGACACGCCCTCCGGGACGTTCGAGGTTCTCCCGCCCGAGTACGACCCCGACCGCGAGGGGAAGCGGATGGTCCTGTGCGACCGCTGTCGCGACACCATCGCGTCGGTGCTCGACCCGCTCCTCGACGCGAAATTGGAGCGGTCAGACGTGGAACCGAGCGTCGACGAGACGACCGAACGCGATGCGGACCCGGCGTCGGTGAACCCGGCGAGCAGTGACACGGACGGTGTCGACGCGGGCGACAGCGACCACAGTGACAGCGACGACGAGGAGGCCGCGGGTCGAGGGAAGTCTGAGATGGCGTCCACCGGCGCGGGCGCGTCCTCACGCGTCCCCAAGGGATACCGGAAGGTGGTCCGCTTTCTGGAGAACAGGGAGTTCCCGCTCGACCACGGGGACGCGGTCGAGATGGTCGCGGGCGCGTACGAACTGGACGAGTCGGCCGTCGAGGCGGCCATCGACCACGCCGATTCACACGACCGGCTGCGGGTGGCACAGGGCGAGATCAGGGAGGCTTAGAGCGTCCCCTTGGTGCTGGGCGCGTCGCCGCGCCGCTCGTCGATGCGGGTGGCGTCGTCGAGCGCGCGCGTCAGTCCCTTGAACAGCGCCTCGACCTCGTGGTGGGCGTTTCGGCCCTCGACGCCCGCGTGGAGAGTGACGTTCGCGTGCATGGCGAACGACTCACAGAAGTGTCGCGCCATGTCGCTCGTGAACTCGCCGACCGTCGGCTGTGAGAACTCCCCATCCCACTCGAAGTAGGGGCGACCGGAGAGGTCGACGACGACGGTCGCCAGCGCCTCGTCGAGCGGCACCCGTCGGTCGGCGTAGCGGACGACCCCGCGCTTCTCGCCGACCGCCTCGTCGAACGCCCGTCCGAGCGCGATGGCCACGTCCTCAACGGTGTGGTGGTCGTCGATAGCCAGATCGCCGTCACAGCGGACGGTCAGGTCGAACAGCCCGTGGGTCGCGAACGCGGTCAGCATGTGGTCGAAGAAGCCGACGCCGGTCGACACGGTCGCCTCTCCGTCGCCGTCGATGTCGAGCGTGACCTCGATATCAGTCTCCGCCGTCTCTCGCGTGACGGCGGCCGTTCGGTCGCTCATACCTCCTCTTTTCGGGGCGATGGCACAAGCGTTGTGCCCGTTCAGGTGTTCTCACTGCGTGAATCGACTTGACGAGTACAAGTGTCTCAAGGAGAGAATAGTAATATGTTCAAGACAGTCGTTCCGACGCTGGCCGGGAGCGTCACCAGAGCGGCCTCCCAGCTGTCGGCGTCGTCACCGACGAGCGCGGCCGTGACGAGCCTCGTCGGCTACGCGCTCGCGCGGTGCTGCAACTATAGTAGAAACTGAAGCGGCTCACGCGTCGAAGGCCGTGCAGAGCGTCTCTCAGGTGTGTCACTGCGTTCAATTTCTACTGGCAGACTGCGCCTCGCCGAGCGTGAATCGTCCCTCGTAGAGTGCCGTTCCGACGACGACGGCCGCGGCACCCGCCTCGCGGAGCGCCCGCACGTCCTCCAACGTTGCGACGCCGCCGGAGGCGACGACCGGAATATCGACCGCCTCGACCACCTGCTCGACCGGCTCCGTCCGGACCCCCTCCAACTGCCCCTCCACGTCTACATCGGTGAAGAGGATCGCCGCGGCGCCCCGCTCCTCGTAGCGGGCGGCCGCCTCAGCGGGATCGATCCCGGTTCCCTCGGTCCAGCCGGAGACGACGACCTCGCCGCCCTTCGCGTCGAGACTCACCGTCACGCTGTCGGGTCGCGCTGCCGAGATCTCCGTCACGATGTTGGGGTTCTCGACGGCGGCAGTGCCGAGGATCACCCGGTCGACACCGCCGTCGAGTAAGCCGAGCGCGTCGTCGACAGTGCGGATGCCGCCGCCAAGTTGTATCTCCGCATCGACGGCATCACAGATGGCTTCGACGGCCGACGCGTTGACCCGGTCGCCCTCGAAGGCTCCGTCGAGGTCGACGAGGTGGAGCGTCTCCGCGCCGGCCGCGACCCACCGCTCGGCCGCCTCGACCGGGTCGCCGTACTTCGTGCCGGTGTCGCGCTCGCCGCCGACCAGCTGGACGACCTGTCCGTCCTGCACGTCGACCGCGGGGACGACCTCGAAATCGTCGAACACATCGACGCGTTGGCGCGTCGACGCGTAAACGCGCCGGTTTCCGTCACGAGGTAGTTAAGTCGGTCCGACGCACAGCTACGGGCATGTTGACTCCGCTTCTCGCCGTCGGACTGCTGGTGGCGGCGTTCGTCGGATTCAATATCGGCGGCTCTTCTACCGGCGTCGCGTTCGGGCCTGCGGTCGGGAGCGGGACGGTTCGCAAGACGGCCGCCGCCGCGCTCATGACGGGCTTCGCGCTGCTCGGCGGCTGGACAGTCGGTCGCAACGTCATCGACACGCTGGGTGGGGAGATCGTGCCGGCCTCGGAGTTCACGCTCGCCGCGAGCGTCATCATCCTCTTTTTCGTCGGGTCGGCACTGCTCATCTCAAATCTGTTTGGCGTCCCCGCCTCCACGTCGATGACGGCCGTCGGTGCCATCGCCGGCTTGGGACTGGCGTCGAACTCGCTCCAGTGGGCCGTCATGGGCCGTATCGTCTCGTGGTGGCTCGTCGCGCCCGTGCTCGCCTTCTGGGTGTGTGCCGTCATCGGCCGGTATCTCTACCCGTATCTGGACGCGTGGTTCGGTCTCGACGAGGCGACCGGGCTGAAGGCGATAGCGACCCGCACGCTCGTCGTCGGCATCGGCTGTTACATGGCGTTCTCGGCGGGTGCGTCGAACGTCGCGAACGCCGTCGCGCCGCTCGTCGGAAGCGGCGCACTCTCGGTCAACGCGGGCGTGTTGCTCGCCGGTGGCGCTATCGGTGTCGGCGCGTTCACCATCGCGCGCCGGACGCTCGACACCGTCGGCAACGACCTGACCGACCTCCCGCTGTTGGCGGCGCTCATCGTGGAGGTGGTGAGCGCGAGTCTCATCACGTTTCTCTCGCAGATCGGTATTCCGGCGTCGCTGGCCGTCAGCGCGACGATGTGCGTCGTCGGCCTCGGTTGGGGCCGGGCGACACGGACGACCAGACTCTCGGACGCCGCACAGGCGATGCGCGGCGACGAACCCATCGCAGACGGAGCGAGCGGCGTCACGCTCTCACCCGACTACGCCGGCGAGCAGGGCGGCGGCGGAGGCGGTGACCCTGTCCCACCCATCGGCGACGAGGACCCGGACGAACTCGGCGGGACCGACCTGTTCGACCCCGCGGCGACGGGCCGCGTCATCGTGCTGTGGGTTGCGACGCCGACGCTCTCTGCGGTGACATCGTTCGTCGTGTTCTCCGTCGCACCATGAGACTGGTTCGCACGGAAATCGGGCGAACGGACCGGGACGTGTCGGGGGTCGGCGTCCGGCAAAAGGCGACCTTTAACAGTGGCGAGACCGTACCAAGCAGTTGATGCCAACGGTAGAATACCTCAACTACGAAGTGCTTGACGACCACGGCTGGGAGATGGAGGACGACGACCTCTTCGAGAAGGCCGCAGACGCCGGCCTCGGCGACGAAGACTACGGCGAACTCGACGTGAACGAGGGCGAGTACATCCTCGAAGCCGCAGAGGCGCAGGGATACGACTGGCCGTTCTCGTGTCGCGCCGGGGCGTGCGCCAACTGCGCCGCCATCGTCACGGAAGGCGACATCGACATGGACATGCAGCAGATCCTCTCGGACGAGGAGGTCGAGGAGAAGAACGTCCGGCTGACGTGTATCGGCTCGCCGACGGCCGAAAGCGTCCAGATCGTCTACAACGCGAAGCACCTCGACTACCTGCAGAACCGCGTCATCTGACGCGGTCGTTCTTTCTCTCTCGGCTCGTACCGACGCCTCCCAGCGAGAGCCACGACCCACAACCCCTTATATCGGGGCGCGGCCAGTAGGGGCGTGACGCTCGCGACGGCACTCGACGCGCTGTTCGCCGGCCGGACGACGCACCTGCTCCGTCTGTTCGCCGTCCCCGTCTTCGCGCTGGCGGCCTATCGCGACATCGAGACGCGGCGCGTCCGCAACGAACTGTGGGTGCCGCTCGTCGTACTCGGGCTCGTCCTGCTCGCCACAGACGCCGTCGGCGCGCTCCGTCTCGGCGACTTCCGGCTCCGTCTATTCGTCATCCACGTCGCCGTCTCGCTCGGCCTCGTCGCGCCGCTCGGCTACGTGTTCTGGCGACTCGGCGGCTTTGGCGGCGCGGACGCGAAGGCCATCATCGTCCTCGCGCTCGTCTTCCCCGAGTTCCCGACGTACTATCTCCCGGGCGTTGCCGTCCCGCTCGTCCAGCCACCGCTCGGCGTCTTCTCGCTGTCGGTGCTCTCGAACACCGTCCTCGTCGGCCTCGCGTTCCCGCTGCTGCTCGCGGCTCGCAACCTGTTGGCCGGCCGTCGTCGTCCCATCATGCTCATCGGCCGCCCCGTTCGGGTGCCGGCGGTC
This sequence comes from Halobacteriales archaeon QS_9_67_17, assembly GCA_003023185.1. Lineage (GTDB taxonomy): Archaea > Halobacteriota > Halobacteria > Halobacteriales > Haloarculaceae > Halosegnis. The sequence continues at coordinate 4,332 of PXSB01000007.1, read as the reverse complement.
GCGACCGAGTACGGCAGTCTGCTGGAGACGCCAGAGGGGTTCACCCGCGACGGCCTCGATTTGGACGCCCTCCGGATGTATCTCCGGTGGCGCGGCTTGACGCTCTCCGACCTTCGAGCGGATCCGGACCGCTACCGCGACCCGGCGTCGCTTTCGCCGGACGGCGAGCGAGGCGCCCCGACCGACGGCGCGCTCGACGCCGGCCCGCCAGTGACCGACGGCGGCACGCCGGACGGGGAGGATGAGAGTGAGTCGACTGTCTACGCCGACGACCCGGACGATCCGTGGGGCACGGCGGCGTTTCTCGCCAACCTCGACGGGGACGCCTACGGGACGACGCCGGCGGAGCTACGAGCGGGGCTGGAACTGCTCGTCGACCGCGACGAGGTGTGGCTCACTCCCGGACTCCCGTTCATTGTGCCGACGTTCGTCGGGCTGCTCGTCGCGCTGACGTACGGCGACCTCCTCTTTGCCCTGCTGCGAGCGGTTGGCGGCACACCGTGACGAGTCCGTCGTCGCAAACGGCGCACGAAGGGGCAAGCTGGTAGCCACTCAGCTGTTCCGGACGGGCGTAGGGCACAGACACAAGTGGCAGCGCTCGGTTCTCGTGCGACAGGCCACCGCTGTGCTCCGCGTCTGCCCCGCAATTGTGTGGGGGAGCCGCAATCCGCGATAGCACACCGACTTGTCTGACTCGTCGAACCGACTGCTTTTATTATGCCCACTACCAGTTTCGACCGAACTCATGGCGGCACCGTGGGCCGATGCTACTGGGTTGGCGTATATCGGCTTGTTCTTGCTCAGCGGGCTGGCCTGTTTGCTCCTGATTCCCCGGGCGAAGACGTTCGACGACCCCGAGGCCCGGATCGGGATGGTCTGGTTGCTGGGAACGACCGGAGTCTGGGGGATATTCAAGGCGGTGTTCTTCGTGGCTCCCGGCCCGATCCGCGAGCCCGCCTACACGGTTGGGCTCATTTCCGGGTTCGCCACCGTCTGGGCGTGGCTGTACTTCTGTTCGGCCTACACCGGTCGGACGCTGCACCGGAATCCAACGTTGCGCCGACTCGGAGCCGTCGTCTTTCTCGCCGTGATGCTACTCAAGTTGACCAATCCGCTCCACAGGCTGTACTTCACGACGCGGGAGGTGACGACGCCCTTCCGCTATCTGGCAATCGAGCACGGGCCGCTCCACTGGAGTGCGGCCGGGCTGTCGTACGTACTCGCGGCCGTGGGGCTGTTCATGATATTCGAACTCTACGTCCGTTCGGGGTACGACACTCGGCCCCTCAGCGTGCTGACGGCGATGCTCGGACTGCCGATTGCCGTCGACGTCGTCGCGACGCTGACACCGCTACTGATAGACGTGATCTACGCCCCCATCGGCGTCGCAGTCTTTGCCGCTGGAACGCTGTTCACCTTCGGCCCACGCTTCCAAGCGGTCCGAACCGCTGCCCAAGCCGAGGGGCCATCGGTGTATCTGGACGGCGACGGCCGGATACGGGATTACACTCCGGCAGCGTCGACTGCGTTCCCGGCACTCGTGGGGACGACCGGCGACCGCTTCGAGGCCGTTCTCCCGGAGGTGGCGGCAGCCGTCGACACCGATGACCGGATCGTCACGAACGACAGCGGCAGCCAAGCCCAGTACTACCTCGTCTCCGCCAGTGATACGGGGGGCGGCGAGTCGGCAGCGCAGGTGTTGACACTCACCGACGTAACGTCCATCGAACGGAAGCGTCGGCAGTTGAACCGGCGCAAACGAGAACTCGCGGAGCGAAACGAGCTCTACCGGGCCATCATCGCCGCGAGTTTCGCCTTCGTCGTCCAGATCGACATCGACGAGCGGAGATTCGAGTTCGTCTCACCGTCCATCGAGGAGTTTCTGGGATACGCCGCCGACGAGATGGACGGCGAACCGGTCGACGTCGTCACGCCCGACGAGCAGACGAACGCGCTGGTCCGAGAGTATCTCGACCAAGTAGCAGACGGCGAGCTAATTCAGATTCGGGATTTCCGGCTGGAGAGCCGCGATGGACAGACGGTGTACGCGGACATCCGTATCGTGCCGATATACGACCCGAGCACCACGGACGAGACGAGAACGACAGACGACATCGTCGGTGCACAGATGATGGTCCGGGACGCGACTGAGCGGCGGCGACGCGAAGGGCTCATCAGCGTCATCAACCGCGTGCTACGGCACAACGTCAGAAACGAACTCAACGTGATCAACGGATACGCCGAGCTGCTGGCGGCAGAGCTCGACGGTGACGCGGCGTCGAAGGCCGCGCGGATCGTCGAGACCGCCGACAGGCTGATCAGTCTCAGCGACTCGGCTCGCGAGATCGAGGCGAACAGAGACCAGTCACCGGACTTGGAGCCTGTCGACATCGTTCCGATCATCGACGAGACCGTCCGGAAGCTCCAAGACCGGTATCCAGACGCCTCGGTGGCGGTCGATACCCCGGAGACGGCCATCGCGGAGGCGCTGTCGCGTCTGGAGACGGCGCTGTGGGAGCTCCTCGACAACGCGGCAAAGCACGGCGGGGACGCCCCGTCCGTCGAGATAGCGGTAACCGAGACCGACGAGCACGTGCTGATCGCTATTGCGGACGACGGACCGGGGATTCCCGAGAGCGAACGGGAGGTGCTATCGACCGGCAGGGAGGAGCCGCTCGTTCACGGGCAGGGACTGGGTCTGTGGTTGGCCTACTGGATAGTCGAAAATCTCGACGGCGAGATCCAGATTCCGGAGCACGACCGAGGAACGACGGTCGAAATCCGGCTCCTGAAGTCGTCAGCTACCTCGGCAGTATCAGGCGAGTAGGATCACACTCTGCGGATTTCGACGGAGCCAGTGAGACTGCACAGCCGGCGAAGGCTCTTCACGCCGACCCGGATACGGAGCGTATGGACACGGACGCGAAGCCGGTGCGACTCGCAGATGGCGACGAACTCGACGCGTTCGTTGCCGACCGTGACCTCGCACTCGTCGAGTTCTACACGAAGGGCTGCACGCTGTGTCAGGCGATGGAACCGGTACTCGGGAACGTGGCACGGGCGATGAGCGCAGAACGGACGTCGAGCAGTGAGCACAGCGCGGGCGTCGGGATGGTGAATCCGGAGACGGACATCTCGCTCGTCGACCGGTTCGACGTCCGCTCCGTGCCGACGCTCCTGCTGTTCCGCGACGGCGAGGTCGTCGCGCGGACGGCCGAAGGGTTCCAAGGTGCGAGCGCAGTCATCGACTTTCTCGACGAACACGCGCCGAGCGTCGCCCTTAGTCCCTGACGGTCTGCGCCGACGGAGCGATGGCGGTTCGCATATCAATCCCGAAGCCGTTGCTCCGGATATGAGTGAAACTGCCGAGCGCGAGCAGATAACCGTCTACTCCGATTACGTCTGCCCGTTCTGCTATCTCGGGCGACACTCGCTACAGGAGTATCAGGAGAGCCGCGAGGAGGAGTTGGCAATCGAGTGGCACCCGTTCGACCTCCGGGCGCAGAAGCGCGACGCCGACGGCACCATCGACCACTCTGTCGACGACGGGAAGGACGACGACTACTACGAACAGGCGCGCCAGAACGTCCGCCGGCTACAGGAGGAGTACGACGTGGGGATGGACCTCGAGATCGCCACCGACGTGGACTCGCTGCCCGCACAGGTGGCGTCCGTCCACGTGCAGGAGACGTACGACTACGGGACGTGGCGCGATTTCGACTGGGCGGTCTTCGAGGCGCTGTGGACGGAGGGCCGCGACATCGGCGACCCGGACGTGCTCGCGGACATCGCCGAGGGGACGGGCGTCGACCCGGACGACGTGCACGCGGCCCTCGATGACGACGACCTGTTCGACCGCGTCCACGCGCTGTTCGACGAGGCACACCAGCAGGGCGTCACCGGCGTGCCGACGTTCGCCTACGACGGCTACGGGGCCCGAGGCGCGGTGCCGCCCGCACAGTTGAAACGGCTCGTCGAAGGCACCGAGTAGCGGTCGGCCGATCGGGTCACCTCCGTCTGTTACGTTCCTTGTCGCATCTTCCGCGGTGTTCAGCTACGCGGGTCGTCGTTCGACCGAGAAACCGTATTGGGTGGGACTGAAGCGGCCGAGCGAGCGGCCGGAGATTTAAATCCGAACGCGGCACAGGACCGATAGATGAGCACGGCTTCGGTTCCGGTCCCGGAGATGGCCGACTGCGCGGCCGACTGCGCGGAGCGACTGCTCGCGGCCGACCGCGTGTTGGTCGCGTCCCACATCGACGCCGACGGGCTGACGAGCGCCGCGGTCGCCGGCGCGGCGCTCGAACGCGCCGGTATCCCCCACGAACAGAC
>PXSB01000006.1 GCA_003023185.1 Halobacteriales archaeon QS_9_67_17 | reverse complement strand
CGCAGGCCGACGGCCGAGGACCGCAGCGAGGCCTGAGAGTCGAGCCGCCGGGGGCTTCCAAGCCAGTCACACCAGCTGTGACGGCTCATCCAATCTTATCTGAACACTACCCGCGTGGCGGCGGGAGCATTAAGACCGGGCATAGGAAATACCGTTCATGGACTGTCCGCGGTGCGGGGAGTCGCTCGTCGTCTACGCGTCAGACGACCAGCGCGCGCTGCGGTGTGACGCCTGCGGCTACGCGGGCATAGAGGTGGATCACAGCGTCGAGCGTCGCGACGGGGAGACGTGGGCAGAGGCGCTCCGGCGGTTCGCCGCGGGACAGGGAGCGGACGGCGAGTAGCTCAGTCTTCGGCCTCGGCGCTGGCGTCCGACTCTGCCTGCTGACCCTCCTCGGAGCGGGCGGCGACGAGCGCGCCACGCCCCACGGAGTAGAGTGGGTCGTCGACCTTCGAGACGCTGGAGATGTTGAACGGGATGTCCGCCTGTTCGAACCGCTCCTCGAACAGCCCCTCGAAGCCGGTCGGGGAGGCGGTGCCCCCGGTGACGACGACCGGCACGTCGAGCCCCTCCTCGACGTCCTCCTCGTTGACCTCCTCGCTAATCTTCGAGATGACGTAATCGAGGAGGTTGTCGTAGTAGATGGAGAGTGCGCCCTCGACGCCGCCGGCGTCGGTGGTGAAGTCGAGCCTGAAGTCGTCCTCCTTGATGGAGGTGACCTTGTCGACGGTTTCGCCGGTGGCGGTCGCGGTCTGTCCGTCCACCCAGTCGCCGCCGCGGGCGACGGAGAACGTCATCACGGGCACCGCGTAGTAGGAGAGACAGACGTTCGTCATCCCGGCACCGAAGGAGATGCCGAGTCCGGTGAAGTTCGAATCCGCGAGTTCGGAGTAGATAACTGCCATCCCCTCGTTGATTGGCTCGGGGTCGTAGCCCATGTCGCTCAGGAACGACTCCAGCGTCTTCTGGTGGTACAGCGTCGACAGTTCCGAGTCGATGGGGTCGGCGGGCGTCGAGTAGTAGACGCGCTCGCCCGCAGGCTCCGGCTCGCCGAGCACCTGCTCGATGATGAGTTTAATCATCGGGATGGCCGACTGCTCCTCGGAGGAGAGGATGCCCTGCTTCATCGGCCGGCGCGTCTCCTGATTGAAGATGTTGGCGAAATTGAGCGCGTCGTCGCCGACGACGTACACCTGGTCGCCCTTCCGGATGTGGAGGACGTCCGACCGCGCGAGCATCTGCTCTGCCATATCGGAGTAGTCGATTTCGACGAAGGAGTTCCGCTGCTGTACGAACAGCGTGTCCGACCCCTCCTGCTTGGCCGACACGATGTTCATCGTACCGATGTCGATGCCGCGTGCCATATCCCAGGGCGACGGGCGCAGGTATTAAATCCACCTCACCGTGGCTACCCGCCGCCGTCAATCCATCCCGAGTCGGTCCTTCAGTTTCCCGACGACGCCGTCCTTCTGCTTCTGCTGTTGCTCCTCGTGTGCCTGCTGTTGGCGTAACTCGGCGAGGGCCGCCGCCTGGTCGTCGGTCGTCTCGTCCGACCGCTCCGCGTCGGGGTCCTCGCCGCGCATCGCGTTCAGCCCCTCGACCGCGGCGTCGACGTTCGAAGAGGATGACCGGGTCTGGGTGGCGCTGTCGGGGTCGAAGCCGGAGGTGTCCACGTCGTCGACCTCGCCGGTGTCTACCGAGAGCCGGCGGCTCACGTCCGTCTTCTCGACGCCGCCCCACGAGATGTCGGCGTCTTCCATCGCCTCCTCGTAGTCGCGTTGCGCCTGCTCGGCTACCGCCTCCTCGTCGAGCGCGGATCCGGCCGTCCCGTCGGTGGCCGCGCTACCGCTTGCACCGCTCGTCGCGGCCGTCCCTGCACCCGTGGCCTCTCCTGCGGGCACGCCCCGCGTGCGCTCGACGTGGTACGAGACGAGTGCCGCGCCGGTGGCCGAGATGACGGTCACCAAGCCGACGGCGTAGACGACCACCCCCTGAAACGAGAAGTCCTGTCCGGCCGTTACGTTCCACTGACTCGGATACACGGAGACGAAGAACGCCGCGGCGGCGAGGGTGATCGTCGCGCCGACGCCCGCGGCGTAGGAGGCCCGTCGGTCGACCGGAAGCAGGACGGTGACGCCGAGCAGCAGTATCGGCAATCCGAGCGCCCCGACGACGAACGCCAGTTCGCGGAGCGCCCACAGCGGCCCGTCGCTCGCGGCGGCGCGCTCGAACCCGAACAGGAGCAGGCCGACGATGCCGAGCGCGATCCCGCCGATGAACAGCGCGAAGCCCAGATACACGTCGAGATCCCGCTCCGGCTCCCCGAGATAGCGCCGGTATATCTCGTCCACGCGTGCGTTAAGATCCGCCATGCGACCTCGTTGCTACCGAGACATAATAGCGGTTTGGTGGCGTCGGACGGTCGGCTGACACCGTTGCGAACAGGTGGCCCTCGCTCCGCACGCAAGCGGGTAGGCCACGCTTCCGCCTCGAATATGTTCAAAGCCATTCCTCGTTCCGGTACTTTGGCTCTGAAGCATCGTCATAGCTGTCAGGTGTCATGTGATTTGTATGTGATTGGTTGCACCCACTAAGATACATCGCTAATCATTCTCAAGATACGGAGTATGAGGCCATCCAGCGTGCCGGCCGACCGAGCGCCCCTGTGCACAGGTGAATTAGGAATTCTGAGGATTAGAAAAACGAGTCGTGCTCCGATTTGCTGTACCCTCGGCTGTAGTAAGTTGTCGTTAATTACTCAGAATTGGGTATAATTGTTATGCCAAAAGTAATAATACTAATCAGTTGTGTGAACGTGTCATGGGAAACGAAAATAATTCCCCTACCCGGAACAGTAGGCGAGCATTTCTGAAACGAACGGGCCTAAGTGCCACACTCGTTGGATTCGTAGGCTCTGCATCGGCCACTGAGTATGTCGAAATAGTAACCCATGTTCAAGCGGACCAGCCAAAGTTCACTAAAGAGGTCCCGAAGTCTTGGTACGATCACCACAAAACAGCCAAGCAAGCGAAAGAGACTATCAGAAAAAAATACGCCAGCCGTGACGGATTTAAGCGGTTTTCTGTTACGGCGTTCGATCACTACTTCGGAGGAAAACGCGGCTTCGCCGTCAACATCGGGATCACAAGCAGTGACTTGGCTGACCAGCTCCCCTCGGAGATCAATGGAGTGCCTGTCGTCACAGAAGAATATGGAGAACCAATCTTCGCAGCCTGCTACAACGACGCGGACGCAGACGACCTCCCCGGTGGAGTAGTTATTGAGGATAAAGGGACATCAGGCACTCAATTCTATATCGACATTGACGGTGACGGCTCCTATGAACGCCATCTGATGACTGCTCTCCATCTCTACGGCGATTCGTGTTACGACCAGACTGGAGAGGATATTATTCAAAAAGGCGATACGTGGGGCACAACCACATTGCAGTCGTCTAGCACAGATACAATAGTAGGTCGGTCCAACGGCGGGTATGCTGTTACAAACGAGGTTCTCGAGCCGGACACGACGACTAGAACGGTCGCTGGATCTGTCAGCGAGGATGGCTTAGCCGATCTCGTCTCGTCTTCCACGGATACTGTGACAAAAGTAGGTGCTTCTCTGGGAGAAAATGTCAATGTCGTCGCCGATAAAGATGTTTCAGACAGCTTCTCTTCATGTGTCGATTATCAAAACGAAGGGGTTCTGCTCGATACTAATGGGGCACCGGGCGACTCTGGTGGTCCTATCTACGATATTCGGAATGGTGATGCCTACATTGTCAGCATAACATCAGCAATAGATAACCCGACAGATAACTACGATTGCAACGGCAATAGGATTCGCAAGCAAACCATCGGCCCATCTGCCCACAATATAAAAGATACGTATAAGGGAGTATTCACTGCCCCTGTCGGCTGATGATATATCAATTTTTTGGAGGTTCAGGCGCGTATTTTATTCTCCAACGCCGTTATGATTACTAACCAGCATGGATTCAATATGAACCGACGAGACCTCTTATACAGTGTTTGTGGTGGATCAGCCGTTCTAATGGCAGGTTGTAGCGGGGCGAGTAGCGGCGAGAGTTCGTCCTCAGCGACCGATACGGAGTCGGAGCCAACACCCCCATCTGGAGATGTTCAGCGGCATGTTACCCTCGCTGGACGGGATAGTGTCCCTGACCAAACGGCCATCAAGCTGACTGCGGAAGTCACCCAGCCTTGGATTACGGCTGAGAAGACTGCTCTTGTTCGTATCTCAGCTACAAACCGTGGCTCTGAGCGGGCCCTCTCGGTCGGAGAAGATCGGTGCGCGATGTTCAATCGCATACAAAAGGGGAGTGATGAGCCAGCTGGCCTGTGGTTGTACCGGCAGCTCGAAGACGCCCCTGCACGAGTAGAGAACAAATGGGTTGCAGACAAGCCCACCGACGAAACTCGAGTGCATGCTGCGTACGGCTGCCCCCCGCGAGCCTACGAATCAGGAGAAACAGTGTCGACTACGTATCAAGTGTGGCACGATTACCGAGAAGACGGCTACCTCGACCCCGGAGAGTACCGGTGGGAGCAAGAAATCAAAGTGTGGGATGACCCAGAGGCCGATGGAGGCTCGGACCCCGGAGAGAAGTTCAGTTGGGGATTTACCCTCCGCGTTAGTGAAGGGTAGGCCCTGAGCGGCAGGTAATCGTTATCTGCCGAGAGCATGGCACGCTCTCTCCACGTTGCGACCGCGTACGCCCTTGTCCCACCGTCTGTGTGAGTAAGTAACAACCCGGCAGTTCAGCGACTAAATACCATACTCCGTATGTCGGATCATTGAATCTCTACGTACCAGTGAGGCTTCTGCCGGCTGTGAGAAGCGCCGATGAGCGGCGCGAAGGCAATAATTCCTTTTTTAAAAGGCACGAGGATTCCGTGACTGCAACGATCCCGGACGAGAGTGAAGAAGGGTCAGTAGTGCCACGGAAACTCCGAGAAGTCCGGCTCGCGCCCCTCGTTGAAGGCGTCGCGGCCCTCCTTCGCCTCGTCGGTCATGTAGCCGAGCCGGGTTGCCTCGCCGGCGAACACCTGCTGGCCGACGAGTCCGTCGGTGTCGAGATTGAACGCGTACTTCAACATTCGCATGGCCGTCGGCGACTTGTCGAGCATCTCTTTGGCCCACTCTAAGGCGCGCTCCTCCAGTTGCTCGTGGGGGACCGTCTCGTTCACCATCCCCATCTCCGCCGCCTCCTCGGCGTCGTAGGCCTTCCCGAGGAAGAACACCTCGCGGGCCTTCTTCTGGCCGATCTGGTGGGCGAGATACGCCGAGCCGAAGCCGGCGTCGAAGCTCGCCACGTCCGGGTCGGTCTGGAAGAACTTCCCGTGCTCGGCGCTGGCGAGCGTCATGTCACAGACGACGTGCAGGGAGTGGCCGCCGCCGACTGCCCACCCCGGCACCACGGCGACGACCGGCTTCGGGATGTGACGGATCTGTCGCTGGACTTCGAGGATGTGGAGCCGTGGGGCAGCGTGCTCGCCCGAACCGCTCGTGCCGGACCCGTGTTCATCCTCGTATTCGTACCCGGCGTCCCCGCGGATGCGCTGGTCGCCGCCCGAACAGAACGCCCAGCCGCCGTCCTTCGGTGACGGGCCGTTGCCCGTGAGGAGCACACACCCCACGTCGGTCTGGCGCTTGGCGTGGTCGAGCGCGGCCGAGAGTTCGTCGACCGTCTCCGGGCGGAAGGCGTTGCGCACCTCGGGTCGGTCGAAGGCGATGCGGACGGCACCCACGTCGCGTGCGCGGTGATACGTGAGATCCTGAAAGTCGGTGTCGTCGACCGGCTCCCACGCGTCCGGGTCGAAGAGTTCGGATACCATACCTACACTGCGCGCGGCCGGCGCAAAAACCGGGCGGTCGTGAGCGCGAACGCCCTCGCGCTCAGAGCGTGACGTCGAGTTCCCCCTCGACGCGTTCCTGTAGCGCCTCGCGGACGGCGTGGCTCTCGGCGGGGTCGAACCCAACCTCGATTACCTGCGTGCCATCGCGCTCGACGCTCGCCGTGAACGCCTCGCGGAACCCCTCACGCGTGCTCGCCCGTGAGAACCCCACGCCGTGGAGGTCGCCCGTCGGCTCGAAGTCGAGACCGTGTGGCGTCCGGAAGTAGCCCTCGAACGTCTCGTGTTCCTCGATGGGGAGGAGCTGGAAGATGCCGCCGCCGTCGTTGTTGACGAGCACGACCGTCGCGTCGAGGTCGAACCGGTCGGCCGCGAGCAGGCCGTTGGTGTCGTGGAAGTAGGCGAGGTCGCCCGTCACGAGGACGAGCGGGTCGTCGGTCGCGCTGCCGGCCCCGAGCGCGGTCGAGGTGATGCCGTCGATGCCCGACGCGCCCCGGTTGCCGAGCACGGTGAGGTCGGCCGCACGCGGCCGGGCGAACCGGTCGAGATCGCGCACCGGCATCGAGTTAGAGACGAACAGCGTCGCCGGGTCCGGCGCGAGCGCGGCCACCTCCCGGAGCACGGCCCCCTCGAAGAAGCGGTCCTCGTCCGCGACGAGGTTCCAGTAGTCGCGCTCTACGTCCGCGAGCAGGTCGGCGTAGGCGGTGTCGTCGCCGCCCTCGACTCGTCCGGCGAGCGCGCTCGCGAGGCGTGTCGGGTCGGCGACGAGCGTGTCCGTCCCGGTGAACTCCGCCTCGCGCCACCCGCCCGCCGGGTCGACGAGGAACTGCCGCGGGGCCGCGTCCGGGTCCTCGAGCGTCGTCGCCGCGAGCGCCTTCCGTGTCGGCTTCGAGGTGGGCGACGCGCCGAAGCGGAGTACCACGTCCGGCGTCGGCAGGTCGTCCTTCAGCGCCGGTGCCCACGAGTCGTAGCCGCCGAGGACCGTCGCCGTCTCGACGTGGCTCCCGAATCGAATCCCAGAGAGCGGGTCGGCCAGCACGGGGAAGCCCGTGGCGGTGGCGAGACCGAGGAGCGCGTCGATGGCATCGACGACAGCGGCACGGTCGGCCGCGGCGAGCGTGGATCGGCCCTGCGTCGTCCGGACGAACGGGCCGTCCCGACCGCCGACCGCGAGCGGGTGGTCGTCGACCCACCCCTCGGACACGTCGTCCGTCTCCACCGTCGGCTCCAGCGGCTTTCGGAACGGGACGTTCAGGTGGACCGGGCCAGGATAAGTCGCCTCGCTCGTTGCGACGGCCCGTGCGACGGCCGTGCGGAGCGCCCGGAGCTTCCGGTCGGCGACCTCCGGTTCCGGGAGCGTGCGGTCGTGGCGAACTGCGTCACCGAAGATTCCCTGCTGGTCGACCGTTTGATTCGCGCCGCTGTCGGTGAGTTCCGGCGGGCGGTCGGCCGTGAGCAGTACCATTGGCACGCGCGCTCGCCCGGCCTCGACGACTGCGGGGTGGTAGTTCGCCACGGCGGTGCCCGAGGTGCAGACGAGCGGCGTCGGCCGGCCGGTTCGCTTGGCGCGCCCGAGCGCGAAGAACGCGGCCGACCGCTCGTCGAGGTGCGTGAACGTCTCGACCGCCTCGTGTTGGGCGAAGGCGACCGTCAGCGGCGTGGAACGGGAACCGGGCGAGAGCACCGCCGCCTCGACGCCCGCCTTCGCGAGTTCGTCGACGATAGCTCGCCCCCACAGCGTGTTGACGTTCGGGGCGGTCATTCGAGCTCGTCGAGCATCGGCCGGTACTTCAGTTGCACCTCGTCCCACTCGGCGTCGGGATCGGAGTCGCTGACGATGCCGACGCCGGCGAACAGCGTCGCCGTGTCGCCGTCGGCGACGGCCGACCGGAGCGCGACGGCGAAGGAGCCGTAGCCCGCGGCGTCGAACCAGCCGACAGGCGTCGCGTACCAGCCGCGGTCGAACGGCTCCGTCTCGCGGATTGTCTCCAGCGCACGCTCGGGCGGGAGGCCGCCGACTGCGGGCGTCGGGTGGAGCGCCTCCACCAGCGTCAACACGTGTTCGGCCTCCGCGAGCTCGGCCGTGATCGGCGTTTCGAGGTGTTGAACGGCCGCGAGCCGCCGGATCGAGCGAACGCCCGTCGAGACGGAGGCAGCGTACGGCTCCAGCTGGTCGCGGATCGCGTCCGCGACAATCTCGTGTTCGTGGACGTTCTTCTCGTCGTCCATCAGCTCGCGAGCGAGCCACTCGTCCTCGGCCGGGGTGTCGCCGCGCCCGGTCGTGCCGGCGAGCGCGCCCGTCGAGACGGTTCGTCCGTGCAGGTCGACGAGTCGCTCGGGCGTCGCACCGAAGAAGGAGGGCGCGTCGTCGCCCGCCGCTGCGGGTTCGACGAGGAAGCGGTAGCAGTCCGGATACGTCTCGGCGAGGCGGTCGAGCGCGTCGGCAGCGCGGAGCGGGCGGTCGAGTTCGACCCGCAGCGCCTGCGCGAGCACGACCTTCTGGAGTTCGCCCGCGTCGATGCGGTCGGTCGCGTCGGTGACGGACTCGCGCCACGTCTCACGGCTCGTCGTCCGCGTCCGGTCGACGACGGTCGTCTGGTGTGCCGGCCCGGGGTCCGAGAGGCCGGACACCTCCTCGACGGCGGCGTCGAGTGCGCGTTCGACCGACTCGGGCGTCGCGTCCGGCCCGATGGCGTTGACAGTGAGCCACGCGCCGTCGTCGGTGTACGTCACCTGCCGGCGCGGGAGGACGAACTGCGCGCCAGCGAAGCCGTCCCACGGCGGGTCGCCCGCGTGGCTGTCGTGAAATGCGAAGCCACCGAACAGCCGTGGCCGCGCCGCCTCGGTGCCGGCATGGACGTTGCCGTGGTCGAACAGCGACTCGCCGGCCTCGCGGACGGCCTCGAAGCGGTCGCTTCGCGTCGCCGTTAACACCGCTGCCGCGCCCGACCCGACGACCGTCGGTTCGCCCGGCGCGCTCCAGAACGTGCGCGGGGCGTCCGCCGCCGACAGGACCGCGCGAGCAGACGGGGCCGTGAGCCGCGTGGCTCGCGAGATTATGCCGGTCGACGCTGCCTCGCCGAGCGGTTCCATCGTCGGTCTATTAGAGGGCCACCGTTTTAGGGTTCCCGTTCCCGGCCGCCACGGCCACGCCAGAGAGCGGGGACGGCGCGCCGTCGACTTCTACGCGTATCGCTCCTCTTGCCACGGGTTCGCGCTGGTCGAGTAGCCGCGCTTCTCCCAGTAGCCTCGCTCGGGTTCGGTGAGGAACTCCACGCCCGTCACCCACTTCGCACCCTTGTAGGCGTACTTGTGCGGCGTCACGACGCGGACCGGGCCGCCGTGGTCTGCGGGGAGCGGCTTGCCGTCAAGATCCCACGTGAACAGCAGTTCGCGGCGGTCGCAGTCGTCCAGCGGGAGATTCGTCGTGTAGCCGTCCGCCGCGTGAAACATGACGTGGACCGCGTCGTCGTGGACGCCGGCCGCCTCCATCACCGTCGGGAAGGTGACGCCGGTGAACGCGTTGTCGAACCGCGACCACCCCGTCACGCAGTGGAAGTCCTGTCGCTGCGTCTCGCTCGGCAGGTCGGTGAACTCGTCGAAGGAGAGCGACAACTGGTCGTCGACCGCACCCCACACCTCGAAGGTCCAGTCCTCGCGGTCGACGGCCGGCGCCTCACCCTTCGAGAGCACCGGAAAGCCGTCGGTCTGGCGCTGGCCGGGCGGGAGCCGCTCGCCGTCGAACTCGCGGTAGAGATCCGTCGCGTCGTACATACCCGCGGTTCGGGTCGACGCCTCCTTAGCGTACTGTTTCAGCGCAGTTACGATCTAACAACGGAAACCCGGTATAGCAAAAGAAATATGAGTCGTTCGGAAGCGCCAGTTCGTGCTGAGTAAAATTCCCCAGTAGTCTTAAATACCCGAGTGTCAAATCCCCAATCGAGATGGCGAGGGTCAACATAACCGTCCCCGAACATCTGGAGATGCAGGTCGCCCAACTGGTCGAGCGCGGCGAGTTCGACGACCGGGAGGAGGCCATCGAAGACGTGCTCTCCGCGGGGATCAGAGCGTACAAAACCTCCGGGCCGATGGACGAGGAGGAACCGGAGTTCGAGGAGGACGGAATGATGGGTCACGACGACGAGTACGTGTTTTAAATTCCTGTCGCTGCGTTCCACGCAAGGCTTATTCCCGCATCAGCGGTACGCACGTACATGCACAAAGACGAGTTGCTGGAACTCCACGACCACATGGTGGAGATAATGAACACGTTCCGAGGGATGGACAGCGTGGACAGCGGCGCGTTCGACGCGTACGACGAGCTGGACGTGACGCCCGAGGACGTACACAAATCGAAGAGCGAACACAAACACGCGGTGTTCGTGCTGGGCAACGCGCTCGCTGACGTGATGTCCGAAGACGAGTTCTCCGACGCCGGCCGCATCGGCAAGCGCATGGAGGAGCTCGCAGAGGACGCCGAGAACAAACTCTGAGGCGCGCCGCACTCGATCACGCCAGTCACTGCACCGACAGCGATAGCTTTTCCAACCTCAACTGCCGCGTTAGCTGTCGAGATCGGAAATATTCGCGTTCGTTCTACTGAAAGCCTCCAGTACGTTTATAATCCGGAGCGAACAGTCGCAGGTGGGGGATGAGTGGTTGGCTCGACAACATTTGGGGGAAGACGAGGGGCAAAATTACGCTGTTCACGTGGTTCGGCCTCGCGACCATCGTCGTCGCAGCGACGATGCAAGCCGGGTTCGTCCCGTTCACTGGGCCGTGTGACGGCGACGACATCACGCGGGGAGTGCCGGGCGCGACGTTCGACGTTACGGACGACGTGGACGCGCAGGTTACGACCGTCAGCCACACGGGGGGTGATCGGCTGGGCGGCGAGCACGCGCGAAGCGCGTACCTACGGTTCTACGATGTCGGAACAGACCAGACGACAGCGGTGACGTGGGCCGGAGGAGACGGGAGGTCGTTCCCGGTCACGACGGGCGATTCGATGACCATCGCGTGGAACGAGACGGCCGACTGGGTCGACGCCGACGACCGCGTGCGGGTGGTGTATCGCAGCTACGACAGCGAGCTACCGCGCACCTGCCCGAACAATCGGCCGATCAATCAGACCATGGAGGCCTAATCGGCTGTAACCGCCGCGGGGAGGGATACTTTTGTCTGCCTCCGCCGAGCCACGAGCATGCACGACATCGACCCGGCGCAGGTCGGTCGGCTCGCTCGCGAACTGGTTCACACAGACGCGGTGGTCGACGAGATGGACGCGCGTGCCGACCGCGAGGGGTTCCCGACTGTCGGCCCGGAGGTGGGCGCGTGGCTGCGACTGCTGGCGCGCACCGTCGACGCGGAGCGCGGCTTCGAGTTCGGCTCCGGCTTCGGCTACTCGGCGTACTGGCTGGCCGACGCGTTCCCCGCGGACGGCGAACTCGTCTTGACCGAGGTGGACGCCGAGGAACTCAACGACACCCGGGAGTATCTCGCGCGCGGCGGCTACGCGGACCGATGTCGATTCGAGCACGGCGACGCGCTCGACACCGTCGGGCGGTACGACGGCCCGTTCGACGTGGTGTTGATCGACAACGAGAAGGCCCGCTATCCGGCGGCGTTCGACGCGGTCCGAGGAAAAGTCGCGTCGGGCGGGCTCGTCTTCGTCGACAACGCCGTCACCGCGGGGTCGCTGGACTTCGAGGCCATCCTCGCGCTCGTCGAGGGGCGAGAGACGGCGACGAACGACGCGACCCGTGGCGTCGCGGAGCTACTCGGTCGGCTCCGTGACGACGACGCCTTCGAGACGACGCTACTCCCGCTGGGTGAGGGGGTCGCGGTCGCGCGGCGACGATAGATTCCTCAGTGCCGTCCCAAATCAAAGCAAGAATCATTAGCAACGACGGCGAGTAGACGGACGAGATGCCCGGAGGACACACTCAGACGTTACGGCCGTTCCTGTGGCGCGCGAGCAAACTCTACGGCGACACGGAGATCGTCTCGCGCAATCACGACGGAATGTCGCGACAGACGTACGCCGAGTACGCCGACCGCACCGCACGGCTCGCGAACGCGCTCGACGAACACGGCATCGAGCAGGGGGACCGCGTCGGGACGTTCTGCTGGAACACGGACCGGCACTTCGAGACGTACTTCGCGGTGCCGTCGATGGGGGGGCAACTACACACGATCAATCCGTTGCTCCCGGACGAACACATCCGCTACATCGTCGAGGACGCGAACGACGAGGTGATCTTCGTCGACCCGTCGCTGGCCGAGAAGATCGCGGGCGCTGCCGACGGAGCCGAGGAGTTCGAGGGCGTCGACTTCGTGGCGATGGGCGAGGAGCCAATCGAGGCGCTCGACGCACCCGCCTACGAGACGTTCGTCGACGGCCATGACGCCGACTACGACTGGCCGGATCTCGACGACGACCAGCCAGCCGGGATGTGCTACACGTCTGGGACGACGGGGAAGCCGAAGGGCGTCGAGTACACCCAGTCGATGCTATGGAGCCACACGATGATGTCGCTCTCGCCGCAGGGGATTCCGATGGCCGACGACGACGTGGTGATGCCGGTCGTGCCGATGTTCCACGTCAACGCGTGGGGGATGCCCTTCACCGCGACCGCCGGGGGATCGAAGCAGGTGTTCCCCGGGCCGTCGCCGAACGCGGAACACCTCGCCACGCTCATCGAGGAGGAAGGCGTCACCGTCACCGCCGGCGTGCCGACGGTGTGGCTCGGCCTGATGGAGTACTGTGAGGAGAACGACCCGGACCTCTCCTCGCTGGAGCGGGTCATCGTCGGCGGGAGCGCGGCCCCCGAGTCGATGATTCGCTGGTTCGACGACCGCGGCGTCGAACTGCTCCACGCGTGGGGGATGACCGAGATGTCGCCCATCGGGAGCGTCGCCCACCTCAAGTCCGACCTCGAAGACGAGGAGTACGAGACACAGCTCGAAAAGCGGAGCAAGCAGGGGCTGATGGCACCCGGACTGGAGTTCAAGATCATCGATGAAGACGGCAACCGCATCGCGTGGGACGGCGAGGAGTTCGGCGAACTGTACGTCCGTGGCCCGTCGGTCACGAAGGAGTATTTCAAACGGCCGGACGCCAACGAGGAGGACTTCGAGAACGGTTGGTTGAAGACGGGTGACGTGGTGAGCGTCGACCCGGACGGCTATCTCAAGATCGTCGACCGCGAGAAGGACGTGATCAAGTCCGGCGGCGAGTGGATATCGAGCGTCGAACTGGAGAACGCGGTGATGGCCCACGACGACGTGTCAGAGGCGACCGTCATCGGCGTCCCCCACGAGAAGTGGCAGGAGCGACCCGTCGCGTTCGTCGTGCCGACCGAGGACGCCGACCGGGACACGCTCGACGACGAGATACTGGAGATGCTCGGCGACGAGTATCCGAAGTGGTGGCTCCCGGACGCCGTCGAG
Source organism: Halobacteriales archaeon QS_9_67_17 (assembly GCA_003023185.1). Taxonomy (GTDB): domain Archaea; phylum Halobacteriota; class Halobacteria; order Halobacteriales; family Haloarculaceae; genus Halosegnis. Next base: position 15,443 of record PXSB01000006.1, on the reverse strand, counting down.
TACATCGACGAGGTGCCCAAGACCGCCACCGGGAAGTTCTCGAAGAAGGATCTCCGCGAGCAGTACACCGGAAGCATGGAACTCCACGAGGGGTCGGCACCCGAAGACGCCGCCCCGAGCCGGTAAACGCCCGCCAACCGGCCCCCAGTTTCACCGGGGTATTTGCCGGCGTGGCTCGTACGTCAACGTGATATGGATCTTCTCGACGAATCCGTTGTTCCGAAACACGCACGAGACGTGAAGGCCGAGGCACGCGAGTTCGCCGAGGAGTACATCGCGCCGAACGCCGAGCGGTACTACCGCTCCGGCGAGTACCCGTGGGAAGTGCTGGAGGCCGCGATGGACGCCGGTCTCGTCGCGGGAAACGTCGGCGAGGAGTACGGCGGGCGCGGCTTCGACCTGCATCAACTGCTGGCGCTCACCGAAGAGTTCTACCGGGCGGACGCCGGCATCGCGCTCACGCTCCAGCTGGCGAGCTTCGGGGCCGACATGATCGAGGAGTACGGCAGCGACGAGCAGAAGGAAGAGTATCTCCGGCCTGTCGGCGAGAACGAACAGATAACCGGACTGGCGGTGTCTGAACCGGAGACGGGGAGCGACCTTGCGGGGATGCAGACCCGCGCCGAGAAGGAGGGTGACGAGTGGGTATTGAACGGCGAGAAGTACTGGGTCGGTAACGGCGTCGAGGCCGACTGGGTGACGCTGTACGCGCGGACGGGCGACGACGAGACGGACCGCTACGGTAACTTCTCGATGTTCGTCGTCCCGACGGACACGGACGGCTACGAGGCGGAGCACATCCCGGAGAAGATGGGAATGCGCGCCTCCAAGCAGGCACACATCGTTCTCGACGACGCTCGCATCCCGGCTGAGAACCTTGTCGGCCACGAAGGAGCCGGTTTCTACATGCTCGCGGAGTTCTTCAACCACGGTCGGGTCGCCGTCGGCGGTCACGGCCTCGGGCTCGCGGCCGCGGCCATCGAGGAGGCGTGGGACTTCGTCCACGGCCGCAACGCCTTCGGCCGACAGGTGAACGAGTTTCAGGCGGTCCAGCACAGCCTCGCAGACATGCGACTGGAGTTCGAGTCCGCCCGCGCGCTCAACTGGCGCGCGGCCGACAAGGTTGCGAACGGCGACCGCGGCGGCTTCTGGGCCTCGATGACGAAGGTGAAATCGACGGAGGTGGCGACCGACTGTGCCGAGCGGGGGATGCAGCTCCACGGTGGTCGCTCCGTCCTCCTCGAAAACCGCATCTCGCGGGTGTACCGCGACGTGCGGATTCCGGTCATCTACGAAGGGGCAAACGAGATTCAGCGCAATCTCGTTTACCGACAGTCACCGAGTTGACGCACGGGGGGTACTCCGTCGTGAGTTCCTTGGGGTCGTTTGACGAACTGTAAGCTCAGGCCACCGCCCTGCCAGCGATCATTGTTCCTTGGCTCAGTCCGTTTCGTTACTGTTGCAGATATCTTCGGAAGGCATCACCGCCGCGGTTTCGTTTCACTGCGTTGGCCATGCGAGTTCACCGGTGGCTAACCGACCGTGACTCAGAACGCGTCGGACTCCCAGTTGCCAGCGTCGAGCACGGCATCGATAATCGTAGGGTAGTGGTCGCGCTTGTAGTTGATTCGAGCTTCGAGCGACTTCATGCTGATTCGGGTCCGCTCGTCGTCACCGATACCATATCCTACGGAATCCGCCAGCTCCATTAGAGGGCGAATGAGGGAATCGAACTCCGGTTCAGCCTGCCAGCCCATCACCGACTCGGCGGTCTCGTACTGGGTTGCTGCCTTCGCGTACGCGGCATCGTGCTTGCCCAACTCCCCGAATAGGCGCAGATCACCGAGGCCCTCGTGCAACAGACCGACCCGTGGGGAGACCCCGTCGAACGCACCAGCTTCGAGAAGCTCGTCGAGCACGAGTGCACAACGGCGACAGCGACTCCGGAACCGCTGGTCGGCGGCCGCTAACCGGAAACAAAGTGCTCCCGCGAGTTGGTCCTGGACGGCTCGCCCGAGGAACCGAGGGCTATTCGCCGGGGGTTCGTACCCGTCGCGCAGGTTCCCTGGGAGCCGCCAGAACGAGGCGAGCCACCCATCGCTTGCAGCCCCGTAGTATATGCCAGCGGCCATCAGACTCCCCTCACGCCGAAAGTCCTGAGCGAGTTCCGTGTACCGTTGCGGTCGAAGGTCGGCCATATATGGCGTATTCAGAACACCCTATCACCGGGGATATTGAATCCTTTGCGCCGAAGAAGGTCTCTTACATCCTGGAGTTTCGGTCCCTCATATACCGCAGTGCTAATCGTCCAGACGCTTCCTTCTCGGTAGGCTCTGACCACCAGATATCGGCCATTAATCTCTTTTACATAGTACACCCTTCGCCCACTCTGCCAGATTTCGTCGGGGTTTTTAATTGCTTCCTCGATTTCATCGTAACTATCCGGGTGATCACTGTCATCTTGTAATGGGTGACGTTCGTTCCGATTGATAATCACTCGGCGACCCTGAGGATCTCTAATGACCTGTCTAGAGTATACTTTTATTACAGTTCCACCGACGAGTTCAATAACCAACTGCCCCTTGCCTCCGGGGTTGTCTCCAATAACCAGCGATCCACTGCCAGTCGTCACGACGGCGCTGGGCGTTCGGAGAATCTCGCCCATCTGGTCTTGGGTGAACCCCGGCACCTCCCGCTCGATGTACTCCCACCAGTAGCCGCGACTCGTCTCGCCGACCAACGCGCTCGATGCTGTCACACTAGCGCCGACGGGAAGTGTCACGTCACCGACGGCCGTGTCTTCGTACGTTGCCGCCGTCGCGGTCACCAGTTCGTTCCGCGTCGTCGTGCCCCGAGCGTCCGCGAGTTCGTAGGAGGCGACGAGCACGCCAGCAGACCCGGCCGCGATTGCAAGCCCGACCGGCGTCCGAACCACTTCATCCGGGAACGGGTCAGGACTGGGTGCCGCCACAACCGCACCGGTGGTGACGCCCGCAGCCGCGAGCTCCGCGCCGTCGTTCTCGACGTTCATCTTGAGTACGCGCTTATTCCCGACCGCGTCGGTCGCGTTGAGCCAGTACGCCGCCGGCCGCGTATTCAACAAGCCGTACGTCTCGAACTCGACGCGATACCGAGTCGCCGAGAGTTGCGTCGTGGTCGCGCGGCTGGTATCGTAGAACGGCTCGTCAAGCGGGCTCACCGGATCGTACTTTGGGTTCCCAACGACGGTCACGCTCGACTGCCCGTCGAGTGTCATCTCGACGTACTCGGCATAATTATCTGACTTGAGTAATTCGACCGATGGTGGAGTGTCCTCAGTTCTGGGCCGAGGGTCGGCAAAGTCATCGAGTCCATCTCTATCGGTGTCCGAGAATAAAGCATCACTGTCCCATGTGTTCACCTCCTCGAAGTCCTGCAGACCATCACGGTCCGTATCGACTGCCGTCGGGTCGCTGGTCACGTCTGCGAGCACGTATCGCTTGGCCGCGTCTGAATACTGGAACGACACCTCCGCACCGTCGGGCCGCCCGTCACCATCAGTATCGGCACGGAACGGGTCGAGCGTGAACGGCGAGCCGTCCCCTTTCACCATCCGCCACCGCTGCTTCTCGATGTAGTCCCGAATCCCGTCCCCGTCGCGGTCACGGATTACACGCAGGCGTGCAACTTGGAGGCTGCCGCCACGCGGCGACTCGTACCGAATCTGCACCGTCTGGTCGTCGAAGTCAGAGATGTCTACTTCGACTGTCGAGGTATCATCAGCCAACTGTCGCGTCCGGTTCGCTCCCTCTTCGGGCACGAGCACCAGCCGGCCGGCCGACTCGTACTCGGAGCCCTCAATGATGGCCGTCGTCTCGAGTTTGATCGACTCGAACGAACCGTCGAACGTCACTGACCGCGACAGCACTGACTGCTCCGGCTGCGTCTCATCGCCAGAACCATCCGAATCGTCTGACCCATCCGAGCCGTCCGAGCCGTCCGAGCCGTCGTCGTCCGACCCATCGGAACCGTCCGATCCGTCCGATTCATCAGAACCGTTCGAATCGTCGATACAGTCGTCACCGCCGCCAGCACCGCCCGGTGAGATTACAGCTCCTTGCGTCAGATACTCGTCTCCCGAGATTGGATCCACATCGTCACACTCTACGTAGCCGCCACCACCGCCGATTCTGGAGGGTTCGTCATTAGTGAGGGTTAGCCCACTGGTGGTGTAGGTTTCGCCGCTCCGGCTACTCTCCGTCGTTACCGTGTACGACTCCACGGTGCAGTCATCCGAACACTGCCAGCCGTCCAAATCGTCGAAATCATCGCCGTACGGCCACTCCGTCGCCGCCCGGGCGGTTGTCGCCTGCTCCCACGCCGTCCGGTTCAACACGGTGAAATACGAGAACGAATTCACGGTCGCGACTGCAGTGCCGTTCTCGGCGTCGACCCACGTCTCGACCTGCTGCCACGTCTCGTTAGTTGCGGGTCCCACGTGTAGATGCTGAGCGATTCCTGATTCGACACCGACTCGGTGATCGGAATCCGAACCGTCGCATTCTCGACTGCCGTTCGGTTCGTGATTTGGACCGTCGGCCCGGCCCGAGTCTCTCCGTTATCGAAGTAGGACGGCTGTGACCTCACCTCAACCTGATCGCTGCCGAGTCCATCGGTACGCACTGTCACGGATACGCCCGTTGATACGTTCGTGGCCGTCGTCGAGTACGTCTCGTTGCCGTCAACGGAGCCGTCCCCGTCCGAATCAGCAACCAACGGGTCCGTATCCAGCTCCACCTCTTCGTAGTCGGTCAGTCCGTCGCCGTCCGTATCCGTCGCGGTCGGGCTGGTGTCGTATCGGTCGATTTCGTCGTCAGCAAGTTCGTCGTCGTCGGTGTCCGCGACGACCGGGTTCGATCCAAGCGTCTGCTCGCGTCCGGTCGCCAGTCCGTCATCGTCGGTATCTTCCTTGGCGTCGGGCACGCCGTCCCCGTCGGTGTCTGACTGAGTCGGCGCTAGCGGTCGGTACCGCGTTTCGAATCCGTCCTCAAGCGTATCATTGTCCGTGTCTGAATCAAGTGGGGCAAGCGACTGACGGTACTCCCGGTACGTGGTGAGTCCATCCCCATCGAAGTCCTCGTTCCCGTCGATAGTCGCGTTCCTGGATTCACTGCGAGCGGTTCGGGCCGCATCGCTGTCCGGATCGAGCGGATTGGTTTCCGTCACGCGCATTTCGTACCTGTCTGGCAGGCCATCACCGTCCAGTTGAAGCGGATTCGCCCCGCGCTGTCGGTCGTGGATTTCGTCGAATTTCGCGAGTGCTGTCGGGGCGTAGTCCCGCCCTGAGTCTGTCGCCGTAATCGTCAGGACGTACGTCCGGTTCACGAACGACGACCGGTTGAATGCGGGCCACTGACGAGCGAGTTCCTGTGAGGTGTTGAACCGCGCGAGGTCGCCGGGTACGGTGCTCGCGTTCACCGCGACTGTTCGCTTTGTCGTGTCGTTCACCGAGAGGGTCGCGGTAAGTTCGTACCCCCGCACATCAAAAACCGTCCCGTTGAGTGGGTGCGTGAGTGACTCGTTGTGCGGGCGGTCACGACGCGTGTCGATACTGACCGTCGGGGTGACGGCCTCGTCCATGATATCAAGCGCCCGCTGAGCGTGGGCCCACGCGATGCGATACTGCTTGACGGCACCGGGTGCCTGTCCGCGCAGCCGGTCACCACGGTCACGAGCCGCCCTCGCCGCGGCAAGCTGAGCGGCAACGGCCGCACGGTCGTACGAGACGTTCCGGGCATCGAGCGTATCGGCAACGCGCTCGGCATCGGCAATCGCGGTCCGGGCGAGCACCGCGTCCGAAGCGACTATGTATCCCGTTGCGTTCGGAACACGGCCACGCGTACCAGCTGCGACGCGCATATCCGATTCGAAAACCGCTCCAGTTCGCGTCCGGCTCGCGTCGATATGTGTGTCCTGTGCCTGCTCGATTTCCTTGAACAGGGAGTCGAGATTTCCGCGCGTCTCAGTTGATTCAAGTGCTGTGATGGCGAGTCGTCTAAACTCGACTGCACTTCGATTGAGTTGATAGACGGGGTAACGGCCGTCGCGGTTGAGCGTCGCTGGCGGACCACGCGTCCCGTTGGGTGACCCATCGTCACGGTCAGTCTGGTTGCCATCGGAGGGCTGATCAGGCGTCTCCGAAGGCTCGCGTTCACCGTCCGTGTCATCGTGGTCGTCCTCGCGCTCTTCGTTTGAATCATCTTGGCCGGGGTCTTCCTGTGAATCGTCTTCGGAGCTATTGTCCGGCGACCCGTTCTCGGAACCCCTGTTTTCGGACGCATTATCCTGTCCAGTGCCCCGGTCGTCAGATGAGTCTCGTTCTGAGCTATTCCCACCGTCACCGTTCGGTGTACTGCTCTTGTTCTCACTTTCGTCACCAGAATCAGCGGGCGGTGTTGCAGCACTCGACAACGACTCGTCCACAGGGGTCGATGACCCTCCGTCGGCTAAGGCGGTAACCGGTACGGACGACGCCGTTACCAGTAATATTGTCAATAGCACCGTCAAGACCTGACGTGACCGGCCCCCTGTGTTCATGTGTCTCTGGAGCCCATGTTACACAATAAAGCTATCTCAAATAACGAAATCTAAATGTGAGCCGACAGCCGCGGTGCCGTGCGTATCGTCGCAGGAGCGGGTCGCTGCCGACACTGTTCGGTGGTTCGACCCCGGCTAAGAACGCTTGTTGCCACCGCGACCACCACGGACAATTCGACACTATGGCAATTACTGCTCAGAGAGGGGCGACCTACGGGTCGCACTCGATTCGGCCGCTTGGCATCCAGCAGCGACGAGGAAGGCGTGACTACTGCTCGACGAGCCCGTAGGAGGTTTCGAGATACTCCAGCACCCAGTCGACGGTCTCCGGGTCGTAGGTCCAGAAGCCGTAGAATTCGCGTGGTTCACGCTCCTCGGCGACGAGAGCGCACTTGTTCACGTCGTCGCCGCCGCCGTCGAAGGCGACGAACCACGACTCGCGGATCTCCTCGGCGCGCTCGACGTGGATCGTGAGGTCGCCGTCGTGGTCGGGCACCTCTTCGTCGGGGACCGCGTAGGCGTCGACGTTCAACCCCTCCTTCGACGCGAGCTGTTCGTACGTGTCTATCTGCGGGCGGAGGATGGAGAGCTTCTGGAAGCCAGCGTGGAGTTGGCCCTCGCCCAGTCGCCACGCGCGGTCTTCGATCTCGCGGGAGGCGGCGATCATCTGCTCCGTGTCGTAGGAGGTGAACATCGTCTCGTCGAGGTGATCCAAGATCGGGCGTCCGCCGGACGCGCCGAACTCCGGGTCTGCCCCGTCACTCGTCGCGAGGACGTGTTCGATGTCGGCCGCGGTGACGAACGTCTCGTCCTGTGAGAGGACGACGTACGATTTCGGTGTGCCGCTCTCCGTCGACTCGCCCCGGACGGTCAGGTTCCGGTCCCCGAACTGCGCCCGCAGCGTCTCGACGGTTTCAGGGTCGCTGTTGAAGACGGTGAGCGTCTTCTCGTGGGCCTCGACACCCCGAATCAATTCGCTGAGCGACATGCCACTTGCATGGGGCCACGACACTCGTGCTTATATACTTGTGGGTAGAATTTACAACTCGAAATCCACGGGCAGCGGGCGTCTCAGTTCTGTTATAGGCGAATTTCGAACGGCTCGACGCGGCGGGGGTATCGAACACGGTTAATACTCCTTTATCATTATTAATCCCTGCCAAAGACTCGCAAACCCTTTTGGTCGGTCGGGCCCCACTTGTCTCAAGGCGTTTGTATGCCGCTGATACTATGACAGAGAACGAACTCATCTGGCGGATCGCCGGTGGTTCCGGTGACGGAATCGACTCGACCAGCCAGAACTTCACCAAGGCGCTCATGCGTGCCGGACTCCACGTGTTCACGCACAGACACTACCCGTCGCGGATTCGAGGGGGCCACACGTACGTGGAGGTCCGCGCCCGCGGGGAGCCAGTGCAGTCCCGCGGCGACGGCTACAATTTCCTGCTGTCGCTGGGCGACTCGTTCGCGCGGAACCCACAGGACGACGCCTACTACGGCACCGAGGAGGTGAAGCCGCTGACGGAGAATCTCGAGGACCTCAACGAGGGCGGGATCGTCGTCTACGACTCCGGGCTGCTCGACGAGGAAGACCTGCCCGAGGACTTCGACGAGCGCGCCGAGGCGAACGACTGGCACGTGTATCCGCTCGACCTGCGCAGCATCGCCAAGGAACACGGTCGCGAGGTGATGCGCAACACCGCAGGCGTCGGTGCGACCGCCGCGCTGCTCGACATCGACCTCCGGTACTTCAAGGAGCTGATGGCCGAGAGCATGCCGGAGGACGTGTACGAGACCAACGTCGACGTGCTCGAAGACGCACACGGGCGGGTCGCCGAGATGGACCACGACCACGACGTGTCGGTCCCCACCGGCGACCACGAGACGGAGCAGGTGCTCCTGTCGGCCTCGAACGCGATCACCTACGGCGCGCTCGACGAAGGGTGCCGGTTCATCGCCGGCTATCCGATGACGCCGTGGACCGAGGTTTTCACGCTGATGAGCCAGCATCTCCCGGAGTTCGGCGGCGTCGCCGAACAGGTGGAAGACGAGATCGCCGCCGCGTCGCTCGCGCTGGGTGCGTCACACGCCGGCGTGAAGTCGATGTCCGGCTCCTCGGGCGGCGGCTTCGCGCTCATGTCCGAGCCGCTCGGGCTCGCGGAGATCACGGAGACGCCGGTCGTGCTCGTGGAGGCGGCCCGCGCCGGCCCGTCGACCGGCATGCCGACGAAGCCGGAACAGGGTGACCTCGAGCACGTCCTGTACACGAGTCAGGGCGACTCCAACCGCGTCGTCTTCGCGCCCGGCAACGTCGCGGAGGCGTACGAGCAGACGCGGAAGGCGTTCGAACTCGCCTACGACTACCACATCCCGGCCATCGTGATGTACGACCAGAAGCTGTCGGGCGAACTCCGCAACGTGGACACGGACTTCTTCGACCGGGAGCCGAATCCGGACCCCGGCGCGACGCTGACGGAAGACGAACTGTCCGAGGCGGCTCACCACGCCTCCGGCAAGTTCCAGCGATACCAACACGACACGCCGGCGGGCGCGTCGCCGCGCTCGATCCCCGGCCAGCGGGGCGGGCGCTTCCTCGCGAGCGGAAACGAGCACACGCCGGAAGGGCACATCTCGGAGGACCCCGACAACCGTGTCGCCCAGATGAACCGCCGGATGGAGAAGCTCGACTCCATCGAGCAGGACCTCGCCGAGAACGCGTCTCACCAGTCGCGCCGCGGCGACGAGGACGCGACGTACGGCATCATGACGTTCGGCAGCCAGCAGGGCACCGTCGAGGAGGCGGCCGAAGAGATCGAGGCGTTCCTCGAATCCGTCGACGAGTGTCTCGTCGTCGAGATGAACGCGTCGGCACAGTTCAAGGGGCTCGTCCAGCGGGAACTCGGGCGGTTCGGCCCGAGGATGTCGAGTCTCCTCAAGTACAACGGCAACCCCTTTGAGCCGGCAGAGATCGTCGAAGGGTTCGAAGCGACCATCAACGGGACGGAGTTCGAGCGGCCGACCGCTCGCTTCCAGCCCGCCGCAGGTGACTGATATGAGTGCATTCAACGCCATCGACACGGACCGCGAGATAGAACAGGAGGAGTTCACGCCCGAGATCGAGCCGCAGGCGACGTGGTGTCCGGGCTGTGGTGACTTCGGCGTCCTCAAGGCGCTGAAGGGGGCCGCCACGGAGCTCGGACTCGACCCCGAGGAGATACTGCTCGTCACCGGTATCGGCTGTTCGGGGAAGCTCTCATCGTACTTCGAGAGCTATGGCTTCCACTCCATCCACGGCCGGTCGCTGCCGGTCGCCCGGGCCGCCAAGCTCGCCAACCCCGAACTGACCGTCCTCGCGGCGGGCGGCGACGGCGACGGCTACGGCATCGGCGGCAACCACTTCATGCACACCGCCCGGGAGAACCACGACATGACCTACATCGTGTTCAACAACGAGATATTCGGGCTCACGAAGGGGCAGACCTCGCCCACGAGCCCGAAAGGTCACAAGTCGAAGACACAGCCGCAGGGGTCCGCGAAGGACCCGCTCCGGCCGCTGTCGATGTCGCTGTCGGCGGGCGCGAGCTACGTCGCCCGGACGGCCGCCGTCAACCCGAATCAGGCGAAGGAGATCCTCGTCGAGGCCATCCAGCACGACGGCTTCTCGCACGTGGACTTCCTCACCCAGTGTCCCACGTGGAACAAGGACGCCAAGCAGTACGTCCCGTACATCGACATCCAGCAGAACGACGAGTACGACTTCGACGTGACCGAGCGCCGCGAGGCCGCAGAGGCGATGTACGAGACCGAATCCGCGCTCTGGGAGGGGAAGGTGCTGACCGGCCGCTACTATCAGGAGGACGGCCGCCGCACCTACCACGAGGAGAAGATGCAACAGGACTCCATGCCCGAGTCGCCCATCGCCGAGCAGTACTTCGACGACGACCACGAGTGGAAGCGGTCGTACGACCTGCTCGACGCCCACCGGTAATCGGGTCAGCGTCCGACACCCGCAACGCGAACTTTCTGTTCGGAGAGTCTTACCCGAGGTTCTGAACTCGGTTAGACGGCTTTCAGGTACGGAAGATATTTTTCTCGTGGCGTGAAATGTAGTGTATGAGCGCGGATACGACGGAGAATCGCATTCTCTCTGTGTTAGAGGAGGATGCGCAGGCTTCCTACGCCGAGATCGCTGATCGTGCAGACGTGTCGAAGCCGACAGTGCGCAAGTACGTCGACAAACTCGAATCCGAGGGCGTCATCGTCGGCTACTCGGCCGACGTGGACCCGAAGAAACTCGCTGCACGCTCCATTGCCCTCGTGGGCATCGAAGTCGCGAGCGAAAAGTACGTCGAGGCGTCGCGGGCGCTGAAACGACTCGACGCCGTCGAGTCGCTGTACGCCTCCTCTGGCGACCACACGCTGATGGCCGAGGTCAGAGGCACGGACGGCGACGAGGTCGGGACCGTCATCGCCGAGGAGGTCCTGTCGGTCGACGGCGTCGAGGAGGCCCATCCTTCCTTCCTGCAGGAGCGATTAAAGTAGCCCCACTTTTTGCACCTCCTTCGGAGCGCTCCGCGCTCCTCAGTCGGGCAAAAACTTGGGGAAAATATGCGGGCGTGCTCCTGCCGCCAGCCTCCCTCCGGTCGGCTGGCGTTAGTCCGCGCGCCCTACCGCTCGCTCACTTCGTTCGCTCGCGGTGCAGTGTGCTTGCTGCCGTCTGTGGCTCCGACACACACCACGGCCCTTTTCGCCCGTCCGCTCCTCGTTCGACCATGCCAACATACCACCGGGAGACGTGGGTCGACGCCCCCATCGAAGAAGTGTGGGACTTTCACTCCCAAATCACGGGACTGACGGCGTTGACACCCGGATTCATGAATCTCGAAGTCGAGCGTGTCGTCGGTCCGGACGGCGAGGACGACCCCGGAATACTGGAGGTCGGAGCGCGCATCGAGATGGCGATGCGACCGCTCAGCGTCGCCCCGCGACAGTCGTGGACCTCCGTCATCACGCACCGAGAGTCAGATCTCGACGCTGGGCGCGCTGTCTTCCGGGACACGATGGAAGACGGCCCGTTCCCGCGCTGGGAACACACCCACCGGTTCTACGAGGGCGACGACGGAGAGACGCTCGTCTCTGACCGGCTGGTGTACGACCTCCCCGGCGGCCCGCTCGGTAACCTCGTCGCGCCGCTGTCCGGGCCGGTCGGCTTCGCGCCGATGTTCCACTACCGGCACCGAGAGACGAAACGACAATTCGAAGGGTAACGCACAAGCCCGCTCCGGTGGATTCCAGAGCGTGTCGCTGCTCGGTGAACTGGAACGGCGGACGCCGCCGCGGGTTGCACTCGCCGTCGCAATCGTCGCGGTGTCGACCAGCGCGATCCTCATCCGGCTCTCCGAGGCCCCGAAGGGTCCGATGGCGTTCTGGCGGGTCGCCTTCACGTGGCTGTTGCTCGCGCCGCTTGCGCTCCGGTCGCGGGCGGATTTCGGCGAACTGCGCGGCCGCGACCTCCTCTCCGCGTTGTTGGCGGGCGCGGCGCTCGCCGCCCACTTCGCCTCGTGGTTCGAATCCGTCGACAGGACGACCGTCGCCGCGAGCGTGACGCTCGTGACGACACAGCCGGCGTTCGTCGCGGTCGGGGCCGCGCTCCTGCTCGACGAGTCGCTGTCGCGGCGGATCGCGCTGGGAATCGCCATCGCGCTGGCGGGGTCGGGGCTGATGAGTCTCGACGGCCTGCTCGGGGCGACGACCGCACCGGAACCACTCCTCGGGAACGCGCTCGCGCTGGCCGGCGCGGTGTTGGCCGCGGCGTACGTACTGGCCGGTCGGTCCGTCCGTCAGCGGGTCGCACTGATCCCGTACGTGCTCGTCGTCTACGTCGTCTGCGCGGCCGGCCTGCTCGCGTACACCCTCGCGCGCGGCGACCCGGTGTTCTCGTATCCGGCCCGCGAGTGGCTGCTGTTCTTCGGAATGGCAATCGGGCCGGGCGTGTTCGGCCACACGGTCGTCAACTGGGCGCTCGCCCACGTCGAGAGCTCCGTCGTCAGCGTCTCGTTCGTGGGCGAACCGGTCGGGAGCACGCTGCTCGCGCTCCTCGTCCTGAGCGAGGTGCCCGGCGCTATCACCGTCGCCGGGGGTGCCGTCGTGCTCGCCGGGATCTACATCACGGCTCGCGCACAGGCAGATGGGTAGTGTCCGAGTGCCGGCTACGACCCGTCCGGCGCGAGTCCGTCGGGAAACACGGCCCGAGGGAGCGCGTCCCGAACGCCGTCGACGGCCGCACTCGGCTCGTCGAGCGACAGCGGCGGCAGGGTGTGGACCGGCACGTCGGTCATGTCGGCGAGCACGTCCGGGTTGGTCCGCTCGGCGAGCGACCTCCCCTCGTAGCGGTTGAGGACGACGCTCGCCACCGGGAGTCCGCGGTCGCGCAGTGCGTCCACAGTGAGGGCGGTGTGGTTCAGCGTCCCCAGCCCCGAGTCCGCGACGACGACCGCCGGCAGGTCGAGGTCCGCGACGAGGTCGAGCACCTCGCGACCGTCGGCCAGCGGCACTCGGAGCCCGCCGATACCCTCCAACACGCCCGGGTTGCCATCGGCGAGCGCGGCGGCGGTGTCACGGCAGATTGCGTCGTAATCGAGGTCGGCATCGGCCACGTCCGCGGCGACGGCCGGGGCGAGCGCAGGTTCCAGCCGGCGGAGACAGGTCGCTGCGGCGTCGGTGCCGCAGGCGTCGGCGACGAAGCTGGCGTCGTCGTCCGGCGGATAGCCGGTCTGTGCCGGCTTCACCGTGCGGGCGTCGTGACCCGCCTCGCGGAGCCAGCCGACAAGCCCCGCGGTGACGACCGTCTTCCCGACGCCGGTGCCGGTGCCGACGACGGCGAAGGCGTCAGTCACAGTAAATCGAGCCGTCCGCCGACCGTCTCGAAGGCGGCGATACAGTCGTCTATCTCCTCGCGCGTGTGTGCGGCGGTCGGTGCGACGCGAATCCGGCTCGTCCCCTCGGGGACCGTCGGCGGACGGATGGCGGGCGCGACGACACCCTGCTCGCGGAGGCTGTCGGCCAGCGCCACTGCGTCCTCGCGGTCGCCGACCATCACCGGGAGTATCTGGGTGTCGCCGCGCACCTCGTAGCCGAGCGACTCCAGCCCGTCGCGGAGTCGGGCGACGTTCGCCCAGAGTCGTTCGCGGCAGTCGCCCGTCCGCGAGATGGCGAGTGCTTTCCGTGCCGCGCCCGCGGCTGGTGGTGCCAGCCCCGTCGAGAAGACGAACGAGCGAGCCGCGTTGACGAGATACCGCACGAGCGTCTCGGATCCGGCGACGTAGCCGCCCTGACTCCCGAGCGCCTTCGAGAGCGTGCCGAGTCGCACGTCGACGCGGTCGCCGAGGCCGTCGCGCTCGGCGATGCCACCGCCGTCCTCGTAGAGACCGGTCGCGTGCGCCTCGTCGGCCATCACCCACGCGCCGTGGCGTTCGGCCACGTCACAGAGGTCGTGGAGGGGAGCCACGTCGCCGTCCATGCTGAACACGGTGTCCGTGACGACGAGCCACGAGCCGTCATCGTCCTCTCGCTCGCGCATGGCTGCCCCCAGCGAATGGGGGTCGCAGTGGTCGTACACAGCGTGGTTCAGCTCGTCGGAGAAGACGACATCCGGGTCCAGTGCCGTGAGCGTGCCGACGTTCGCGGCGTAGCCCGACGAGAAGACGAGCGCGCGGTCGGTGTCTTTCGTGTCTGCCAACTCGCGTTCGAGCGCGCGGTGGGCCGTCGTATCGCCGGTGACGAGCCGGCTCGCGCCCGCACCCGCACCGACCTCGCGGGCCGCCTCCGCCGCGGCCGCCTGCACCCGGTCGTCGGTCGCCAGCCCCAGATAGTTGTTCGACGCGAACACCAGTCGCTCGTCGCCGTCGAAGCGGGTCCGCGGGGCGGCGGATTCGGCCGTGTCGAGCGAGCGTTCGAGGCCGCGTCGCTCGCGCTCGCGGAGCCGCGCGCGGAGGTCGAAGCCGCGGTCGCGCGTCTGCTGTCCCTCACCTCCGGCCATCTCAGAAGCCGGGCATCAGTTCCGCGGGACCGAAGACGCCGTAGTCGCCGGCGCGATTGTGCCGGACCGCGGCCTTCAGATAGCCGAGCGCCGGCCCGTTCACGTTCGCCGCCATGCTGGTGTCGTCGCCGAGTTCGAACGTGTTGGTGGCGCGCTCGCCGTCGAACGTGCGCCCGGTAACGGTGACCGTCGTGGTGACCGGCTTCTCGTCGCTGCGCACGTCGAGTACGCCGCCGACGGTCACGTCTTCGGCGTCACAGATGCCGGCACGCTCCAACAGTACGTCGTCGGCGTGTTCCATGTCATCGAACTCGATGACGCCGTCGTGTTCGTCGATGACTGCCTCGATCTCCTCGGCGCTCATCTCGCGGGCCGTCTCCATGTCGTAGCCGTCAACATGGGCGATGTCCTCGCGCACGGTCCCACGATTGTCCTCGTAGCCGGACTTGAGACCGACGCCCCAGTGGATGTCGACGGACTCGACCTCGACGAACGACTGGGCCGCGAGTGCCGCCGCGCCGGTGAGGAAGCCGGGCGTCGCGCCCGCACCACAAACGAAGGTGATGCCCGAGTCGACCAGTTCCTCCTCGCGGTCGTCCAGCATCCCGATGACCCGCGAGCGCTTCAGCACGTCCACGAGGACGCCCTCGTAGCCGGCGTCGGCGAACCGCTCGGCGATGCGCGGGATGAAGTCGTGTTCGAGGTTCGGGAGCGCGAGCAACACTGCGTCGAGCCCCTCGGACTCCTCGATGACCGCGCCGATGGGGTCGGCCGTCCGCTCGCCCTGTTCGGAGGCGACGATGCCGGCGTCCGCGCCGTGCTGTTTGAC
>PXSB01000005.1 GCA_003023185.1 Halobacteriales archaeon QS_9_67_17 | reverse complement strand
AGAACCCACGCTCCCGGCGCATCGTCGTGAACGCGTGGCACCCCGCCAACGCCGCGGTGTCGACGCTCCCGCCGTGTCACTACACCTTCGTGTTCAACGTGCAGGACGGCCGACTCAACACCCACCTGACCCAGCGCTCGGGCGACATCGCGCTCGGCGTCCCGTTCAACATCGCGGCCTACTCGCTACTCACCCACGCCGTCGCGAACCGGACGGATCTGGCGGTGGGCCGGTTCGGCCACACCGTCGTCGACGCGCACATCTACTGTGGCCGGGGCGCACGCGGTGACTGGTACGGCGAGAATCTCGGCCGCTTGCAGTCGCGCCTCGCCGACGCCGACGCGCCCGCGGAGTACGAGGCGATCCGCGAGTGGCTGACCGACGCCGCGCCCTCGGAGGCCGACGGCGACGAGCGACTCGATCATGTGCCGGGGCTGTTGACGCAACTCACCCGCGAGCCGCGCGAGCGCCCCACGGTCGAGGTGGCGAACGAACCGCTCGACGAGCTGTCGTTCGACGACTTCGAACTGTCGGGCTACGACCCTGCGCCCGGGATCGACTTCGCCGTGGCAGAATGAGCCGGAGCGACGACCCCGAACTCGTCGTCGTCGCCGCCGTCGCGGCCAACGGCGTCATCGGGAACGAGGGCGCGATGCCGTGGCACTACCCTGAAGACCTCGAACACTTCAAGCAGCTCACCACGGGCCACCCCGTGATCATGGGCCGGCGCACCTACGAGTCCATCGTCGCGCGCATCGACGGCCCACTTCCTGACCGAACGAACGTCGTTCTCTCACGCTCGGATCTCGACCTGCCGGAGGGTGCAGTCCACGCCGGCGACGTGGACGAGGCGGTCGCTATCGCCGGCGCGCGCGACTCGCTCGCGTTCGTGGTCGGGGGCGCGACGGTGTACGAGGCGCTGCTAGCGCGCGCGGGCCGGCTGGAACTCACCGAGATAGACGCGGCGTACGAAGGCGACACGACGTTTCCGGAGATCGGTGACGCGTGGGTCGAGACCGACCGCGACGAGCGCGACGAGTTCGCGTTCGTCACGTACGAGCGCGGCTCAGACAGCGAAAACTGAGGCTGTTCACACACCGACCACCTTGCGTGCCCGCCGAGTGTGTCGATGCGTTCGCTTCCGCTACAGCGCGTCGGCGAGATACGCGCCCAGCACACCACCGAGCGCGCCGCCGCCCACGAAGTAGCCCGCGCCCAACAAGAGGAGTATCGGCCCGAAGAACGTGAACATTCCGTCGAAGCGAGGGCCTATGTCGAACAGCAGAAAGCTGCCGACAGTACCGAACAGTAGTAACACCGGGACGAGCGCGAAGACGCCGGCCAGCCCGCCGACCTTCGCGCCCTCGCGGTACTCTCGCGGGACATCTTGCAGATAGCCTGCGAGCGCCCCACCGATCACGATGGCGGCCGGGAGGAACGACAGGATCAGACCGACGGCAGCGCCGATGACCGCATTCAGGATTGTGTCTCCTTCGCCCATACCGAGGTGTGAACACCGACCGGTAAACGCTTTGTCACAGCAGTTCCGACACCTCCGTCCCGCTGGTCACCTCGGGGATGATCACCTCGTCGGCACCGGCCCGGCGGGCGGTCCCTTCGTACATCTCCTCGCCGATCCGAGTGACGATCCGACCCTCCGGCCCGAGGCCGTCCGCGACGATGGTGATCTGGATGTTGACGTTGGAGTCGTCGATGGCCGCGACGAGTACCGACGCCTGCTCGACACCGGCCTCTCGGAGGGTCTCCTCCATCCGCGCGTCGCCCACGAGCGACGGCACCTCGTCGGGGAGTCGTTCGAGTTCCTCTGCGTTCGATTCTACCACGACCACGTCGCGTCCGGCCTCGGCGAGCCGCTGCGTGATGGTGCGGCCGAACATGCCGAAGCCACAGACGACGACGTGGTTTTCGAGTGTCTCTATCTGACGTTTCATCCGTATGCGTCGTAGTTCCGTTCCGATCTGTCCGCCGAAGGCCGCCGTCACCACCGTCTCGCCGGCCCAGATGCTCGACACCACCAGCCCGGAGAACACGACGAGCGCGACCGCCTTCGTGAGACGCGCCGGGCCGTCCGGGTGTTCGACGAAGTGTAGTTCGAGGCTCGTCGGGTCGAGCAGCCAGAACGCGGCTTCCACCACGCCGATGTCCGCGAGCGAGACGAAGGCGACGACACCTCCGACCGCGGTGACGACGAAGGCCGTCGCGGGCACCAACACGCGCCGCAGCAACGGCCGGTCGACGATTCGCTCTACCACGGCCCATGGTACCAATCACCGAGACAAAAGCTTCTCGCCGTCGCGTTCCGCGTGCATTTATACTGGTCCGAATCGCAGTCCCGATAGATGAAGCGGGCCGTCGTCCCAATCGTCTGCCTGCTCGTGGTGGCCAGCCTCGCCGCGGCCGGTGTCGCCGCCGGGGACACCGCACAGCCCGAACTCACGCAGCAGGACTTCGACCGGACGAAGTTCAACGTCACCGTCTACGCGAACGGCTCCGCCCGGTGGACGTTCACGTTCTCGCGGGGGCTCGAAAACGAGTCCGAACAGGCCGCCTTCGAGGACTACGCCGACCGGTTCAACACGGAGGAAACGTCGCTGTACACCGACTTCCAAGCCAGAGCCGACGCGCTCACAGCGAAGGGTGAGAACACCACCGGACGCTCGATGGAGGCGAGAGCCTACACCAAGCGTGCGTACGTTGACGAGAATCTGCCGGGTCAAGATGACAACGTCGGTGCCGTCGAGATGTCGTTCCTCTGGACGAACGCCGCACGCACCAGCGGTGACCGCGTCGAACTCGGCGACATCTTCGAGGGCGGGTTCTACATCGCCTCGAATCAGGCGCTCGTCGTGACCCACGGCCCGAACCTCGCGTTCAGCGACACGGAACCCGCCCCGAGTTCGACGAGCAACCGCAGCTCGCTGACGGCCAGCGACGCCGTCACGTGGGAAGGCGAGCGGTCGTTCAGCGAACAGCGGCCGCTGGTCGTGCTCAGTCCGCCCGGCGAGACGCCAGCCAACGGTGGGACCGACCCGCCGACTGACGACGGAGGCGTCGGCCTCGGCTCGTTCCCGTGGCTCGCGCTCGCCGCAGTTCTCCTGTTGGGCGTGGGGGCGGCCTACGCCTACAAGTCGGGCGCGCTGGACGACCGCGGCGGGTCGGGCGCGGCCGAGGGAGGCGTCTCGACGCCGGACATCAGCGAGGAAGAGCTGCTGAGCGACGAGGACCGCGTCGTCTCGATGCTCGAAGACCGGGGCGGCCGGATGAAGCAGGTGAACATCGTCGAGGAGACCGGCTGGTCGAAGTCCAAGGTGTCGATGTTACTGTCCGATATGGAGGACGACGAGCGGATCTCGAAGCTCCGCGTCGGCCGTGAAAACATCGTCTCGCTGGCCGGCGAGGAGCCCGAGGCCGCCGGCTCGCCGTTCGACGATGAGGACGGCGGCGAGTGAGAAACCACGACACGGCGACCCCGAAGCGCAACGGTTATACAACGTACCACGCTATCGAACAATGCACGCGAGCGACGTGCTCTGGTGGTGTAGTCCGGCCAATCATATCACCCTCTCACGGTGATGACCAGGGTTCGAATCCCTGCCGGAGCACTCGACGTTCTCCGAGAAGTCTCCCCACGAAGCTGCGGCTTCGAGCCGTCACACCTACCGTCGCAGGCCGGTACACTTCTCACACACCGCTCCGAGAGCGAGGCTATGACTGACGCGCTGCATCGACTCGCACAAACGTGTCTCGACGCCGGTATCGACGCCGCACAGCCGGCCCGCGTCGTCGCCGAGTCGGTCGCCGCGGCCGATGATACGTTGACAATCGGTGGCCGGCCGCCCGGCGGCGAGGATTCGTCCGTACCCTATGACCTCACCGCGTACGACGAGCTATTAGTCGTCGGTGGCGGCAACGCCGCCGGCACGGCAGCGGCGGCACTGGAGACGGAACTCGGCGCTCGGATCGACGGTGGCGTGGTCGTGTCCGACGTACCGATGGAGACAGATCGCGTGACGATGATCGAAGGGAGCCATCCGGTCCCCGACGAGACGGCCGTGGACGGGACGCGGCGACTCCGCGAACTGCTCGCCGACGCGGACGAACGCACACTCGTGCTCGCTGTCGTCACCGGCGGGGGGAGCGCGCTCCTGCCGGCACCGGCCGGCGACCTGACGCTCGACGACCTCCGCGCGGCGACCGAGCAGCTGCTCGCGAGCGGCGCGAGCATCGACGAGATCAACGCTGTCCGCAAACACTGTTCGGCGACGAAGGGCGGGCGACTGGCCGCCGCCGCGTCGCCCGCGACGGTCGCCGCGCTCGTGTTCAGCGACGTGGTCGGGAACGACCCCGCTGTCGTCGCCAGCGGTCCGTTCACGCCTGACCCGTCGACGTACGCCGAGGCCCGCGCTGTCGCCGACCGGTACGACCTCGACCTGCCGGACGCGGTCGAGTCGTGGCTGTCGCAGGGCGTCGCCGGCGCGGTTCCCGAGACGCCCGGCCCCGAAGATTCGGCCTTCGAGCGCGTGACGACGCGAATCCTCGCAGACGGCTACACCGCGGCGAGCGCGGCCGCCGAGGCTGCCCCCGACGAATACGAGTCCGTGATCCTCTCGACGCGCGTCCGCGGCGAGGCGCGGGCGGCGGCACAGTCACACGTCGCGATAGCAGAGCAGATCCGCGCGACCGGCGACCCGGTCGCGCCGCCGGCGGTCGTCGTCTCCGGCGGCGAGACGACCGTGACGCTCGACACTGATCCCGGCCGCGGCGGGCCGAATCAGGAGTTCGCGCTCGCCGCGGCGCTCGAACTCGACACCGAGGGGGCTGTCGTCGCCGCCGTCGACACGGACGGCGTCGACGGCGCGTCCGAGGTGGCGGGCGCGAGCGTCGACCGCGAGACGGTCACCGATGTCACGGCCGCTCGGTGCGCACTCACCGACCACGACGCGGGGTCGTATCTGGCGGACGTAGACGCGCTCATCGACACCGGCTCGACAGGGACGAACGTCAACGACCTGCGCGTGCTGGTCGTTCGTTAGTTCTGCGTGTGCTCGTCCGGTGGTGTTTAGTCGGAAGTAACTCTGGAGACTACGAGAACAACGAAGTGTAGAAAGCCCCCGGACGCTGCGGTCGCGCGCCTCGCTGCGCTCCGCAGCCTCCCTCCGGTCGGCTTGCGGTGCTTACATCGTCGGGCTTCCCGCAGCGCCCGGCCCCTTTCAGTCCTGCCCGCCGCGGTCGTTCAGTCGAGCGACGCTCTGCGTATCTGAACACGGCACTCGTCCCCGCTAGTTCCGCTTCCGTTCGAAGCTCCGACCGGCGACCTGTGCGCCGACCTGTATCGAGCGGTTCGACCGCTGCCGGAAGGTGTACGCGAGCGCGACCACGCCAGCCCCGGTTGTGGCCGCGACGACGGCGGCCATCCCGGGTTGATCGAACGCGACGAGCGCGCTCGTCGCCAGTCCGCCGACGCCGACGCCGATACCGAGGCCGATTCGGGTGGCGAGTCTGCGAAGCGGCCCCGGGTCGTCGGCGTACAGGAACGTGACGCCCGCGTCGCCGCGCTCAACTCGGTCGAGCGCCCCTTCGGCGGCCGGCGGGACGGCGAACAGCCCGCGGACCGTGTCGCGCGCCAGCGACTCCAGTTCTTCGCGGGCGATGCCGGTCGCGTCGAGGTCCGCGAGGCCGCGCGTTCGAATGAAGTCGGTGACCGCCGAGACGAAGTCGAACTCCTCGTCCAGCGTCCGGGTGACGCCCTCCAACACCGTCGAGACGCGAACGATGAGCGCCAGATCCTGCGGGAGCCGGAACGGAAACTCGCTGATGTCGCCGACAGCGGCCTGAAACTCCCGGACGTACTGCTGGATCTCGTCCTGATCGAACGGCTGTCCTTGGAGCTGTTCGATCACGAGTCCGAACACCTGTCGGAGCAGTTCCCGGTCGGCATCGGGGTCGAGCGCGCCCATCTCGATGAACGCGTCGATGACGCGGTCGATGTCGTCGGTCGCGAGCCCGACGTAGAAGTCGAGTATCTGGTCGCGCCGCTGTGGCGAGAGCCGGCCGACGACGCCGAAGTCGTAGAAGACGATTGCGCCGTCGGACCGTACCGAGAGGTTGCCCGGATGCGGGTCGGCATGGAAGACGCCGTTCTCGACTATCATGCGGAAGTACGCCTCCGAGAGCTGATCGACCAGATCCGCGGGTTCGATCCCCTGTGCTTCGAGCGCGTCCACGTCGGTGATCTTCGTCCCCTCGACGTACTCCATCGTCAGCACGCGCTCGGTAGTGCGCTCGGTGACGACGGGCGGAACGACGATGCCCGGCTCGTCGGCAAAGTTCTGCCGTACCTCCTGCAGTCGGTCGGCCTCCGCCTCGTAGTTCATCTCGCCGCGGATGGTGGTCGCGAACTCGGCGGCGAGATTCTCCATCGTGAACGTCTGTCCCGGCGGCGCGAAGCGAAGCACCGCCGGCAGGAGCGTCTCCACGACGACCAGATCCGCCTCGACGCGCTCGCGGATGTTCGGCCGGAGCACTTTCACGGCTACGCGCTCGCCGTCGTGGGTCGCCGTGTACACCTGTCCGAGCGACGCGCCGCTGATCGCCTCGCGGTCGAACTCGTCGAACACCTCGTCGACGGGACCGAGCTCTGTTTCGACGACCGGCTCGATTCGCGTCCAGTCCTCGGGCGGCACCTCGTCTTGGAGCGCGGACAGCTCGTCGATGTACGCCGGCGGGAGCACGTCGGGCCGCGCGGAGAGGATCTGTCCCACCTTGATGAACGTCGGGCCGAGGTCGAGCAGGGTCTCCAGCAGATACGCCGCCCGGCGGCGCTGGTCGGCGACCGTCACCTCGCGGCCCCGACCGACGAGGAGGAACCGGCGGCGGTCCCGGGCGTACGCGACCGCGAGCGGCAGGAACGCGCGGAGCACGGCAACGAAGCGCCGGAGCGTCCGCAGCGTGTTCGGCTCGGGTCGGTCGGTCGCGGTCTGCGTCGTCACTACCTGCCGTACGTGGAGCCACCCCAAGTGACTGTCCCTAGAACTCGGTGTCGAGTTGGCCGAACGTCGCCGCCAGTTCGCCGGAGTTGTCGACCACGAGGTCCGCGTCCTGCACTGGGTCGTACGTCTTGCGGAACTGCTCGTACACCGCCACGTCGGCGTCGCTGGCGTCGTCGCTCCGGGCGTGGATGCGCTCGCGCACCACCTCGTCTGCACACTCGACGCTCACGAGTCTGAACGCCGCGTCCACGGACCGGGCGGCTTCGCGCGCGCCAGTCCGGAACGCCTCTGTGCGGAACGTCGCGTCGAGGACGACGCTCTCGTCTGCGAGCGCGGCCGTCGCCCGGTCGAACAGCTCGGCGTAGACGGCCTCCGTCTCGGCCTCCGTGTACGCCGGGTCGTCGAACAGATCCTTGCGAACCACGTCGGTGCGGAGGAGCCGCGCGTCGATTCTCTCGGTTATTTCTCGGGCAACCGTCGTCTTCCCCGTCCCCGGTAACCCGCAAACGACGACCAGCGTGTTCACGCGAACGACCTGCGCCAGCACCCACTAATCGGTTGCGACCTCGGCTCGCCTCAGATGTCGACCGGACAGCCGTTTATTTCGCCGCCGCGCATCCCGTCCGCGAGCCAGAACACGGACAGGAGCAACACCAAGCCGGAGCCGAGTGCGAACTCCAGTCCGTCGAGCGGGAGCAGGAGGAGCAGCCCCGACCCGCCCTCCCGCACGGAGATGCCGTGCTCGCGGAAGTGGTACACGGCCATCGTTACGTCGACGCCGGTGAGGGCCGCGACGCCGACGAGGAGCAGTCCCTGCACGGTCGTGAAGCTTGGTCCGACGAAAGGAAACTGGGCGACGAGGAGCCGAACCCGGGCCATGATCGCCAGATCCCCCGTGACCGCGTACCCCACAAGCGGGAGGTTCAGCGAGAAGACGAACAGCGCGAGCGCGGCGACAGCGACGACGCCCGCGAGCAGTGCGTAGCCGGGCACCGAGAGCACGAGCCGCGCCGTGCGTCCCATCAGTCGCCAGTCACGTCGCCGTGTCGGCACCCGAATCATCAGTAGCCCAGCCCCGCCGCGAACACGTCGTACCCCTGCGGGCCGCGAATCGTGGTCTGGAACTCGCCGTCGCGGAAGAGATAACACGTCGGCGTCGCGCCGATCCCGAGCTCCTCACCCACCGCGAGATCGGTCTCGACCGGCGGGTCGTAGTCGCCGTCTTGTGCGGCCGAGACGACCGACTCCGCGTCGACGCTCGTCTCCTCGGCGAGGAACGTGCGCGAGCGGTCGGCGACGTTGTCGGTCGAGAAGGCGTCCTGCTCGTCGTAGTAGTAGCTCTGCAGCGCCCAGAATGCGTCCGTCGAGGCGTCGTAGGCGGATTCGAGGATGCGCGTCGCCGGCTTTCCCCACTCGTAGATGATCGGCAACCCGCGGTAGACGAAGGCAGCCTTGTCCTGCGCGACGAGCTCCGAGCGTATCTGCGGGAGCGTGTTCTGCTCGAACCGCCGACAGTTCGGACACGAGGGGTCCTCGAAGGCGACGATGGCGGTGCCGTCCGCGGTGTCACCGAGCGTCGGCTGGTCGGCCAGCGCGCGACCGGCAGGGTGTTCCGATAGCGACTGCCCGTCGCCCTCGGTGTTGCCGCCGCCACCGACGCTCGTGCAGCCGGCGAGCGCGACGACCCCTGTCCCGGCCGTCGCAAGGAGCGTCCGTCTGTCCATACCGACGGTGCGCGTGCGACCGACTAAATGGTTCGTCGGTCGTGCGTCGCGGCCGCGACGACGGTGGATTCGTGGCGTGCGTTTTTCGGGACGGCACCCGTCGGTGTGGGTATGTGTGGTCGCTACAGCATCTTCATCTCGCCCGAGCGGTTGGCCGACCGGTTCGACGTGACCGTCGGCGACGAGTACGCCGCCCACTACAACGCCGCGCCGAGCCAGTCGCTGCCCGTGGTCACCAACCACGACCCGGACCGCGTCACCCACCAGCAGTGGGGGCTCATCCCGTCGTGGGCAGACGACGACTTCTCCGGCGTCATCAACGCCCGGGCGGAGACGGTCGACGAGAAGCCCGCGTTCGCCGACGCGTACGAGCGCCGGCGCTGTCTCGTCCCCGCGGACGGCTACTACGAGTGGACCGAGAGCGACGACGGTAAACAGCCGTACCGGATCACCCGAGCCGACGGCGAGCCGTTCGCGATGGCCGGGCTCTGGGAGCGGTGGGAGCCGGAGACGACACAGACGGGACTGGGGCAGTTCGGCGACGGTGAAGCCGCAGACGAGGGCGAAAGCGTGGTCGAGACGTTCACCATCGTCACGACGGAGGCGAACGAGTTCCAGTCGGCGTACCACCACCGGATGCCGGTCGTGCTCGACCCCGCGGACGAACGCGAGTGGCTCGCCTCGCCGGACCCCGACCTGTTGGCACCGTACGAGGGCAATCTCGACGCGTATCCGGTATCGACGCGGGTGAACAGCCCCGCGAACGACGACCCCGCGGTAGTCGAGGAAGTCGACGCCTGACGCCGTCGCGAGCACGCGAGCCGTCGAACCGTCAGCCGTTTGTAGCGTCGGCTCCCGCCCGCAGATATGAGTACGAAGTACGCACGCGTCCGCACCAACGATGGGATCAAAACGGGCGTCTACCGAGACGGGACTGTGGAGACGGACGACGGTACAGTCACGGTCGGCGAGGACGCGGAACTGCTCGCGCCCTGTGAGCCGTCGGCGCTCTACTGTGTCGGGCGCAACTACGGCGAGACGGTCGACCAGATGGGCTATGACGTGCCCGACGAGCCGGACTTCTTCATCAAGGGCCCCACGTCGGTGT
>PXSB01000004.1:10749-12573 GCA_003023185.1 Halobacteriales archaeon QS_9_67_17 | reverse complement strand
CGTAGAACTCCTCGTTGGGGCGCATGTCGGCGACCGTCGCCATGCGGTTCGAGAGGTTGTAGTACGAGACGACGCTGGCGATGTCCCAGACCGCTTCCCGGGAGAACCCGTGGTCGAGCAACGCCTCGACGTCGTCGTCCTCGACGCGACCGGGCGACTCCGTGAGCTTCACCGCGAAGTCGAGCATCGCCCGGTGGGCGTCGTTGAGGTCCGCCGAGCGGTAGTTGGTCGCCAGCTGGTCGGCCAGCTGCGGGTCGTCGGCGTAGATGCGCACCAGCGCGCCGTGTGCGACCACGCAGTAGAGACAGTCGTTGATCCCCGAGACGGTGACGACGAGCATCTCGATTTCGTGACGTTCCAGCGACGTGTCATCCACGAGCGCGTCGTGGTACGCGAAGAAGGCGCGGAAGTGACTCGGCTTGTACGCGAACGCCGGGAAGACGTTCGGGGTGAACCCCGCCTCTTCCGTCTCCTCGGCGATGCGCTCGCGGATGTCGTCGGGCAACTCCTCAGTGTCGGGCGCGTCGAACCGCCCCATCGGCTCGGTCATGCCCGAATGGTTCACTCGCCGGGGCTTAGTCCTGCCGGGCCTCCCGGAGTTGCAGGAAGCCGTACAGGAAGAAGTAGCCGACGATGCCGAGGGCGAACACGATGGCCGGGATGAGAAACGGGCCGAACGTCTGCCACACCGCGTCCAGCATACCCCATCTTTCGTAGCCGGGGACAAAAGACCGTAGGTTCATGTGGTGGGACGCCGCAGCGAAGCCGTGTACGCGCTCGGTCACTACGGCGTCGCCCTGCTCGTGTACGCGCCGGTCGGCTTCCTGTTCGCGGGGACGGATCCGACGCTCGCGCTGGTCGGCGGCGTGGGCGTGCTCGCCCTCTCGACGGTGCCGGATTACGACCTCCGGATTCCGTTCCTCACACACCGAGGGATCACCCACACGCTCCTGTTCACTGTCGTCGTTGCGGCGCTCGCCGGTGCCGTCGGCTGGCAGTTGGGGACGGGTACCTACACGCCGCTCGGCGGTCCGGTCGAGAGCGCCGGCTTCGTGGCCGGCATCGCGGCACTCGGTCTCGGATCACACATCCTCGGGGACGTGCTCACGCCCGCCGGCGTCGCCGTGTTCTGGCCGCTGTCGAGCCACGAGTACACGGTCGGCCTGACGCGGGCGGACAACAGGATCGCGAACTGGGGTCTGTTCGGCGTCGGAGTGTTCGCTGCAACAGCGGCAGTGTGGCTCGCCGTCCAGTTGTAATTAGATGTGGTCCTGCGCTTCCAGCTGATCGAGGATGTCGTCGACGAATGCGTCGGCACTCTCGTAGGGGAACTCGCCGCCGCCGAGCTTCGTGTTCAGCTCCATCGCCGTCATCGAGAAGTCGTCCGATTCGAACCGGGTGCCCGGCCCGTTCGGGAGTGCCGGAACGAGGTCCATCGGGCCGCTGATCGGGTAGTCAGCACCGGAGAACGCGTCGATCATCTGCTCGCGGAGGTCGGCTTTGTCTGCCATACGCCCACCGTGGAAGACGACGGTTAAATAAGATTCGAGAACCCAAGTCCGACAACTGAGACGGAGTTTGTTCAGCACACGCGACCTCCGTTTCGGGTTTCGGAGGCTTCGACACTCGACCGTCAGCGCGGGGTCTCAGTGTCCAACTCGTCGAGTGAGCGCCGGCTGAGCAGCCACGGTTGGGTGGGAAATCAAAAGGGGCCGACTGCTCGCGGAGCGAGCCGACGGAAGCACGGCCGGAGGCCGCGAGGCGATGTAAGTCGCCTCGGCCCGCTCGCGCGGTGCAGCCGCGCGAGGACACCGCAAGCCGACC
>PXSB01000004.1:0-10733 GCA_003023185.1 Halobacteriales archaeon QS_9_67_17 | reverse complement strand
GGGAGGGGGCTTTCGAGACTCTCCTCAGGAATAGCAAATACACTTACCTCGCTTGATTAAAGATCACCGTCGCAGGTCCGCACCTCTCTTTCGAAGGAACACATATTTTATTCGCGCGACCCCGGAACGACCGGTATGGACGCCGCCGAGCGCGCGACACTGGTGACGCGGTTCACGGAGGAGGCCGTGACCGAAGCGGAGATAGCGTCGATACTCGCGGAACGTGATGACCCGCACGCGTACATCGGCTACGCGCCGACCGGCGAGATGCACATCGGTCACTTCACCACGATGCGGAAGCTCGCGGATTTCATCGCGGCCGGCGTGGACGTGACCGTCCTCGTCGCCGACCTCCACGCGCATCTCGACGACGAGAAATCGCCCTTCGAACTGCTGGACGCCCGCTCGACCTACTACGAGGAGGCCATCCGCGGGATGATCGAGGCGGCCGGCGCGGACCCCGATGCTGTCGATTTCGTCCGCGGCACCGACTACCAGCTCGACGAGCCGTACACCCTCGACCTGTACCGGCTCATCGCGGACACGACCATCTCGCGGGCCAAGCGAGCGGGCAGTGAGGTCGTTCGCCAGTCCGAGAACCCGAAGCTCGGCGGGCTCGTCTACACCCTGATGCAGTGTCTCGACGTGGCCGCGCTCGGGACCGACATCGCCTACGGCGGTATCGACCAGCGGGGCATCTACATGCTCGCTCGCGAGGTACTCCCCGACGAGGGGTACGACAAGCCGGCCTGCGTGTTCGCGCCGCTCCTGTCGGGTCTCTCCGGCGGAAAGATGTCCGCCTCCGACGCCGGGTCGAAGGTGAACCTCACCGACTCGGCCGACGCGGTCGAAGAGAAGATTCAGGGTGCATACTGTCCGCAGGGCGAGACGGAGGACAACGGCGTCCTGGAGTATCTCGAATACCTCGTCTTCCCGGTGTTCGAGGAGCGCGGCGAGTCGCTGACCGTTAAGCGACCCGAGGAGTACGGCGGCGATCTGGTGTACGACGACTACGAGACGCTGGAAGCCGACTACGTCTCCGGCGAACTCCACCCCGCCGATCTCAAGCCCGGCGCGGCCGCGGCCATCAGTGGGGTCATCGCGCCCGTGCGCGACCGCCTCCGCGACCGCCCCGACCTGTTGGCCGAAGCGTATCCCGAGACTCACGGGTGACCGGGCTCGGGGACGCGGATGTTACCTGATTGGTTCGGGAAAAGCCGGTAACCGCCGGGTCCGCGAGCGCATTTATATCCGTATCTCGTAGGCGATAACGTAATGAAATCCGATAACCGAAGCGCAGCCAGTATCGCGGTGATAGCATGATCCCGCTCCAGACTGATCTCTTCGCCTCCGCCGGTGCCGGCGAGCTGTTCCTGCTCGCTCGGCTCCTGTTCGGCGGCGTATTGGCGTTCATGGGCGTGAACCACTTCCTGAGCGTCGACGAGATGACCGGCTACGCGGAGTTCAAGGGCCTCCCTGCACCCCGATTCGGCGTCATCGCCTCGGGCGTCCTGCTCGTGGCCGGCGGTCTCGGTCTCGTCGTCGGGGCGTTTCCCGTGCTCTCGGCGGGCGCGCTCGCGGCGTTCCTGCTCGTCTCGGGACTCGTGTTCCACGACTTCTGGGCAGTCGACGACCCGGAGGAACAGCAGGCCGAGATGACGAACTTCCTGAAGAACGCGTTCGGTGCCGGCGCGGCGCTCGCGTTCCTCGCCCTCGGCAGCACGGCGTGGCCGTACGCGCTGGGCGTCGGTCTGTTCTGAACGGATCCGTACCTTTCCTCGACCGGCGACGCGTCTCCGTCGCACGCACGAACGCACTTGTTCCCCCGCGACAAGGGCGAGGTATGAGCGACGACGACCTCACGCACACGGACGACGAGGGCACGGCCGAGATGGTCGATGTCGGGGCGAAGCCGGACAGCGAGCGGCGCGCAGTCGCGCGAGGGAGTATCCACCTCACGCCGTCGACGGTCGAGGCAGTCCGCGACAACGACGTCAAGAAGGGCGACGTGCTCGCCGTCGCCCGCGTCGGGGCGATTCAGGCGGTCAAACACACGTGGGAGACGATTCCGATGTGCCATCAGATACCCGTCTCGAACGTCGACACCGACTTCACGGTCCACGACGAGCGCATCGACCTCCGGGTCGCCGTCGAGACCACGGGCAAGACCGGCTGTGAGATGGAGGCGCTCGAAGGCGTCACGACGGGATTGAACGTCGTCTGGGATATGGTGAAGGCCGCGGAGAAGGACGACGCGGGGCAGTATCCGGAGACGCGGATCACGGACGTGGAAGTCGAGCGAAAGGACAAGCGCGTGCTCGAATAAACTGACCGACCGTCGGAACGCTCAGCCCTCGGCCGGAGCCGCGAGGTCGGCGGCTTTGGCGCGCGACTGCTCGACGATTGCGGGTCGCGCCTCGAACTCGATTATCACCTGTTCGCCGTAGTCGACCGCCTCGACGGCGGCGTGGTCGTGGACCCACGAGATGAGACTCATCGCGTCGTCACACATCGGGACGACGAGCCGCTCGCGCTGGAAGTCGGGGAGTTCGCGGTCGACGCGGTCGCGCAGCTGCTCGACAGCTATCCCCTCCTTGCCGGAGACGGCGACCGGGTTGGGCGCGAGCGCAGACAGCGCCTCGCGCTTGCGGGCCAACTCCTCGTCGGTCACCGTGTCCACCTTGTTGAGAACGGTGACGATGGGCGCCTCGTTGCGCTCGTACAGCGTGTCGTGGGAGGTGACGAGCTTCTCGCGTATCTCCTCGACCGGGTCGGAGATGTCGACGACGAGCAGGACGAGGTCGGCGCGGTACACCTCTGAGAGCGTCGATTTGAACGACTCGACGAGCCAGTGGGGCAGATCCGAAATGAAGCCGACGGTGTCGGTGACGAGTACGTCGCGTTTCCCCATCTCTGCGCGGCGGGTCGTGGTGCCGAGCGTCGTGAACAGCCGGTTCTCGCTTTCGGCCGTCGTGTCCAGATCCGGGTGGCGGTCGGCGTTCTCGTCCACGTCGAGGTCGGCGGCCAGCCGGCGCAGGAGCGTCGATTTGCCCGCGTTCGTGTAGCCGGCCAGCGCCACCAGATCGAAGCCAGACTCGCGGCGCTGTTCGCGGCGGTGCTCCTCGGTCGCCTCGATAGCTTCCAGCTCGTCGCTGATCCGCGCGATCTGCGCCTTGATGTCCTGTTCGCGGGACTCGTCGTACTCGCCGAGACCCATGAACCCCGGCCGCTCGTCCCGCTTGGCGAGCGACGCCTTCGCCTCCGCGCGCGGGAGTTCGTACCGGAGTTCGGCCAACTCGACCTGTAGTTGCGCCTTCTTCGTCTGTGCCCGCTGGCCGAAGATCTCCAGAATGAGGCGGAACCGGTCGAGCACTTCCACCCTCTCGGGCAGCGTGTTCCCGATGTTGTACGTCTGGTAGGGGCCGAGTCGGTTGTCGAAGACGACGGTGGTCGCCTCCCGTTCGCGCACGAGGGCCGCCAGCTCCTCGACCTTCCCCTCGCCGAGACAGTAGGCGGGGTCCTCCTTCCGGTTCTGCGTGAGCTCCCCCGCAACGCGGTAGCCCGCGGCCCCGGCGAGTTCGCGTATCTCCGCCGTGTCCGGGTTCGGGGCGTCACCCCGCTTGGCGACGATTGCCGACCCGTTATCGGAGTTCCCTTTCACTTACGACAGGCTTTGGCGTACGAACACAAAAGCTTCCGCCCGTTTCTCAGGGTGATGTTCAGATAGGAGCGTCTCAGGGGGCTAAGATGACAACACAGTGTAGAAAGCCCCCGGGCGCTACGGTCGCGCGGCTCGCTGCGCGCCTCGCCCTCTCTTCGGTCGGGCTGCGGTGCTTACGTCGCCGTGCTTCCCGTAGCGCCCGGCCCCTTTCAGTCCCACCCACCACGGTCTCTTGACCGAGCGACGACCCAACTATCTGAATACCGCCCCTCGTCAGCCGCACAGGGAGACGAGCGCGACCGGCCCTCAGAACAGCGCGCCGGACTGGAGGACGGTCACGAGCACGGTCAGCGCGACGACGCTCGCGACGGTCGTCGTGAAGATAGCAGTGCTCAGATACTCCGGTGCGGTGATTCCCTCGGTCGCCCCGTCGGTGTACTCGATGGTGAGCGCCAGCGGCAGGACGGCCGCCGGCGTCGCGGATTCGAGGACGAACACCTTGGCGACGACCGGGTCCTCGAAGGCCAGTGCCAGCGCGACGGCGGCACCGACCACGGGCGCGACGACCAGTTTCAACGCCGTCGGCGTCACCGACCGCGAGACGGCCGCCACGTCCGTGTCGGCCAACTGGATGCCAAGGACGAGTAGCATCACCGGAATGGACGCCTCGCCGACGAGGCCGAGCGTCTCCATCGCCGCAGTGTCGGCCGGGGGAACGACGCCGGCGAGTCGGACGGCGACGGCCGCGACGACCGCGTACAGCAGCGGGAGCCGAAACACCTCGCGCACGGCGTCACGAGCGTCACCGCCCGCGCCGCCCGAGGCGATATAGACGCCGAGGGTGTAGACGACGAGATTCTGGATCGTCAGATACAGCACGGCCGTCGTCCGGCCGGTCGCGCCGAAGGCGAATTCCGAGAGGGGAATGCCGACGAACCCGGAGTTGGGGAACGCCGCGGCCAACATCAGCGCGCCCAGCAGCGGCCCGGACTGGCCCGTCAACCGGCCGACAGCCCACGCGACGCCGATCATCAGGAGCGCATAGCCGACGACGCCGACGGCCAGTTTCGCTACCGCGCCGCCACCGAGGTCCGTCGTCGCGATACTGTGAAAAGCCAGCGCCGGCACCAGCACGTACAGACCGAGGGTGTTGATCGGCCCGACCTCGACGCTGGTGCGACTCCCGAGCAGATACCCGACCACCGCGATAGCCAACACCGGCAACACCGCGTTGGTGAATGCGCCCGCCAGCGTCACGCCTCGCTCACCCGGTCCGTCGCCGCGTCGACCGCGGCCGAACACTCGAACGGTGATAGAATCGTCATACGACAGCCTAATTGCCCGATCCACGAGTACCCTTTCAGAAACACATTCACCGTCGCTGGACCACTCACGCCGCGTGCGTATGCACGCTCTGAAACTATTTCACAACTCGAAACGGCTATGAGGGTTGCGCCGAACCGACGGGTATGTCCGAACCGCTGGCCGAGGTGGAGTTTCTCGCTCGCTCCGCGAACCGCATCGAGATACTCGCGACGCTCTCGGCGGGCGCGTACACGCGGCGGGAACTGGGCGAGGCCGTCGACGCCTCACAGCCTACCATCGGGCGCGTCCTCAACGACCTGTCGGCCCGAAGCTGGATCGACTACGACGGCGAGCGCTACGAGGCAACAGCAACCGGTGCGTACATCGCTGCCGGTATCACGGACCTGCGTGACCGACTCGCGACCGAAGCTCGACTCCGCGAGGTGATCGACTACTTCCCGTTCGACGCTGTCGACGTGGGGCTAGACGCGCTCGCCGACGCCCGGATCACGACCCCCTCTGCGCCTCGCCCCAACGCACCAATCGAGCGGATGACCGAACTGCTCCGCGAGACGAGTCACACCTCGCTCGTCTCCTACGCGTTCAACCGCGACAAGCTCGAACTCCTCCGCGACCGGGCGGTAGACGGCGACCTGATGGCGCGGGGCGTATTCACTACTGAGGCAATCGATCCCATCGCGGCCGACCCGACGCTGAGTAAGATGCTGCGCGACGTGCTCGACGCGCCGGGCGTCGAGATGCGCGTCACCGACGAAGCCGTCCCGTTCGCCGTCGAGGTGACCGACGAGCGAACGCACTTCCTGCTGCGGGACGCCGACGGCGTGGTTCGCGCGGCGCTGGACACGGACGACGAGCGAGTGCGCGCGTGGGCAGAAGAGACGCTCGACCGCTACTGGACGGTCGCAGCGTCGCTGACGGGCGAGCGGCTGACCGGATGATCAGCCGCCGCTGGACCCGTAGCTCCGGTAGCTCACGGCCTCGCCGTCGACGATAACGCTATCGCCGCCGTTCTCACAGCCCTCCGGCGTCTCCTTGTCGAGACCGCCGTCCGTCGTCGCGTCACCGAACTCGTACGGATTGTCGTCGTACCCCATGTCACTGCTTCCCACTCTGCAAGCATAAGCTTTCGTCAGACCATCGGGGATCTCAGGCGTTTAAAACAGGTCGAGAACGTCCGCCAGTCCGTCGACGACGTAGTCCGGTGTCACGTCGGCTGACTCGGCGTCGGCGCGGTCGCTCCGGCCCGTCGTCACGAGCACGCTCGTCATCCCCGCTCGCTCGCCCAGCGCGATATCGGTGTCGAGGCTGTCGCCGACGACGAGAGAGTTCTCCAACGTGGCGAGTCGTTCACCGATGAGTTCCACCACGACGCCCGACGGCTTCCCGAGCACGCGGTCCGGTTCGCGCTCGGCGACGCCCGCGACGGCGCTGGTGATCGCACCGCTGCCCGGGTACGGTCGCCCGTCGCCGCCCGGATACGTCCGGTCGGGGTCGGTGCCGTAGAACGCCTCGGCTTGTTCGAGCGCCCACAGGCCGTCGGTGAGCGCGTCGTAGTCGAAGTCGTAATCGTGTGACGTGACGACCACGTCGGCCGCGTCCGGGTCCGTCGTAGTGTCCACCGCGGCCGTCTGCAGCTGCTCGCGGAGCCCGTCGGAGCCGATGACGAACACGTCGTCGTCGGGGTGTCGGTCGGCGAGGAACTCGGCGGTGACCGTCCCCGCCGACAACACCTCGCGCTCGTCGGCCTCGATGTCGAGGTCGGCCAGCCGGTCCACGTAGCCGGCGGGACTCCGCGTCGGATTGTTCGTGACGAACACGATCCCCAGCCCGTGGTCGCGGAGCGTCCTGACCGTGTCCCGCGCTCCGTCGATGAGTCTGTCACCCCGATAGACGGTGCCGTCGAGGTCGATGACGGCGCCTTCATGCTCCATACCTCCGCTACGACCTCGGGGTGAAAAACGCGCTCGGTCGCGTTAGCCGTGATTACGGATAGGCCACCGATCTTAGGGCGGATTGCTCCCCGCGTTCAGTAGTGAAACCGATTCGGCGTGGTAGGCCACTCGCCACAGCTTGAGAACTGCCCGCGCGACCAGCGTCTCCGGCGACTGGGTGATACAGGACTCCTCGACTTCGCTCGGCTCGGAGGAGGCATCCGGTGGTGTATGGTAATGTTCGAGGTCGGGGACGTTGCGGTAATCGCCGTCGTGCGGATGTTTCCCCCACCGGAGGTCGACACCGCGTGAATCCGTGTAGTGGAACGCGTAGTCGTCTCGTGTGGTCCA
This sequence comes from Halobacteriales archaeon QS_9_67_17, assembly GCA_003023185.1. GTDB lineage: Archaea > Halobacteriota > Halobacteria > Halobacteriales > Haloarculaceae > Halosegnis. Next base: position 3,464 of record PXSB01000004.1, on the reverse strand, counting down.
CTGGATATCGATGCACGCCGTGTCGGCTCCACAGAGGCCGTCGTCGAACGCGACTTCGAGCCTCGTGGGGTCGAGATAGTCGTCTAACTCTGCGGTCGCTAACGGCTCGTCGGCGTCGAACACGTCTCGGATGGCGAGGAGTGCTGGCCGGTCGGTCGGGCCTCTGAGTGTGTGCGCTTCAGTCCCCCCGTGGTATTCCCCCATCTGTTACCGGGCGAGTGCGCTCCCGTTCGGTGTCGATTCGTCACCGACGAACCGTTCGGCGTTGGCGATTGAAAGCGCGGCGTTGGCGAATGCGAGGTTCCGACGCGTCGTTTGCCACTCTCGGACCGTCTCAGCGTCCAGTTCTCGATGGGTCGCCGCCTCGGAGAGCGTCTGGTTCGTTCGCTCGACCAGTAACTCTTCGGGCGATTCGACGCCGTGCTCGGCTTGAAACTCACTAACCTGCTCGCGCATCTCCGAGATACGGGAAATCAGCTCGTCCGTCGAGACACGGTCGAGGATATCTGCTGTCTGCTCGACGACGAGCGACTCCGGCGAGCGTCGGTAGATCGTCCCGCCGTTCTCGCCGGTTCCGGTGGTGACGAACCCCTCGTCGTCGAGGGTATCGAGGTGTTTTCGTGCAGTCTTCGGCGACGTGCGCGCAGTGTCGGCGACAGTGCCCGCGGAGACCGGTGTGTAGGTGCGACTAATGACTTCCCGAACTCGCTCGTGAGGCGTGGTCTCGGCCTCCCACTCCTCGCCGACCGCCTCGTTGACGTTCTCGAACTCTTCCGGATCGGTAGAATCCTCCATAGGCTGGATTCTATCTAGAGGAATATAGTTCTTCGGCGAAGGAATATATCTCGCTGTGCGGCCGTAGCACTTCTCTGATAATTCGTTGCCCGGTCGCGTTAGCCGAGGAGTTCGTCGAATCGATAGATCCGCTCGTCGGCACCAGCGACTACGAGCGTGTCGTCCTGCCGGATTCGGTACTCCGGACCGAGGTCCGTGTCCACCTCGCCGTCGCGCTCGACGGCGACGACCGTACAGCCGGTTCGGTTTCGCACGTCCGCGCCGCCGAGGGTTCGGCCCGCCAGTGCCGGGGCCTCGGTGCGAATCACCTTGACCTGCGTGTCCAGCGCCAGGATGTCCTCGTCGAGGACCGCCGACGCGACCATCCGTCCGGTGATAGACGCCAGCGAGAGCACGTAGTCGGCCCCGGCACGGTACACCTTCTGGACGCTCTCGCGCCCCTCCGCGCGAGCAAGGATCTCGACGTTCGGCTTCATGTCGCGGCAGATGAGCGTCGCGAACTCCGCGGCCGTGTCGTCGCCGACCGCGAGCACGACCGACCGGGCACCGTCGATCCCTGCCCGTTCGAGAGTCGCCGGTTCCGTCACGTCACCGATCACGTCGACGCCGTCGTGCTCGTCGATATCGACGACGGTGTACGGGATCCCGGCGTCGTCGAGTGCATCCCCCACCTTCCGCCCGACCTCGCCGTAGCCGAGGACGAGCGTCTCGCCGGGACCGAACCGGCGCACGTCGGTCAGCGTCAGCTCCTTCAGCCGCTCCAGTTGGTCTTCGCGGCCGGTGACCAGCAGCACCGTCCCACCGGTGATCGGCTTCGTGGGATCGGGCGGACTCTGGAACTCACCCCCGAACCACGCGCCGATGACGTTCACTCCGGCCCGTTCACGGAGACCGCTGTCGGCCAGCGTCCGTCCGACCAACTCACTTCCCCGTTGGATCGGAAGTTCGACGACATCGAACGCGTCGCCCAGCTCGACCACATCACCGAGTTCTGCGGACACGGCAGTTGTCACCTTCCGCGCGAGGCTCTCGCCGAGCAGTTCTCGCGGTGACAACACCGCATCCGCGCCGGCGAGTTTGTGATAGCGGGCGCGAGCCGGTTCCTCGACGATGCTGACTACTCGGATATCTTCGGTTATCTCCTTCGCCGTGAGGACGATGCTCGTGTCGAGTTCATCCGAGATGTCCGCAACCACCGTCCGGGCGTCTCGCACGTTGACCGCCTCCAGTCCGGCCGTCGAATCGGGAGCCACGCTGACGACGTGCTGTCCGTCCTCGTACAGCGTCCGCGCCCGGTCGCGGTCCGGTTCGACGATGACGTGGTCGGTGTCCCGCGCGTCGAGTTCGTCGATGAGCGTCGCCGACCGCGCCGAGTAGCCACAGACGATGACGTGGTCCGACAGGTCCTCGGCGCTCGACGGCACGGTCGTCGAAAGCGCGTCCTCCAGTAGCGGGAAGACGAGCGCCGGAAGCGCGAGGAAGATGAGCGACACGCCCGTGATGTCCATCGCAATGACGAGCAGCGTCATCTCCGTCGACCGCCACGGCGCGTCGGAGCCGAAGCCGGTCGACGTGAACGTCTCCACGACGACCTGTAGCGAGCGGGCGAACGAGCGCGGCCGACCGTCGAAGACGGTCATGCCGACATCGTACGCCACCGCGTAGCCGAGTATGACGAGCATTAACCCGACGACGTATCCGGTCAGTCGTCGCTTCCACGTCTCCATGTCCGGTGTCTCGGTCGGGGGTAATAAAACGGTCGCGCAGTCAGGCGACCTCGACCAGTCGGTTGAGTGCCCAGACGGGATGCCCGCGTTCTCCGTTTCGGCCCAGCGCATCACGCGGAGGTCGCTCTTCGAGTCGCCCATCACGAGCGCGAACGGGTCGTCGACGCCGAGCACGTCTAGCGCCGCCTCGACGCCGACCACCTTGTTGAGTTCGAGACTACCGATCTCGGCGGCGTCGGCCTCGTAGTACGCCACGTCGACCCGCTCGAACACCGCCGCGACGGCGTCGGGCACGTCGTCGACGGCGAGCGACGGCGAGGCGTCACGCGTTTCGAGGACGCCGCGGATCTCGGGGTCTTGGTCGGCGTAGTAGGCGCGGCCCCACGCTGTCGGGTCGCCGTCGGGGGCGTCCGTTTCCGCGGCGACGGCCTCGCCGAGCAGGTCGAGCTGGTAGACGAGCGCGCGGTCGATTACCGCCGCCGCGTCGCGGCTCCCGGTCTCGAAGTTCGGCTTCAGCGTGACGTTGAACTCGTTGCCCTGAAGATGACAGCCGCGCCGGAGTCGCTCGGGGGCGTCCGACAGGATTCGCGAGCGAACCCGGTCGAAGACGGCGCGTATCTCCGACGCGAGATCCTCGTACAGCAACTGCTTCGTCTCGGAGCCGTGACCGGGCGTGAACACTCCGGTCCCGGCCTCGTAGACGATGGAGAGGTCGCCGGAGTGGACCAACTCGTTGCCGAGCCCTTGGTTCATGAACCCCTTGACGTTCTCCAGCGTCTGTCCGGTGCAGACGACGATGGGCATCCCGGCTTCGTGAAACTCCGTGAGGAGGTGGAGCGTCTCGCGTGGGATTTCGTTGTCCGTGCCGCCGGCCGACCGGAGCGTCTCGTCCACATCGAGGACGAACACGTTGACGCCGCGGTCGTACCGCTTGAGCAGGTC
>PXSB01000003.1 GCA_003023185.1 Halobacteriales archaeon QS_9_67_17 | reverse complement strand
CCGGCGGCGTCGGCGGTGGACGCCCTCGCGGAGCTGTGGATAGACCTCGCGGCCGACCAGCAGGCCCACGGCTCGCATCTGCTCGCCGCGGCCAACCGCGCGTCGATTCGGGAGTCGCTCGCACAACGCGTCGTGAGCGGCGGCGTGTTCGTCGCCCGCGAGGACGCCGACGGGGGAGACATCCTCGGCTTCGTCACCTTCTATCCGGAGTCCGGCGGCTACGAGCAGGACACCGACCGCGGCGTCGTCGAGAACCTCTACGTCGTTCCGGGGCGACGCGGCGAGGGCATCGGCAGCGACCTGCTCACGGCCGCCGAGAACGCCCTCGCGGACGGGGGCATGGAGGCTGTCACGCTCGACGCGATGGTGGCCAACGAGGCGGCGCGTCGGTTCTACCGTCGACACGGCTACGAGCCACACCGCGTGGAGTTCGAGCGACGACTCGAACGCGAAACGGATACAAACGAGGGGGGCGGATAGTCGGACGCGCCAAGGGAGCTTGGGCGGTGCAAGCACCCGATTTGTAATCGGGAGTTCGAGGGTTCAAATCCCTCCCTTGGCTCTTACCAAACTGCTTAGGTTCCAACGACCAGCCGCCGGCGAGGAGCGACAACGGCTAAACCCTCCCCCTCGTCGCTTCGTGTGTGTCGTGGCTGCGTCGGGTCGGACGCGTGCTCGCCCGGATGAGCGTCATCGGTGAGTCGCAGTTCGAAGACACCGTCGACCTCGCGTGGCCGCGTATCGTCACCGGCTTCGCCATCATGTCCAAGCGGACGGTCGACCTCGCCATCGTCGGCGTCGCCGTCGGTGCCGAGGCAGTCGCCGGGCTGGGGGTCGCCAACGGCTTCTGGACGGTCGGGAAGTTCGCGTACATCGGGCTGGCGGGTGGCACGCTCGCGCTGGTGTCACAGAACTACGGCGGCGAGGAGGCGGGCCGTGCTGCGGACGCCGTCGCCGCGAGCGTTCTGATAGCCGCTGTCACGGCGATTCCCATCGCGGCCGTCTTCGCACTCGGCGCGCGACCGCTCGTGGGTCTCGTCGGTGGCGGCCCGGCGACGACGGGGTTCGGTGCCGCGTATCTCGCCGTCGTCGCGCCCGGGCTCGTCTTCGAGGCGTTCAACCTCGTCGCGTCGCGGGCGTACGCCGGCGTCGGCGACACCGTGACGCCGATGGCCGTCCGGGCGGCCGGTGCGGTCCTCAACGTGACGCTCAGCGCGACGCTCGTGTTCGGCGCCGGCTGGGGCGTCGTCGGTGCCGGCGTCGGGACGACGCTCGCGACGGCCATCGTCGCAGGCGTGTTCGCGTGGGGGATGACCGGCCGCTCGTACGCCGGGCGCGGAGCCAGCCCGATCCCAGTCGGTCTTGACAGCCGCCCGACCGCCGGTCTCGTCCGGCAGCTGCTCAGGGTGACCGTGCCGCTGGTCGCCCGCCGGATCGCACAGGGGGTCGTCGTGTTTCCGCTGCTCGCCATCGCGGCCGCCTTCGGGCCAGCGGCGCTCGCGGCGCTGAGCGTCGCCCGACAGATACGCCAGCTGTTGGGGAGTTTCACGTGGGGCTTTTCAATCGCCGCCTCGACGCTCGTCGGACAGGCGCTCGGCGGGGCCGAGGAGGCGCGAGCGGTCGTCTACGGCCGTGACATCGCGAAGCTCTCACTGCTCGTCTACGTGCTCGCGGCGGCAGTCGTCGTCGCCGTCGCGCGCCCGGTGGCGACGCTCTTCGTGGACAGCGCGGTGTCCCTGACCGCGCTGTTCGTCGCGAGCGCGGCAGTCAGCGCCGTCCCGCTCGGCGTCGACGGGTCGCTCACCGGCGCGCTCCGGGGTGCCGGCGACACCCGCGTCCCGTTCCTCGCGACGCTCGCCGGGCTGTATCTGGTCGCGCTGCCGGTCGCGTATCTCGGCACGGTGACGGCCGTCGGCGTCACGGCGCTGCTCGTCGCGCTCGTGGCGGAGACGACGGTTCCGGTCGTCGTGAATCTCCGGCGGTTCCGGTCGCGCACGTGGCTCGCGGTGAGTCGCGACTACCGACCGGAGACGGACGCCGACATCGGCGACTGAGAGGCGTCAGTCGCTGGACAGTGGTCGGTGCAATCGGTCAGAATCCGCCGTACGCGTCGACGGTCCACGTGTATCCACACCCCGACGGCGTCTCACAGACGTACCGTCGTTCGACGAGGACGCCTGCGCTCTGCCGGGGGGTCTCGTCCAACTGCTTCGTGTGAGCGGCCGACCGACAGTTCGGACACTCTCTGTTCGTCGCGTCGCGGCCGCGCGTGTCTGTCTTGCTCATCACCAGAAATGGGTGCACGACCAGCTTCGACCTACTGCCGAACATGGGAGGCGTCGGTCCGTCCGCGGCAGAACCACCGGTGACCGACACGCTCAGTTGACTCAGGCCGTACCGACCGGTAATGGCCGCGTACGACGGGGTGCTGTTCGATCACGACGGCGTGCTCGTGACGCTCTGTGGGAAGCCGGCGCTCCACGAGGCGACCGCGGACGCCTTCCGCGATGCGGGGATCAGCGACCCGCGCCGGGAAGACGTTCGAGCGCTCGCGATCCGCGTGTCGGACGCGGAGCTGTGCGCCGTCGCCGACCGACACGGCGTCGACCCCGACCGGCTCTGGCACCACCGCGAGACACGGATCGATGATCTCCTCCGCGCGGAGACGACGGCTGGCCGAAAGTCCGTCTACGACGACGTTCACGCGCTCGACCGACTCGACCTGCCGCTCGGCGTTGTCAGCAACAATCAGACCCGAATCGTTGAGTTCGTGCTCGACCATCACGGACTCGCCGGCCACTTCGAGACCGTCCGTGCCCGCCACCCGACGCGCGACAGCCTCCGACACAAGAAGCCCGAACCGACGTATCTGGAGCAGGCCACCGCCGACCTCGGCTGTCGGAACCCGCTGTACGTCGGTGACAGCGAGAGCGACATCCGCGCAGGCAAGCGAGCGGGCTACGACGTTGCCTTCCTCCGCCGGGACCACAACGCCGACCGGGCGCTCGACGCCACGCCGACCTACGACGTGGAGAGTCTGACTGCCGTTCGCGAACTGGTGTAGACGGCGCGGGGAGTGTCACGTCGCGCCGTCGGTTGTGAAGCGGTCAGCGACTGCCCGCACTCGCTCGTCGGCGGGGACTTCGAGCAGCGGGACGGTCACGAGGGGTACGTCGAATCGGTCGGCCGCCGCGGATAACATGTCCGCCTGCCTCTCGCGGCGGGCCGAACACAGCGAACACGAGCCGTCGATGTCTTCGAGAACCTTGTTCGCGACCACGCAGTTGACCGGAATGTCCTCCTCGCGGAGTCGGTCGAGCAGCCGCTCCGTCTCGCGCAACGACAGCCGTTCCGGCTCCATGACAGCCCGGAACTGCGTCCGCTCGGGATCGTGGAGCGTCTCGGCGACGCGTTCGATCCGGTTCCGGGTGCCGTCGATATCGACCGCCGCCAGCCCTCCCGTGTCGTCGCCGCTGAACAGGCCAGTCACCGTCGAGGTCACCGCGTCGACGCGGGACTTGATCTCCACTGCTCGCCCCAGCGTCGAGTCGAGCACGCGGGGGAGCCGGAGGAGACGGAGCGTGTGACCGGTCGGTGCCGTGTCGAACACGACCCGATCCCAGTCGTCGTCCACCGCGTAGCGGCCGAACAGGTCGACGGCGGCGAGTTCGTCGCTCCCGACGACGCTGCGAGCGTCGAGGTTGGCCCGGGTCGGGAGGTCGACGCCGAGCCGTTCGATTTCGGCCACGAGCGTGTCGAACGTCTCAGCGTACTCCTCGCCGAGACGCGTCTCGGGGTCGACTTCGACGGCGTACAGCGGTCGGTCGTCGCACACCGGCGTCGGGTCGGTTCCGACCGGCGCGTCGAACACGTCACCGAGTGAGTGGGCCGGGTCGGTGGAGACGACGAGCGTCCGGTCGCCGCGGCGCGCCCGGGCCAGTGCCGAGGCCGACGCGCAGGTCGTCTTCCCGACCCCGCCCTTGCCGCCGTAGAGGAGACACTTCGGCATCGCTCGTCGCTTGGCCCGCAATCCGCGTCAGTTCCGACCCTCCAAATGTGGGTTCTCGGCGTGTCGTCGCGTCTCGCGCTTCGTACTATCCGAAATCGACCCCTTCGATTCCGGTGTAGTGCTTCTCTGCGCCGACCGCCTCAATGGGGGCTGGCAACCAGCGTTTAGCGGACACCCTTTTTGTGCCGGCCCGCACAGGAGTGACGTGAGGCGATACCAATGAACGTGCCGATGCTTACGACGGATTTCCTCGACCGGGGGGTCGAACTCTACGGCGACGTGACTGCCGTCGTCGCTGATGACGGGACGGAGTACACGTACGCGGAGTTCAACGACCGGGTGAACAAGCTGTCGAACGCGCTACTCGACGCGGGACTCGAACAGGGGGACAGGGTGGCGCTCGTCTCGGGAAACACCCACTACTTCCTCGAAACGCAGTTCGCCGTCCAGCAGTTGGGGATGGTGTTCGTCCCGATCAACTACCGGCTCATCGCCGACGAGTACGAGTATATCCTCAACGACTGCGAGGCCGAGCTGGTCATCGCCGACCACGCGTACGCCGACGAGGTCGAACCGATCCGCGAGGACGTGCCGGCCGACCGGTTCGTCGGCTACGGTGCCGACCGGATCGACGGCGAGTGGGACGAGTACGAGGACGTGCTCCAGTCGGGCGACTCGACCGCGCCCGACCGCCCGGACATCGACGAGGAGGACGACGCGTCGATCAACTACACCTCGGGGACGACGGGCGAGCCGAAGGGCGTCGTCCGGACACACCGGACGGAACACGTCCACGCGCTCATCCTCGTCCACCACATGGAGCTGTCGGACGACGACACGTATCTGTGGACGCTGCCGATGTTCCACTGTAACGGCTGGGGACACACCTACGCCGTGACGGGACTGGGCGCGACCCACGTCTGTCAGCGGTCGTTCGACCCGGCGGCGACGTTCGCGGCCATCCGCGAGCACGACGTGTCGTATCTGTGTGGCGCGCCGACGGTGCTCAACCGACTCATCGAGGAGTACGAGACGAACCACCCGGAGACGACCGGTGCCCGCGACGTGCGACTGGCGACCGCGGGAAGCCCGCCGCCGAAGGCGACCATCGAACAGGTGGAGGAGTCGTTCGGCTGGCGACTCATCCAACTGTACGGCCTCACGGAGACGGCCCCGCTCATCACAACCTCGAACTCGCCACGCCGGATCGGCGAGACGAACCGCGCCGCCGATATCACGGTCAGACAGGGGTTCGCGACGCTGGCGACGCAACTCCGCGTCGTCGACGAGAACGGCGACGACGTGCCCCGCGACGACGAGACGATGGGCGAGGTCGTCGTCAAGGGGAATCAGGTGATGGACCGGTATCTGAACAAGCCGGAGATCACCCACGAGGCGTTCAACGAGCGGGCCGAAGGCTGGTTCCACACCGGCGACGTGGCGACCATCGACGAGAACGGGATGATACAGATCAAGGACCGCCGGAAGGACATCATCATCACCGGCGGCGAGAACGTCTCCTCCATCGAGGTGGAAGATGCCCTCTACGACCACCCGGACGTGCTGAAGGCCGCCGTCGTCGGCACGCCACACGACGACCTCGGCGAGCAGGTGACCGCCATCGTCGTCGAGAAGGCTGGTGCCGACCTCACGGGCGACGACGTCCGCGAGTTCGCCCGCGAGCGGATGGCCGCCTACAAGATCCCGCGCCGCGTCGAGTTCGAAGACGACCTCCCCGAGACCGCCACCGGCAAGGTTCAGAAGTACGAGATCCGCGACGCGTACTGGGAAGGCGAGCGCCGCCGCGTGTAACGCGCGATAGGTACTTTCTTGTCCGGTGATCCGCGAGTGTCGGTATGAGCAGTCACGTCGTGTTCGCACTGATCGCCCTCGTCGTGGTCGTGTTGCTCCTGTTCGGATACGCGTGTGTTCACTATCTCGGCGAGATACTCAGCGAGACGAACCAGGACGACGACCACGCCGGCCACTAGCTACTCCTCGGTCAGGCCGTCGAGCAGGAGCGCGGCCAACCCCTTATCGAGCGGCGAGTTCGCGTTGCCGCAGTGCGGTGACTGGACGCAGGCCGGACAGCCGTCCTCGCAGGGGCAGGCGCGCAACATCGACAGCGTGCGCGCCATGTGTGCGTCGACGGTCTCGTAGCCCGCTCGCACCAGCCCCACCCCGCCCGGGTAGCCGTCGTAGATGAATATCGTCGCCCGGCCGGTGTGAGGGTGCAGCGGCGTCGACAGCCCGCCAATGTCACCGCGGTCACAGAGCAGTTCGGCGGGAAACATGGATATCATCGCGTGTTCGGCGGCGTGGATGCCGCCGGGGAGGTCTCCACCCTCGTGCAGTGCCCGGTCGAGGTCGTCGGAGACGGTGAAGTAGAGTGCGCGCGTTCGAAGCGTCGTCTCCGGTAGGTCGAGCGACTCCTCGTCCAGCGTCTCGCCCGTGTTCGCGTCTCGGCGCTCGAATCCCGTGATCTGTTTTCGCATCGTCACCTCGGCGAACCGCACCGGCACGTTCGGGCGGGCGGCGAGTTCGCTCTCGCGGATGTCGCGCTCGACGGTTATCTCCTTCTCGTGGAGCGTTCGCGTGTAGTAGTCGGCCCACGTCGGCTCCAGTTCCGCGATGTCGTGGCGCAGGTCCAGATCCACCACCTCGTACGTCTGGCCCTGATGGTGGTACACCGCGCCGGGGTGGGCGTCGCGCAGTCCGTCCTCGAACGGGAGTGACGCGATGATTTCGCCGTTGCGTCGGTCGGTGAGTTCGATGTCGCGGTCGGAGACGGTTCGCAGACTCATCTCGTGTTGCGGGGAGCCGTCGCCGCCGTCGATCCACCGGGTGCCGTCGGCGGCCGAACGGCGGTCCAACAGCCCCTGCGATTCGAGATGCGTGACAAGGTCCGGGAAGCCATCGCCGAAGTGGCGGTCGTCGTCGGGTTTTAGCCACGTCTCGCGTGCCGCCGAGCGGACGTGCTCAGGGAGCAACTGGTCGTTCGTCGGATTCGAGACCGCCTGCTCGGGGTCGCCGTCGAAGAAGTCCGCGGGATTGCGCGCGAAGTACTGGTCGAGCTGGTCCTCGCCGGGGACGGCGACGACCAGCGACGGATCGGTGCCGCGGCCGGCCCGCCCGGCCTGCTGGAAGGCGTTCATCCGCGTGCCGGGGTAGCCGTCGAGGATGACGCAGTCCAGTCCGCCGATGTCGACGCCGAGTTCCAGCGCGTTCGTCGACCAGACGCCGCGCACCTCGCCGGATTTCAACCCCGCCTCGATGTCGTCGCGGCGGTCGTCACGCAGCGCGGCCTGATACGCCTCGACCGCCCCGGCCGCGTCGTGGTCGCCGCGCTCACGAAGCGCCTGCGAGGAATCTGTCGCGTACCGCTCGGCCGTCTGTCGCGAGGGGGTAAACACGACCGTCTGGTGGCCGCGACTCACGAGGTCACAGAACAGTCGCTTCGACTCGACATGGGAGGACCGGCGACGCGACCCGTCGTCGAACCCACCCTTCTCGCGCTCGGGTGGGTTCCACCACACCCAGTGTGTCGGCCCGGAAGCGGACGTGTCAGTGTCAACGAGCGTGAACGACTCCGGGTCGCGACCGGCCACCGTCGCCGCGTGCTCGACGGGATTACTGATAGTCGCCGAACAGCAGACGTACTCGGGGTCCGCGCCGAACCGCTCGCAGATGCGGTTGAGCCGCCGGCAGACGAGCGAGACGTGGCTGCCGAAGACGCCGCGGTACGCGTGCACCTCGTCGATGACCACGGTTTCCAGCCGTTCGAAGAACCAGTCCCACAGCCGATGGGCGTGCGGGAGGATGCCGTAGTGAAGCATATCGGGCGTCGCGAGCAACACCGTCGGCTGGCGCTCGCGGACGGCTTCTTTCTGTGAGCGGGACAACTGGCCGGTGTACTCGTCGACCGTGACGCGCGATCCGAAGCCGAGACCGTCCGCGAGATCAGAGAGCGTCTCACGCTGGTCGTTGATCAGGGCCACCTGCGGGCCGACGTAGAGCGTCGTTCCCGTGTGGTCCATCGCGCGCTCAAACGCCGGCACGGTGTACGCAAGCGACTTTCCCGACGCGGTTGGCGTCGCGAGCACGACGTTCTGTCCGTCGCGCACGGCCTCGATTGCCTTCGCCTGATGGTCGTACAGTTCGGTGATTCCCCGGTCCGCGAGCGCGCTCGCAAGTCGGTCGGACGTGTCCAGTTCGCGCGTCGTCGCCTCGCGTCCCGACACCGTTCGATGGTCGCGTATCTGCCCGTCGTAGTACGGTCGCTCCCGCAGCGCAGCGACGGTTTCGTCCACACGCCACGTTGGACTGGGCGACTCAAGATTCCGTCGGGCTGGAGGCCCGAATTCTATACGCGTGCCGCTCGTTAACACGAGCATGCGGAGAGAGCGGCTCAACGAACTGATCACCGAATACTGGAGCTGGTTCGCCGTCGCGCTGTTTCTCCTCGTCACCGTCGACATGATCACGACGGTGTTCGCGGCCCGGGTTCACGGGGTAGCGATGGAGTCGAATCCGCTGGTGGAGTGGGCGCTCGGACGGGGAGCGGTCGCCCTCGCCACGCTCAATCTCCTCGCGGTCGTGCTCGTCGCCGCGTTCTTCTACGCGTTGGTCGAGTTACTCCGCGCGACACAGCCGCAGTACCGCCGGCCGTTCGCCTATCTCATCGAGGTGTTCATCGGGCTCCTCCTGTTCGTCGGCTTGGCCGTGTTCGCGAACAACCTCGCCGTCATCGTGCTCGGCGGGTCGCTACTCTGACTCCGAGTCGTCCCACTGCTGGCGACACGCGTCGTCACAGAAGTGAGTCGTCTGCACCTCACCGTCGGCTATCCACGTGACCACCGTGTGATTCGTCGCGTCGGCCAGCGGCTCACCGCAGGTTCCACAGTTGGGAGCGTCCTCGGCAGATACGTCCTCGGCGAGGTCGGACGTCGGGTCCTCCATCGACCAAACGTTTGCCCCCGCCTACTTAGCCGTACCCACGGCGGCGAAACCCGCGTGCACTGGTGCGGCGAAAGATCACCGGTGGAAAACGACGCGCGGTCGCTCCGACCTCGACCGCTGGATCATCGGTCGCGCGCGACCGATTCACCGGGCGTCGTCGTCGCGTCCGCCGACAGCACGACGCCGGCGTTCAGCGACGTGTTGACCGCCGTCTTCGCGCCCGGCCCGGCGACGACGCCAAACTTCCGGCGACCGGTCGAGACGCGCTCGCCCTTGACCGTCACTTTCACGTCTGCCTCATCGTGCCGGAGGTTCGCCACCTGCGTCCCGGCCCCGAAGTTGACGCTTTCGCCGAGGATGCTGTCACCGACGTAGGAGAGATGCGGGACGCTCGCACTGGCCATCAGCACCGTGTTCTTCACCTCGACGCCGTTGCCGACGTGTGCGTCCGGGCCGACGAGCGTCGCTCCTCGGAGATACGCGTTCGGCCCGACCTCCGCGCCGGAGCGCACGAGCGCCGGTCCCTCGATTACGACGCCGGCGTCGACCGCTGCCCCGGCTTCAACGACGACCGGGCCGCGTAGCTCTGCCTGTTCGTGCACGTCCCCCTCGATACGGCGGTCAAGGTCGGCGAGCTTCCACTCGTTCGCCGCCAGCAGCTCCCACGGCCGACCGACGCCCAGCCATCGCTCGACCGGGACGGCGCGCACGTCGTACGCACCGATGATCCGTTCGAGCACGTCGGTTATCTCGTACTCGCCCCGCTCGGACTCGTCTACGTCGGCCAACCAGTCTGCGGCCTCGGCGGGGAAGTGGTACGCGCCGACGTTGACGCGGTTGCTCGGCGGGTCGTCGGGCTTCTCGACGACGGCCGTCACCCTGCCGTCGTCAACGGAGAAGACGCCGTACGGCCGTGGGTCGTCGACCTCGTAGGCACCGACCGCGGGACACTCCGCGAACAGCGTCTCGACGGCCGCCGTGTCGTAGAGGTCGTCGGTCGCGTGCGGCCGCGGCGGCGTGGGCGGTGCCGAGTTGCTCCTCCTGTGTCGCGTACGCGACCGACACCCCGCGATACTCGTCGCCGAAGTAGTCACGAACGCGGTCCCCTTCATAGCCGACAACGAAGATCAGTTGCTCCGCGCCGGCCGCGACCGCCGCGTCGGCGGTATGGGCCGCCAGCGGTCGGTCGGCTACGGGCAACATCGGCTTCGGCACGGTGTCCGTGAGCGGGCGCATCCGAGTGCCCTCTCCGGCCGCGAGGATGACAGCCTGCATAGCGGTGGCTGTCGGGCCGTCCCGAAAGACGTACCGCTTGGCGAGCAGGCGACGGACGCGCCGGACCAGTCCCTCGGCTCCGGACGCTACTCCGAACGGCGGTGTGTCGCACTCTCGTCTCGTCCCACCGTCGGCGGCTCGTTAGCGCATGCAGGCGCTGGTCCCGTTCTCCTATTTGAATGCTCGTATGGAGCGTGGGTGGTTGGATGCTTCTGACAGAGCCGTCGCTGTGTGTCGATTCGTGAGAGAAATGAACGACACGGCTCAGTAGCTCCGGATCTTCGGTTCGTACGTCTTTTCCTCGCCTTCGAGGATAACGTCCGTGTAGAAGACCTCGGGGTCGCCGCCGTTCCACGAGATCATCGTGTGCTTGAGCCACTCGTCGTCCTTGCGCTCCTGATGCTCCTTGCGCCAGTGGGCGCCGCGGAACTCGTCGCGGGCGAGCGCACCCAGCGTGATCGTCTCCGCCACGTCGATGAGATTGCGCGTCTCGATGGTGTGCAGGAGATCGGTGTTGAAGGTGCGCGAGGGGTCCGCGACCGCGACGTTCTGGTACCGTTCCCGACAGTCACGGATCGCCTCCAGCGCCTGCTGAAGCCCCTCCTTCTCACGGAACACGTTGACGAACTCCGTCATCGCGTCCTGCAGGTCCGACCGGATCTCAGCGTGGTTGATGCCGTCACGCTCCAGCAGTGTCTCGACGCGCTCGCGCTGGCGTCTTAGTTCGTCTTCGACCACGGCTTCCGCATTCGTGGCGAGCGCACCACCGTCGGCGACGGCGTCCGGCTCTGCCCCGTCCAGCGCGCCCGGCGACACCGGCGTGTCCAGATCCGTCTCCGTCTCGGAGCGGGCGCCCGGCCCGGTGTCGATGCGCGCCTCGCCCAGATCACGGCCGGCGGCGTCGTAGCCGGCGCGCGCGCCGAAGACGATGAGTTCGGGCAGCGCGTTGCCCCCCAGTCGGTTGGAGCCGTGGACGGAAACGCAGGCACACTCGCCGGCCGCGTACAGCCCCGAGACGCACGTCTCGCCGTTCTCGTCCGTCTCGATACCGCCCATGTGGTAGTGTTGGCCGGGCTTGACCGGCATCGGCTCTTCGAGGCCGTCGACGCCCTCGAAGTCCTCCGCGAGGTGGAGGATGTTCTCCAGCCGGTCGACGATGCGCTCCTCGCCGAGGTGGCGCATGTCGAGGTCGACGTACTCGTCGTTGACGCCGCGCCCCTCGCTCACCTCGGTCAACTCGGCGCGCGCGACCACGTCACGGGAGGCGAGTTCGCCGTCGTTGTTCGCGTAGCCGCGCTCGAACAGGAACCGCTCACCCTCGCTGTTGTAGAGGATGCCCCCCTCACCGCGGACGCCCTCGGAGATGAGCACGCCCGTGCTCGGGAGCGTCGTCGGGTGGAACTGGACGAACTCGGGGTCTTCGACCGGCACGCCGGCGCGGTAGGCCATCGCCAACCCGTCGCCGGTGTTGGCGACCGCATTCGTCGTGTGGTCGAACGCCTGCCCGTCGCCGCCGGTGGCGAGGATGACGCCGTCGGCCTTGAAGCCGACGAGGTCACCGCTCTTGATGTTGTAGGCGATACAGCCGTGACACTCCCGCTCATCGGGGTCGGGGTGGTCGGTCACGGCCAGGTCCATCACGTAGAACTCGTCGTACACCGTGACGCCGCGCTTGACGACCTGCTCGTACATCGTGTGGAGCAGGTGGTGGCCGGTTTCGGCCCCGGCGTAGGTGGTGCGCGGGAACGAGAGCCCGCCGAAGGGCCGCTGTGAGACGCGGCCGTCCTCCTCGCGGGAGAACGGCATCCCCCAGTGTTCGAGTTGGATCGTCTCTTCTGGGCTGGTCTCACAGAGGGTCTCGATTGCCGGCGCGTCACCGAGATAATCCGAGCCCTTCATCGTGTCGTACGCGTGGTCCTTCGGGTCGTCGCCGTCACGCAACGCCGCGTTGATCCCACCCTCCGCCGCACCGGTGTGCGAGCGGACGGGGTGGAGCTTCGTGACGATAGCGACATCAGCACCCTCCTCCTCGGCCGCGATGGCCGCGCGGAGACCGGCACCGCCGCCGCCGACCACGATAACATCGTGTTCGTGCATTGTGGCGTTATTTGTCATTGGGGTCGTATGGACTTAGGGCTGTTGCGCGTCACCAGAATTTCAGGTTCTTCTTCACCGCTTCCCGCTTCAGCGCCTGAATGTGTTCGGTCAGCGGGATGTCCTTCGGACACACCTCCGTACAGGAGAACTGGGTCTGACACCGCCAGACGCCGTGCTCCTGTTCGATGATGTTGAGCCGGTGCTCGGTGAGGTCCTCACCTTCGCGTTCATCCATTGCGAACCGGTAGGCCTTGTTGATGGCCGCCGGCCCGAGATACTCGTTGTTGCCCGCCGCGATGTTACACGAGGACATGCAGGCGCCACACCAGATACACCGGGTGGACATCTTGATCTTCTCGCGGTTCTCTCGCGACTGGCGCTGCTCGTTCAGTCCGTCGGGGGTGTCCTCGTCTTGGAAGTACGGCTCGACGGACTCCATCTGGTCGTAGAAGTGCTCCATGTCCACGACGAGATCCTTCACCACCTCGGCGTGCGGGAGCGGTTCGATACGGACCTCACCCGGGATGCCCTCATCCGCGAGGTCTGCCACCTGTGTCTTGCAGCCGAGTCGCTGTTTTCCGTCAACGAACAGCGCGTCGGAGCCACAGACGGCCTGTCGACAGGAGTGGCGGAAGGTGAGCGAGGAGTCGTAGTGGTCGCGCGCCCACATCAGCGCGTCGAGGACGGTCATCCCCTTCGCGAACGGGACGGTGAAGGAGTCGAACCGCGGCTCCTCCTTCTCCGGCACCTCGGGATCGTAGCGGAACACCTTCAGTTCGACCGTGCGGTCGGCGTCCTCGACGGCTCTGCGGGCGCGCCGCTGTGACGCTTCGTTGGCGGCGTCGATCTCCGACTCGTCCATCCGCGCCTGTCCGTACGCGCTCTCGCCGGCGGCGCGGGCGGCCCCCACTGCCTGCGATTCCGTCTCCTCTTCCTCTTCTGGTTTGGTGATTCCTGTGCTCATAGGCTGATCCCCGCCATGACGAGCGAGAGTCGGACGATCTGGACGGCGAGCAGGAGCCCCGCAAGCACGAGACCGTACTTCACGACGGCCTTGGCCGTCCCGTCGATTCCCTGATTCACGAGCGCGTTGTACACGCCGTTGACGCCGTGGAACGTCGCCGTGAGGCCGAACGCGACCATCGTGACGAAGTAGCCGGCCGTCTGCATCCGCATCTGCGTGCCGGCGAACGTCACGTCGGCGGCGTGGTTGACGAAGTGCAACAGCATGAAGTGAAACGCGAGCACGACGACGAGGAACGCCGCCGTCAGCCGCTGGAGGAGCCAGCGCGTCCCCTTCGGCTCGAAGGAGGAGTAGCGCTGACTCATACTGCCCCCGCGAGGAACGTCGGCACGCTCGCCACGACGATTGCGCCGGTCAGTATCAGCGAAGCGTAGAAGCTCCGATCCTGCGATTCCAACCCAATCCCGAGATCGACGAGCAGCAGGCGGACGCCGTTGAGGATGTGGAAGACGGCGACGGCCAGCAGGCCGACCTCAAGGAACCGGACGATGAGGAGCGACTCCAGCCCCTGTAGCGTAGAGGTGTACACCTCCGGCCCGGACATCGCCGTCGAGAGGACGGCGATGTGGGTGAACAGGTAGCCGACGAGAACCCAGCCGGTGAACTTGTGGAAGATCCACGCCCACATGCCGGCGGAAAACTCCGTCCACCGACCGAAGTCCTCGACGAGGCCTCGGTCGTACGATTGGCTCATGCATAGATCTTTCAGGGCCGCCGAGACATAGTAGTTACCTTCTCCGTACCCGTCGAGTCCCGCGTCAGTTCGGCTCCTTTCTTGCGATCACACTCGTTCGGCGTCCCCGTCGTCGGCCCGCTGTCGCTCTATCGCGCGCCGCGCCGCGTCGTCCACCTCGGCGACGTGACACAGCGGATTGCCGGGATAAACGAGCGGGTTCTTCACCACGCCGACGACCACGCCGGTGAAGGGCGCGGTCACCACGTCGGCGGTCTGCTTGAACGGGTCCGTCACGGTACACACCCGGTCGCCGACCTCGACGAGGTCACCCTGCTCGTAGTGTGTCTCCACGAGGCCGCCGGTGTCGGCCCGGAGCCACGTCGTCTTGCTGTCGCCGACGACCGCGCGCCACCCCGGCCACGCCACGGCGTCGGTTGCGCGGAGGCCGAACTCCGCGAGGACCGACAGCGTCCCGGAGAGCGCCCGGTCGATGAGCGGGCGCTGGAACCGGTGGGCCTCGCCCATCTCGACCGTCACCGTCGGCGTCCCGGCGGCGGTCGCCTCCCGACGGAGCGTCCCCGACGGTCCCTCGCCGTCGATGACAAGATTCGCGGCGAACGCCTTCGCGAGCCGCGCGACCGTCTGGTCCGAGGTGTCCGCTCGGACGTGGAGCATGTTTGTCCGGCCGCGAGTCGACGTGTGGAAGTCTACCCCGAAGTCGCACGGCTCGACGAAGTTGCGGAACAGCTCGTGGGCGATGCGCTTCGCGCTCGTCGAGTCGGGCGCGCCGGGAAACGAGCGGTTGAGGTCACGGTCGTAGATGGGAAGATACCGCTCCTGTGCGATGAAGCCGGGGACGTTCAGGACTGGGAGACAGACGAGCGCCCCCCGGAGGTCTGAGTGGTCCCAGTCGTGAGCCACCTCGCGGACCACCTCGATGCCGTTGAGTTCGTCGCCGTGGGCGGCCGCCGAGAGAAACGCCGTCGGCCCGTCGCGCTCACCGTTGATGACCGTGACCGGCACCCGGACGGGGTCGCCCAGATACGACTCCGAGACGGAGTAGCGGAAGTTCTGCGTCTCGCCGGGGGGCACGCTCCCGCCGTCGTAGGTGAAGGGCTCCGTCATGCTCGCCCGTGTGGGTCGAGGCACAAAAACCCGTCCAGCCGTGGCGACCCCGTCCGTCACCCATTTTTCGCTCCCGGCCACGCGTCGGAACATGTGCGACCGCACATCGGCGCCCGATTCGCGAGGTGCTCAGGCGTGACCGGCCCGTACGAGGCGCTGCGCGACGACCCGAAACTCGCGCCGCTGATCGACGAGCACGGCGAACTCGGTCTCGACCCGGCCGACGACCCGTTCGCGCGACTCGTCGTCTCCGTCTGTAACCAACAGCTCTCGACGGCCTCTGCGGCGGCTATCGAGGAACGACTGTTCGACCGGTTCGAGGTGACGCCAGACGCGATGCTCGCGGCCGACGAGGCGGCACTTCGTGATGTCGGCCTCTCGGAACAGAAGGTGGGCTACGTCCGCAACATCGCCGAGGCGTTCCGCGACGGTGACCTCTCCGTCGACCGACTCGACGCGATGGACGACGACGAGGTGAAAGCCGCGCTCACCGAGATCACCGGGGTCGGCGAGTGGACCGCCGAGATGTTCCTGATCTTCGTGCTCGCCCGCGAGGACGTGTTCCCAGTCGGCGACCTCGGTATCCGCAAGGGAATGGCGACGCTGTACGGCTTCGACGAGACCGACCGCGCCGGGATGTCCGAGCACGCCACCCGGTGGAAGCCGTACCGCTCGTACGCGAGTCGGTATCTCTGGCGTGCCTACGGCTGACGCCGACGAAAACGTTGAAGCGCACAACGTGACAGGCGTTCGTATGCAGTTCGAGGACATCGAGACGGTCGCGGTGCTCGGTGCCGGCAACATGGGCCACGGCATCGCGGAGGTGGCCGCGCTGGCTGGCTACGAGGTGACGCTACGAGATATCGAGGAGAAGTTCGTCGAGAACGGCTACGAACA
>PXSB01000002.1:891-20088 GCA_003023185.1 Halobacteriales archaeon QS_9_67_17 | reverse complement strand
CGAGCAGGACTGTCTTCCTCCGTTCAAATCGGGGAGGCGGCATTAGACTCAGGGTTCAAATGCCTGCGAGCGTAGCGTACGCGCAGTAGGTGCTAGCCGGTCTCTTCCCTCTCGAATCACGGTGTTCCGGTGAACGAATCTCTGTGTCTCTCAATCGAGATCCAGCCGATCGCCGAGCGCGTCCATCATCTCCCACAGAAGTCCGGTCACCGAGCGTGCGCCGAACGAGACTGGTTCGTACGTGTACGCGTCGTTCGCGTCCTCTCGTTTCTGGTAATGGAGCAACCCGTCCACGTGCGGATTCGGTTCACAGTGGAACCCGCAGTCTAGCCCGTCCGGTTCGCTGTAATGGAGGGTGTAGTACGCACGAATCGGAGTTCGCATCCAGGTGTCGTTCGCGCGGTCGGATGCTTCGGGGCCGGGTGTCGGATCCGGGATCCACGTTACCCGGAGCGACGCCGTCTCTGTACCGCGACCGAACCACGACGGGTCGAGGGCGGCTCGTAGTTCCCGATACTCGTTCGGCGGTTCCCCTTCGACGGAGCGAACAGCGGGATGGCGCACCAACTCGCCGCGGAACTCACGTAAGATGTGGTGACGATCCCGTCCCGAATTCGCACCTCCATCGGAGCGAACGCGTTCACCGCGGGAATCAAAACGAGGGTGAGTGTGTCGGTGACCGCCGGTGTCGGGTGTGTTCTCCGGCGTGTCCCGTCCGCCCGTCATACTGTGATCGACGACGGGTCCGACATCCAGGTGTCGTAGTTCTCGATGGCGTCCTGCACGAGCGAGAGCCGATACCGGGCGAGTTCCCAGTCGCTCGCGATCTGTACGAACTCGTACGCTTGCTCGGCGGAAACGTCGTCAGCAGTCGCCCGCTCGCGTAACACGTCAGGCGAGTGAACATCGTACTCCGTCTCCCAGGCCGCGATGTCGCTTTTCAGATCAGCGGCCTGTTCTGAGAGGTCCTGCTTTGTCCTCCCTCGGAGTAACTCTCGAACATCCCGAAGCCGGGTGTACAGTGGGTCCGGATAGTAGCGACGGGTTCCGTCGTTCTCGGTCACCGTTACGACGCCGAGATTGATGAGTCGGTGGAGGTGATCCCGTGCCGTGTTCGGGGAGACGGCAGCCTCCTCAGCGATCCACGGGGCGGGCTGCGGCTCCGAGAGTGTCATCGTGACTGACTTCACCCGATCGAACGCCGACGCGTGCTCCTTCCACGTCCCCACCCACTCGGGTTCGTCGTTGGACGCCTCTTCGGGTGACATACGCGATAGTACTCGCTCGAACGTAATAGTTCTATTCCTCTGCAAATTATTGCGTGTGGGGTAGCTGCAAGTGAAGACGGAGAGATTGAGGATCTGCGAGGCGAATTCGAAGACCGTATCGATTACTCACAAGATCACGTACCGGGTCACAGTTGCAGAACTGAATCGTCTCACCGCCTGATACTTGATGGTAATAAACGCTTCAAATGCTGAGAGGCGGCATTAGACTCAGAGTTCAAATGCCTGCGGTGCTGCGCGGGCGATTTTCCAGCGTTTCTTGGACCCGAGTTACCGACCGCGAGCCGCGACTGTGGTCGCACTTCGATCCACTCAGTTGTTACTGCGCAGAGAATCTTGAATACGTACTCCCGTACGTACCTGTGTACATACTCAGGTACACGAGTGACTACCTGACCTCTGGTGTCGCTCAGAACTCACCAAAATGCGGGCCTACTCACGTCCCGTGGTAGCGGAATCAAGTCCAACGGGTCGTCCCTGTTCCCACTTGACAGCGAGGACTGCGTCTCGAAGCGAGGTGAGTCTGTGCTCGACGACGTCCAGCGGATGTGAGTCGATGAACTGCGCTGGTTCGTGCGCGACGGGCGTCGCGCCGTCGTTGACCTGCAGATGAACTGGGCCGAGGTCGTCGTGCGTGTCGTCTTGGTGCCAGCTTACCAGCAGACTTCTCTCTGGTTCGATCCAGTTGAACCAATAGTATTCGTGCGGCTCCCCTGTCTGCAGTTGAAACCCAACCTCAACCCGCGTGGTCACCGCTGGATACGTATCGTCACCGAGGAACTGGCGGGGGTCCATCTCAGCGACGACACGGTACGGGCCGGGCTCACGCGGTTCAGCACGCCGTCGTCGGACGTTCTCGAACTCACCGCCGAGCCGATTTTGAATCCTGTCGTGGAGCCGCTTGCTCTGCAGGTTCGCCCGATTAGCGAGGAAGACGACCATCAGGCGAGTGTCGAGGACGAGTCGGTCCGCGGTGAGGAGAGTTCCATGATGTCATCATACAGTTGGAGAGCGTGTTTCACGAGCCGGAGATCCGTGTTGACAGTTTCCCACGTGGCGATCACGTTGCGACGCTCACGAAGCTCCTTGGCCGGAAGCCCCCCGTCAGCGAGCTCCTGCCGGAACTCATCAAGCGAACTGACGCCGTACTCCGTCGCCAGCCCTTCCTGTTCCTCCTTTAGCTTCGTGAGCTGACTCTCCAGTTCGTCACGTGAGTGGGCCTCGATCAGGTCCGTCACTTCGTCGAAGAGCATCCGCACAGGGTTCAGGTCGTACGCTTTCGTCCCGTCGACGGTCGTCTTAGTGACCCAGTCGTCGCTCTGCAACCGCTTGAGTTCGTCGTCGGCTGTCGTGCGCGAAACGTCTGCCCGGTTCGCGATCTCCTGTACCGGCGTTGGCTCGTCCAGTAACTCCACGACGTGCCGAACGCGCTCGCGTCCGCTCATACGCTCCGTCCACGACTCCGGATTCGAGTCAGCCATCGTATTAGCTCTTGCACCACGTGGTGCAAATAATTTGCCTTCGTTCAAATATTCAAAACAAAGCGACGGTCGACAGCGAGGGGTGTCCCGAGGCGGTGGAGTGCCCCGACACCGGAACAGGTTTGCACAGCGGACGCCACGCCAGAATAGGATGAACCTCGGCCGGTTCCGGCGTCGCACGCGCTGGCACCACCACGCCAACGGGCGAGCCTACGACGCACCGGCGGACCCGTGGAAGCTACTCCCAATCTCTCCCGACGACGTGACCTACTACACCGACGAACCCCGTCTCGACCGGGGACTCGGAAGAGTGCAAGGCGGCGACTGGGACCGCGAGGAGCACTGCCGGCCGTTTCGTGAGACGACGCTGTACCGAGGGCTGGAGCAACGGTTCGAGGAAGGACGCGACTGGGAGGAGACGGCGCTGTACCGACGGGCGAAAGCGCAGTTCGAGCGCGGCGAGACGGTGCGAGGATACGAGAGTCTGGAAGAGTTCAGAGCCGTCAGGTGCGAGTACATCGACGAACTGTTCCACAGTATCGAGCGAGAAGGGTATCGACCGAACGCGGCCGCGACACACGAGAAAGCGACCGACGATAATTCCTTCGAGGACGCGTATGCCAATCACCTCGAACCGCTGGTGGTCATCGGACGGAACGGCGAGATCCACTGGACGGAAGGCAATCACCGGTTCGCAATCGCGTCGATTCTGGGACTCGACGCGGTTCCGGTGTACGTTCTCTGTAGACACGAGGACTGGCAGGGGATTCGCGACCGGATGCACGACGCGACGGACGATGTTGCGACGACCGACCTTCCACCGGACCTCGAAGCCCACCTCGGCCATCCCGACCTGCAAGACGTACGCTGAGGTACCAGCGGCTGTCGGTGCTCGCCAGCGTCACCCGCTCGACAGCACGCAGTCGAATCACGTTCCTACGGGTGTACCCGTTCAGCGCGTCGATGACCACTACCGGACCACGATTGCTACCATGACCCTCGTGAGAATCAGGAAACCCCACCGTTCGATGGGTTCCGCCGTTCCGGTTGCGTAGCTCTCCCTGTCGCGAGACCGTACACGTCACCGAACACCGCCGCGCCGGTGAGAATCTGGTCTCGAATGTGTTGCGTCACGCCCGACCATCCCCGGCGGTCGCGTGTCACACCCAAATCTCCCCGGCTAAACCGGCTTCCGGAGGGCTGACGCCGCGCCGGCGGCGACGGCACTGATCAGCAGGACGACGACGCTCGCGGCGTTGAGGAACGCGGTCGCGCCGATGCGTACCTTGCCGAATATCTCCAGCGGGACCGTCGTCACGGACGACCCGGCGAGGAAGAACGTGATGAGGAACTCGTTGAAGGAGAGCGCGAACGCGAACAGGGCGCTCGCCGTCAGCGCCGGGCGCAACAGCGGCAGTGTCACCGTCCGGAACACCGTCTGGCGGTTCGCGCCCAGATCGGCCGCGGCGGCCGACAGCGCGTCGTCGAGCTCCGCGTAGCGGGCCGCGAGTAGGAACGTCGTGAACGGCAACACCCAGAACAGGTGGCCGAGGATCACCGGGAGATAGCCGAACCCGAGACCCGCGATGGCGCTGGCGCGGCCGATGCCGAAAGCAACGACGACGGTCGGCACGAACAGCGGCAGCGCGATGACCAGCGCGAGACCGCGGCGAGCCGTCGCCGAGAGTTGGCTTCGGGTGATGGTGTACGCACCGGCGAGTCCGAGTCCGGTTCCGCCGACGGCGGCCGCGACGCCGATAACGAGGCTGTTCACCAGCGACCGGACGAACCGCGTGTTCTGTGCGATCTCGCCGTACCAGCGGAGGGAGAGCGCGTCCAGCGGAATGGTCGGCTGTGCAGTCGGCGACAGCGAGAGGTAGCCGACGACTAGGACCGGCCCGTAGAGGAAGGCCAGCGTCAGCGCCACGACGACGCCGGGGAACCGCCCGGCCCCGCGCTCCGACAACTGGGCGAGACTGGTCACCATTGGCGCAGCTCCCTCCTGACGCGGGGGAACAGCGCCCCGACTGCGAGACTGGCGAGCACGGCGACGAGGAAGACGAACGAGAGCGCCGCGGCGAACCCGTAGTTGATGTACTCCCGAACGGCTTGGACGACCAGCCGCGCGACCATCACGTTGCCCGGACTCCCGAGGATCTCCGGGGTGGCGAAGGCGCCCGCGATGCGGGCGTAGACGATGAGCGTGGCCGCCGCCGCGCCCGGCAGCGTGCGCGGGAGGATCACGTCCACGAACACCCGGAGATTGGTCGCGCCGAGGTCCCTCGCCGCGGCCATCAGCCGCTGGTCGAGTCGCTCCATGGAGACGTACATCGTCAACACGACGTACGGCAGGTAGATGTAGACGAAGCCGAGCGCCATCGATACCTCCGTGTACAGGACTTCGAGCGGCTGTCCCAGTATCCCGGCGTTCACCAGAACCGCGTTCACCACGCCGCTGCGGGCGAGTATCCACACCCACGCGTAGTTGAGCACGACGTAGTTGAGCCAGAGCGGCAGCGTCAACGCGACCAAGCCGACCAGCCGATACCGCGCCGGACACCGGTGTGCCAGCCAGTATGTCACCGGATACGCGATAAGGAGACAGACGACGGTCACGGCCACGCCGACCCCAATCGAGTACGTCAGGGCCCCGCGATAGAGCGGACTCAGCGCCTCGGCGTAGTTCGCCGGTCCGAGTCCCGGGCCGAGGCTCTCGACGAACAGCACCAACAGCGGAAACACGCCCAACGCCAACGCCAGCAGCGCCGGACCGCTGGCGACCAGCCGGTCCAAGCGGCGTTCAGCCGTCGCCATCTTCCACCAGCACCGCGCGGTCGACGCGCAACGAGACGGATTTGCCGACGCGGAAACGACGGTCGCGGCTTGGGTCACCGCCGTCCGTCGATGCTTCTCGGACGGCGGATCCCCCGGCGCTGCGCTCGCGGCGGACCGTCAGTCGCGCGCCGCCGCAGTCGACGGTCGCCTCCTCGTAGAACCCCTTGTAGGCCGCGTCGACCACCTCGCCCGTCAGGTCGCCGTCGCCGAGTGTGACCGCCTCGGGCCGGATGGGCGACCGAGTCGCTGTGGTCGTTGGCCGTCTCGCTGATCGCGTTCACCCGCCCGGCCTGTGTCTCGACGGTGGCCGTGCCTCCGTCGCGGCTCACCACTTCGCCGTCGAGGACGGTCGCGTCACCGAGGAACTCGGCGACGAAGCGGGTTCGCGGACGACTGTACAGCTGCCGGGGCGGTCCCCTGTCGACGATCTCCCCGGCTCGCATGACAGCGACGCGGTCGGACATGCTCATCGCGCTCTCCTGATCGTGGGTGACGTACAGGAACGTGGTCTCGCTGTCCCGCTGGATCCGGCGGAACTCGCGCTGCATCTCTCCGCGGAGCGCCCGGTCCAGCGACGCCAGCGGCTCGTCGAGCAACAGCACTTCGGGGTCGTTGACCAGCGCCCGAGCCAGCGCGACCCGCTGACGCTGTCCGCCCGAGAGGTCGGCCGGGTCGCGTTCGCCGAAGCCGCCGAGATCGACGAGGTCGAGCGCCTCCGTGACCCGCGTCTGCCGCTCCGGCTTCGGGACGCCGCTCCGTGCGAGACCGTACGCGACGTTCTCGGCGACGGTCATGTGCGGGAACAGTACGAGCTCCTGAAACACCATGTTCGTCGCCCGGTTCCGGGCGGGCCGGTCGGTCACGTCGCGCCCGTCGATTCGGATCGTTCCGCTGTCGGGGTCCAGTAGTCCGGCGAGCATGCGGAGCGTCGTGGTCTTCCCACAGCCCGACGGCCCGATGAGCGAGAAGAACTCGCCGCGTTCGAGGGTGAGCGATACGTCTTCGACTACGTGCTCGCCGGCGAAGGCTTTCCCCAACCCCTCGACAGCGAGCGCGCTCACTGCAGGTCAGCCTCCGTCTTCGCCTGATTCCACGTCTCGGTGTACCGCTCGATGAGCGACTGCGGCTTCGGCTCCTCGTAGATGAACTGGTCGGGGTCGTCGAGACCGTACGCCGTCCGGTCCACGTCGTTCTCCTCGAACACGCGAGCGCTCGGGACGGCGATCTTGCTCGGCTTCATCAGGGACTCGTACCCCATCTGCGTGTACCACTCTTGGATGAACGTGTGCGCGAGTTCGACGTTCTCCGAGTCCGCCTGCACGCAGTACTGGATGAACCACGCCTTCGTCCCCTCCTCGGGGTACACGCGCTCGACCGGGAGGTCTCCCTGCAGGCTCTGGATGACGTAGTTCCAGACGGGCTGCACCCCGACCTCGCCGTTACGCATGAGTTGCTCCGACTCGCCGCCGTTGCTCCAGAGGCCGGCCGTCCCCTCCAAGCGGTCGACCAAGTCAGACTGCAACGCCTCGAAGTCCACCTCGTCCTCGCTGGTCGGGTTCAACGGCTCCCCGAAGGCAGCGTTCCGGTACAGCGTCTGGAGTCGGGCGTCGTCGCGACCGCCGGCCACCCCGGCGAAGTCGTCGCTCCAGAGATCCGCCAGCGCGGTCACGTCCGTGTCGACGCGGTCGGCGTTGACCGCCAGCGGCGTCTGCCCGAAGCTACGGGGGATCCCGTACACGTCCCCGTCCTGCTCGAAGTAGTCCGCCTTCAGGAAGTCGAAGACCTCCTCGTACGCCGGGATCTGGTCGAGGTCGAGCGGCTGGATGAGGCCGTCCTCCATCGCCGGCTTCACCGCGTAGTTGCCGAGCGGGACGATGTCGTAATCCGCCCGGCCGGCGCGCAACTGTGCG
This sequence comes from Halobacteriales archaeon QS_9_67_17, assembly GCA_003023185.1. Taxonomy (GTDB): domain Archaea; phylum Halobacteriota; class Halobacteria; order Halobacteriales; family Haloarculaceae; genus Halosegnis. The sequence goes on along the minus strand of PXSB01000002.1, from coordinate 12,576 downwards.
AGGCTCTCTGCCGAGCTCTGCGCGGCTTGGCGTTCGACCGTCACCCCGTGGCGCTCCTCGAACGCCTCGATGACGCCGTTACTGTACACGTACCCCCAGTCGAGCATGGAGAGGGTCTGGTTGCCACCGCCGAGACCAGCACACCCAGCTAATCCGATACTGATTCCAGCCCCGATACTCCCCAAGAGTTTCCGACGAGACGCAGACGAATTCACATTTGTTACTGGGCTCAGGCGAAAATAAGCCCTATGCACGGGGATCTTAGCGGGTGCAAAATTCGTCGCCCGAGGAGTGTTCGGCCGTCGACGGGGAACGTAAGGGCTATTCCGCCTGACCGATTCGCTCCGAACGCGGGTCCGTGGTCTAGTGGTATGACGCTTCCCTTACAAGGAAGAGACCGGTGGTTCAATTCCGCCCGGACCCATCGAGCACCGTGAGTGAAGCGAACGTGTGCGAGACGGCCGCGGACGTGAACCCTGTCGGTCGCGCGCAGCACCGCGAGCACGTCCAACTCCGGTTCAATTCTGCCCGGACCCACTACTCTCCGCGAGCGAAGCGAGCCCGGCGGCCGTCACCCGCCGCCGTCTGCGCGCGGAACGGGGCTCTCCGGTTCGAGATCGTCCAAGAACTCCGCGGCGCGCTGTTCCCCGAGTTCGAGCAGGTCGTCGATGAACGGCTTGCTCCGGTCGAACTTCGTCGCGGCGTGGTAGGATTCGCCGAGCGGTATCTTCCGAATCTCCGTGCGCGTGAAGTTCTCCGTCGAGAGGTCGCCCCGCTCGATCCACTCGTTGACGCGCTTGACGGTGCGAAGCTCCTGATTCAGCGAGATGTTACCGAACAGTTCGTTGCGCCGGTCGAGGATGTCGTTGAGCGACGTCGGGTTGACATCTCGCTCCTGTGGGTTGATCTGGATCACCCACAGCTCCTCCGGCTTGCGGTCGACGCTGACGTTCATCAGCCCCTCGACGGGCGGGTTGTGTGAGAACACGCCGTCCCAGTAGTTGTCGCCGTCGATCTCGACGGCCTCGAACATCTGTGGCAGGGCGGCGGACGCGAGGATCGCCTTCGCCGTCACGTCCTCGTTGGTGAACGTCTCGAAGACGCCGGCGTTGAGATTCACCGTTCCGATGACGAGCTCCGGCGTGTCGTGACCGGACAGCTCCGGAATCTCGTCGAAGTCGACGTACCGTTCGAGAACGCGTCGGATCCCTCGTTTCCCCAGTCCGGAGCTGGGATTCTGGTACGGGCTGAGCTGTGGCAGCGGAAAGACGCTGTTCTCCATCCACTTCAGCCCGACCATCCAGCTGTTGGCGACCCAGTCGCCGAAGTCGTCCGCGGCGAGATCCGACCAGAGGGAATCGAGCAGTTCGATAGCGCGCTCCTCGTCCTCGGAGACGAGGCCGTACCACGCCATCAGCGCGCTGAACGCGCCCCCGGAGGTGCCGCTGATGCCGACCAGCTCGTACTCGTCGCGGTCCCACTCGCGGAACAGCCGCCCGCTCCGGCCCGACTCGGCGAACGTCGCGCCATCTGCGTTCATGCTACCGTCTCTGAAGCCCGAACGTTGGTAAAATGTGCGGTGTGACACCTCGTCACGAACTCTCGTCTCGGGCCTGTGTGATCCACCCTTCGAGTCGGCTCACGGGCACGTCGGCCTCGTCGGCGAGCGACACCACGTCGCTCGCGGCGAGATCGGCGACGGACGCCACGCCAGCGTCACGAAGCCGCTCCGCGTACGCCGGCCCCACGCCGTCGAGGGTCTCCAACTCGGCGCTCGCCGCCTCGTCGTCCGGCTCGCCTTCGCCCTCGATCTCGATAGTGGCGCTCTCCTCGTCGGTCTGTGAGCGCTCGGCGTACCAGTCACACACCTTCGGCCACAGCTCGGCGTGGGCCCGCGAGGAGACGGAGAGCCCGATGTGGCCGGTGTCCTCCCGAAAGACCGTCATGTCGTCGCTGGGGACGACCTCGTTGAACGCCGTCGAGGCGGTCGGCGGCACGATGTGGTCGTAGCTGGCGACCACCTGCGCGATGGGCATCTCGAGGTTCTCCACGTCGGCGTGTTTCTCGCCGACGTACAGCTCGTTGTCGTACAGTTTGCCGTCGCGGTAGGCCGCGTCGATGAACTCGACGAGCATCTCGCCCGGGATGTCGATGCTCTCGTCGATCCACCGCTCCATGCGCGCGAAGTTGCGCACGAACTCCTCGTCCTCAATGTTCTCGAAGAAGCGGACGTACTTGCCGACGTAGTTCTCGATGGGTTCGCTCATCTCGAAGCCCAGATCGAGCAGTTCGGCGGGGACGGTGCCGAAGGCGTCCGCCATCGCCTCGAAGTCGAGGTCGCCCTCCTCTATCCACTGGCCGAAGATGCCACCCTCCTCGTGGAAACACAGCGCCGCGGCCATCAGCCCGAGATTTCGCACCTTCTCGGGGTAGAGCGCGCTGTACGCGACGCTCATCGTCGCGCCCATACAGTAGCCGAAGAGGTTGACGGCGTCCTGTCCCGAGCGGTCCCGCACCACGTCGACGCAGTTGTCCATGTACCGGTCGACGTAGTCCCGGAAGCCGAGCGAGGCGTCCAGCGTCGACGGCTCGTTCCAGTCGACGAGATACACGTCGAACCCCTGTTCGAGGAACGTGCGGACGACCGAGCGGTCCGGCTGTAAGTCGAGGATGTACGGCCGGTTGATGAGCGCGTACACCATCAGTATCGGCACGTCGTGCTGTTCGTCGGTCTGTGGCTCGTAGTGAAGCAGTTCGAGCTTGTTCTCCTCGTAGACGACCTCGCTTGGGGTCTGGCCCACCTCCACGTCTGCCATCGTCTCGTTGGCGTCCGGCACCGACCCCATCGCCTCGACGAGTTCGCTCGCCTGTTCCCACGTCTGTCCCTGCATCGCGAGTGTGTTTGGATCTGAGTCGCTCATAGTGGTACAGCGCGGAAACCCACCCCTTCAGAGGTGGGAGAAAGTGCGCTCGGCTGGCTACACGACTGCCGGTGATGGTAGGGTCGACTCCCCCACCGTCTCGTATTAAGGGTTTTGAGCATGTGTCGTATTGTGATGTGTATGGAGGTCCGCCGCACCGTTCCGGTCAAACTCGCCGTGACCGACGAACAAGCGGGCCTGCTTCACGAGACGATTGACGAGTTTCTGTGGGCCGCCAACTATGTCGTAGATGCCGCGTGGGACGGTGAGTGGGCCGAAACCCGCTTGTCCATCCTCCACGAGCAGACCTACGACGACGTGCGCGACCAGACGCGACTCCACAGCAACCACGTCCAATCGGCTCGTGACAGGGCTGTTGACGCCCTCAAAGGCGTCGTGGCGACGTGGTCGAAGGGCGAGTACGCCTCGTTGCCGACATTCTCCACGCCGTTCGTGGACTACAACCAGCGCAACGCCACGTTCCACAGCGACCACGCCTCGCTTTCTACCGTTAATGGACGCGTCACCGTCGAGTACGTTCTGCCCGACGAAACCCGCGACACGCCCCACTCCGAGTATCTGCGGAGCGACGAGTGGGAGACGACCGGCGCGACACTCCACTACGACCGTGGTTCGTTCTACCTCCACGTCCGAACAAAGGCGGACGTGGCCGACTCGGACCCAGCCGAGAACGGAACGGTTCTCGGCGTGGACCTCGGGGTTGAGAACATTGCCGTCACCTCGACCGGTGCGTTCTGGACGGCTGATGAGTTGAACCACTGGCGACAGGAGTACGTCGAGCGCCGCACGTCGCTCCAAGAGTGCGGGACGCGAGACGCTCACGAGAATATCCAAGCGGTCGGGCGAACGGAGACGGGCCGGTTCAAGCAGTACCTTCACCGTGTGGCGAACGACCTGCTTGATGAGGCGGTTGAGAGTGGCTGTACCGTCATTGCCTTTGAGGATCTGACGGGCATCCGTGACCGGATGGCGAACGCCCGGAAGTTCCACGAGTGGGCATTCCGGCGGCTGTACGAGTACGTCTCGTACAAGGCCGAGGAACGTGGCATCCACGTTGAGCAGGTCAACCCAAGGAACACGTCGCGGCGGTGTTCGTCGTGTGGCTTCACCCACGAGGACAACCGCCGTTCGCAGGACACCTTTTGCTGTCAGTCTTGTGGGTATGAGAACCACGCTGACTACAACGCAGCGAAGAACATCGGCTATCGACTCCTTCGCAACCAGAACGGAGGCGAGGGAGGCGCACTCGTAGGCGTGCGCTTGAACACCGGGATGCTGAACGCGAACGGGATTCAACCCGTACCGGATTCGGTTAGAGTGGGAGTCCATGGTGAAAGTCCACCCCTTTAGGATGGGTTAGCTTACTCGTCTTCGAGGTGGTCGAGCACGCGGTCGAGTTTCCGCTCCACCTCGTGGTGGCGGCGTTCGAGCTCGACGAGCCGTTCGCCGACCTCGCGCACGTCACCCTCCGTCGCGAAGCCGAGTTCGTGGAGCGTTCCTTGTGCGATTTCGTCGGTCGCCTGCCGGAGTTCGACGGCATCCTCGATGCGCTCGCCGGTCGCCGCGGCGAAGGCGTCCGTCGACATCACCTCCTTGAACGCCTCGTTGGCGGCACCGAGCCACAGATCCCGAAACTCGTTCGGCGACAGGTCCTCGCCCTCCGTTGCGCCCGCCGCCTTCTGCATCGCCTCGTCGGCGGCCTCCATCCAGACGTCGTACGCGCCGGCGTACCCCTCCATGCCGTCCCCCATCTGTGCGTCGTCACCGGCCGACCCGAGCGCGCCCGACCACGATTCGACGAGCGCGTTCTGCGCCTGCATGTTCGCCTCCATTGCCGAGGCTAACTGGTCGTTCATCCCCGACAGCAGTTCGGTCCACGGTTCCGCGTCCGATTGGTTTCCCATGCGTGGCCTTATCTAACGCACTTCCGTATGTCTATCGCCGCTGCTCGACAGCCAGATTTCGGAGAAAGCGCGAGTTCCGCGCTCGCCGAGCGGACGATTTGAAGTCGTTACCCCGCGAACTCGACGGTTTCGGCGTCTTCGAGGTCCGCAGCGACGGTTTCGTGTGCGTCGAGGAAGCTGTCGAACGACGACTCCACGAGGTCACCGTACGTCTCGCCGTACTCCTCGACGGAGTCCTGACCGTCCGCCATAGCGTCGAGCAGTCCGTCCCACGTGTCGTCCTGTACGTCTTCGAGCTGGTCGAGGTTCCCGTCGATCTGCTCGCGAACGACGGAGAAGTCGGCATTCGGCGCGACTTCTTCGAGAGCGTCGACGTAGGCGTGGACCGCGTCGCGGGTGAGTTCCGCGTTCTGCTCCTGTGCCGAGCGGAGGCTTTCGAGGGCGTCGACGACTGCCTGCGACGCCGTCCGCTGGGCGTCGAAGAACTGGGCGACAGCCTGCTGGTTCTGCTGGACGATACCATGTTGCATCTCGAACATACTCGACATTTGGTCGTTTGTCATGATTGTGTCTCCTCGTCGCGATTGCGGCTGACTGGCACCACGATGGTCTGCACGATATCACCCTCCTCGATGTCGAGCGCCTCGCGCTCCGCATCGGGAATGGAGATTCGGCCGCCACTCTGTACGCGGGTCTTGAACGCACCCGTGTCCGTACGGAGCGCATCGAGTCCCGTGAGATCGTTACGGGTCGCGCCGGCATTGCCCATGGACAGCATCTGCTGGAGTAGCTCTCGCTGTCGGCCGACGGCCTCCTCGCTGGCCTCCGCAACCGACTCGGGGTCGAACAGGTCCGCCCACGGCATACCGGGTTGATCCGCCGTCATTGTTACACCGTACGCGCTACCCACGTATAGTACTTGGCTCTGAAAACCACTAAATGACACTGAATGGTGAGGGATGGATCGGTTCTCTCGTCGACGCTCATCCTGCCGCTCGGCTCACTGCCGCTCGAAGATGCCGCCGTCCGCGCCGACGATGACGGTGTGATCGCCGACGTAGACGCCGAACAGCGGGAACTCGACCGGTAGCTCCACCCGCCGCCAGTCCTCGTGGAACTCGAACACCGTCCCTCCGAAGCCGATGGTGACGCCGAACATGTCTATCGTCCGGTAGTCGACGCCGAGCAGGTCCACGTCCCCGAGGACGTGCCAGTGGCGTTCCGTCTCGTCACCGGAGATCAGGAGACCGTCCTCGCCGACTATCGTGCCGTACTCGCGCTGGCCGGCGATGTCGAACATGTAGCGGTCCAGCCCCTCGGTCTCGAACTGCTCCCACGTCGTCCCGTCGAGCGTCCGGAACACGCAGCCGTCGATGTCGAGGACGACGCCACCGCGCTCGCCGAACCGGTCGAGCGCGACCGTCGGCGTCCCGTGGCCGAGGTCGTACTGCTCCCACGTGCCGCCGTAATCGAAGGTGTAGAACACGTTGCCGCGGCCGTCGATGACGTACACCGTCCCCTCGCCCGTGGGGCCGGTGACGCCAACGTCGACGAGTGCCCGGTCGCCGACTCCGATCTCGTGCCGGCGTATCTCACCGGTCTCTACGTCGTACTCGGCGACGGTGCCCTCGTCACCGACGATCCAGAGCCGTCGACCGTCACCGGTGACATCGAGGCCGTACAGGTGTGTGTGTCCCCCGAACGGATACCCGTCCGTGACGAGCCGATACCGCTCCGTCCCGCGGCGGACGAGCGTGCCTTCGAGACCGACGGCGAAGGGCCCCTCTCGGGTGCCCACAACGTCGAACAGTGTCGTGTGTGTGTCGACCGGGATGCGGCGGTACGTCCCGCCCGCGGTGGCCGTCTCTGTCGCCGCCGCGAGCCCGCCGAGACCGGCCGCAGCGGTTCCGACGCCCTGTAACAGCGTCCGTCGTGTGAGCGACATACAATGCTGAATACGCGCCGGTCGACCAAGGTGCGCACGGCGAACCGATTCGGGCAAACTTCGGGGCGTGAGCCCGTCTTACCACGGTACTGTGGCGCACAGTGACGGTCGTCTCGCGGAGTGAGTCTGAAGCGTGCGACGCCGCGATCTATCAGTATTCGGCGACTGCAACGCCGATCCCGAGCGTCTGTCCGAAGCCGGCGACAGACAGTGCGACCACGGGCGGCCCGAGATTCGCCACCAAGAGGACGGTTCCGAGTCCCGACAGCGCGGCACCGGCGGTGTACGCACGGGCCTGCTCGTCGCGCGGTAGGACGCTGCCGGTGTAGGCAAGCGCCATCGCCGGCAGGAGCATCCAGCCGGCGACGGCGAACCGGGCCGCCCCCGCGTTTCCGGTCGCGACACCGTACGCGCCGGCGAGCGTGACGAGAAAGCCGGCGACGATGACCGCCAGCCACGCCCGGAGGACGGGATGAGTGCGCATCTCCCGGGCCGACAGCACGGCGAAGGCAGCCAACAGCGCGGCCATGACAAGATGGCCGATCAGCACGGTCCGGTCGGCCAGCACGCCGATGTGAGCGGCCGTCGCAAACCCCCACGCGAGCGGGACGAGACCGACCGGTCCCCGTTCGCGGACGCTGCGGAGCATACTCTTCCATCCGCGTCCCCCGACAAGCCCTTTCCGGCTGGTAGTATTCAGATAATAGTAATGCAGTTGGATCAGCTAGTGACAGGGTGTGGAAAGCCCCCGGGCGCTACGGTCGCGCGGCTCGCTGTGCTCCACAGCCTCCCTGCGGTCGGCTTGCGGTGTCCTCGCGCGGCGGTGCCGCGCGAGCGGGCCGAGGCGACGGAGTCGCCTCGCGGCTTACGTCGCCGTGCTTCCCGTAGCGCCCGGCCCCTTTCAGTCCCACCCACCGCGGTTGCACAGTCGAGTGACGACTCGCGTAGCTAAACACCCCTTTCCACCCGGCCAGAAATTACTCGTCGCGGCGTTCCGAAGGCCCGATGTGAACACGAAACTCCTCGGCGCGCTCGTCGTCCTCGTCGTCGGTGGGGCTGTCGTCGGCGCGGCCGTGACCGGCTTCGGTCCTGCTCCGGGCGGCGACAGCGGGACGCCAGCCCCGACGCCCGAATCGACCGGCACAGTGTACGACGGATCGGGCGGCGGCGACGGGAGCACCGCCACGGCCGACGCACCGCCATTTTCCTTCGGCATCGACAGTATCGAGGAGTGCGGCCAGACCTGTCGTGACGTGACGGCCACGCTGTACAACGATCAGGAGACGGACGCGTCGGACGTGACGGTGTACACGCAGATGTACGCGGGCAACAGCACCTCGTCGGACGACCGAGTCTGGAGCGGCACCGAGCGGGTCGGCTCGATGGCGGCCAGCGGCGAACACACCTCGACGAACCGGGTCGAACTCACCCTCGGCGAGGCGAGTCAGGTCCAGAACGAGGACGGCTGGGTCACGGTCGTCACGACCGTCGAAACCGCGGACAAGACGGTCACGTTCAAGGAGCGCCGACAGGTGATCTGAGAGCACATACTCCTGTGCGCCGCCCACGTCACGCGAGCGACCCCTCGCTCCGGTAGAACAGTCGCATCGGCAGGCCGGTCGGGTCCGTCGTCGCCTCCGCTTCCGCCGGGAGCGTCCGCAGTTCATCCGGTCCGGGGCGGGCGGTGTACGCCAACAGCGCGGCGTCGAGCACGTCCTCGATTCGCGCGTCCGTCCCGGCCACGTCCTCCGCTGCCGACTGGACCGTCGGCGGGGCGTCGGCGTCGAACTCCGCGAGGGCGCGCATCCGCTCGGCGTAGCCGCCGGCAGTCGACCGCGGGTGCTCGGGCGACCCACCGGCGAACGCGTGGAAACACAGCGCCGGCCGCGCCTCGCCGACCGCGTCGCGCGCCTCCGGCACCTCGCTCAGCAACTCGTCGACGGCGGCGATAGCGTCGCTCGCCGCGAATGCGGCCTCCGAGAGGTCGGCGTCGGCCTTCCGGCGCATGACGCGCTGTGCGGCCGGATAGCGTCGCTTTCGCGTCGCCTCCCGGACCGGCGGCGTGGTGATGTCCCCGGCGTCGCCGAGTATCTCGCGGGCCAACCGGTCCGGTGGCCGCTCGGGGTCGCCCTCCTCGATTAGCCCGACCGGCACGTCCACGAGCAGGCGCTCGACGCGGTCCTCGACGCTGGCCCACAGCCGACCGATCTCCTCGTGGACGGTCGCGCTTGCGCCGTCGCCGAATGCGACCGCCACCCACCCCGCCGAACTCCAGTGGGCGCCGACGAACACCGAGTCGTCCATAGCGACTCTCCGAGCCGATTTCACAAAAATCCGGGTCGTACGTGCGTCCGACGCGGCGAGTCGTGATCGGTGACGCGGCGATTCAGGCGGCGTCGAGTCGCGCCATCTCCTCGTCGCTCAGTTCGATGTCGCCCGCCGCGACGTTCGCCTCCAGATGGTCGACGCTCGACGTGCCCGGAATCGGGAGCATCACCTCGGAGCGGTGGAGCGTCCACGCGAGCGCGATCTGGTGTGGCGTGGCGTCGTGCCGCTCGGCAATCGCGTCGATGCCCCCCACGCTGTCGAGGTCACCGGCCGCCAGCGGATACCACGGGATGAAGCCGATGTCGTACTCCTCGCAGGCGTCGAGGACGCGCTCGTCCGCCTCGGGGCGGTGGGCGACGTTGTACTGGTTCTGGACGGTCGCGACCTCGACGACCTCGCGCGCCTGCTCCAGTTGGTCGACGGTGACGTTCGAGAGCCCAACGTGGCGGACGAACCCCTCGTCTTTCAGTTCCGCGAACGCCTGCACGCTCTCCGCGAAGTCGGTGTCCGGGTCGGGCCGGTGGAACTGGTAGAGATCGATGGTGTCGACGCCGAGCCGGTCCCGCGAGACGAGCGCCTGATTCCGGATGTAGTCGGGGGCACCGTGCGGGAGCCAGTCGCCGCCCGCCTCCCGAAGCAAGCCAGCCTTCGTCGCCACGACGGCCTCCGCGGGCGCGCCGGCCTCGCGGAGCAGGCGCTCGCTCGTACCGGGACCGTACGAGTCGGCCGTGTCGATGAAGTCCACGCCGAGTTCGAGCGCACGCTCGACGACGGCACGCGCGTTCGCCTCATCGTCGGGTGCGCCGATGATTCCGTCCCCGCAGAGCCGCATCGCGCCGAAGCCGAGCCGGTTCACGGTCAGGTCGCCGCCGATGTCGAACGTCTCCTGCATACCCGTCGCTCGCCCGGGACGGTGTTAGTTCCCGTGCTCGCGGCGCGGGGGAGACGCGCGAAGCCGACGCGGCTTTTGCCGTGGCGACCCTCGCTCGGGTCGTGAGCGACGACCGCGACCCCGAGGCGACGCTCAGGGAATGGAAGGAGTCGATGCAGGCCGAACACGCCGAGGCAATCGCGAACCCCGACCCGGACGCCGACCACGCCGTCGAGGCGGTCGTCCAGCCGAGCGAGCGCATCCGGTTCGGCTACGAGGGCGGTGAACTCGTCGAGCAGGAGCGCGAGCGGATCGAGGCCGACGAGCCGGAGCTGTTCGCCTGCGCGTGTGGCGTCCACGGGATGACACGCAAGGAGGCGCGCGAGCATCTGGCCGCAGTGCGAGACTAACAGGCCTGCCACCGTACCGCGAGTTTCGTGACAAACTCTGCATACTCGCGTTTCGCCCGCTCCCACTCCTCGCCTCCCTCCCGGCACGCGGTCTCGATGCGGTCGAGGTCGACTGCGTCGTAGTTCGAGGCGAGACACATCGCCTGAAACGCGAGCGAATCGTTCGGACGGGTCGCGTCGACCCCAGAGCCGGTCAGTCGCTCGCGGATTCGTTCGGGATCCATTCCGAGGTGGATGGCAGAGCCGGGGAGGCTCCGACCCATCTTCGGTGCGTCCCCGAGTCCAGTGATCATCCGCGCGTGGAGTCCGGCAATCTCCCCCGTAGCGAGTTCGTCGGGCACGACCGCGAGAAAGGCGCGCGTTGCGGGCGTCAGCCCGTGTTCGTCGACGCCGAGCCCGAGCACGACGCGGTCGTAGCCGTGCGAAAGCGGGTGGAGGAAGTCCGCGCGGTGGAGGACGGCACTGTGACTGGTCGCGGCCTCGGAGGTTGGTCCGTTGGTATCGTTCTCGGCTGACTCGTACGCCTCTCTGACCGCGCCTTCCCACGCCGTCGGCTCCGTCTCGACCCGGTGGCTCGCGTCGTAGTGGGGTGCGAGCAACTGCGCGGTGTGCATCACCTCCCTCGCCTCCTCCTGCGTACGGAGGCCGTCGATGTCGCCGTGCCCCTCCGGGTCGAAGCCACAGTCGCACGCAAACGCACGGAAGCGGTCGGCGAGTGCCCGGACCCGTTCGAGCGAGTGGCCGCCGTGGTACGGTTCCAGATCCGCGAGCACGAACTGCACGTCGACGCCCGCGCGCTGGAGCCGGGTCATCGTGAGTATCTGTCCGACCGTTCCGAGATGTGGCGGGCCGGTCATCCCGACGCCGGTCGCGAGCAGCGTGTCGTCGTCGGTGAGGTCGGTCGCGTCGCCATCGACCGCGGCGAACGTCCGGGCGAGACGGTCGGGTGGGATATCGCCGGTCCCGAAGTCGACCGTATCGTAGCCGTGTCTCGCTCTCAGGGTTTCGTAGTGGGTCTCGAGTCGGGCCACGGTTTCGTCGATGGTGGTGTAGATATAAATGTTAACTTGTGACTAGGTAACGTGTGTCGAGTTGGTTAGCTTCTGTGTTGACTGGCTCGGACGGGAGTTCTGCCTATGTTGATTGCCTCGGACAGAAGTCCTGCCTGTGTTGACCGGCACAAGCGGGAGTCCTGCTCATGTTGATTAGCTCAGACAGGAGTCCTGCTAGCGCGATTCTAGGGAACCGCACCGCCGACCGCAGCCACACGCCTCCCCAGCCGATT
>PXSB01000002.1:0-807 GCA_003023185.1 Halobacteriales archaeon QS_9_67_17 | reverse complement strand
GGCGTGATGACTGCCCGGCCCTCAATGTCGCCGTGTTCGAGCCGTTCGGCGACAGCGTTGATCTCGCTCAAGTCGTAGCGGCTGGTTCGTAGGTCCACCTCCCTCCGCTCGACGAGCGCGACGAGTTCCTGCAGTTCGGTGTAGCGGCCGACGAGCGTGCCCCGATAGGCCATCTCGCCGTCGACGAGCGTCTGTGCCGGCTCGTGGACGTGACCGCCGTAGCCGACGACGTGGTGGTCGCCGCCCGCCGCGGCGATGTCCGGGCCGAGCGCCGTCGTCTCGTCTGCACCCACGAAATCGAGTATCTGTGCTGCGCCGGTGCCGTCGGTGAGGGCGTCGATTTCGCTCCGCACGTCGTCCGTGGGGTCGAGCGCGTGCCGCGCGCCGAGTTCGCGTGCCAACTCGCGGGCGCTCTCCTTCAGGTCGAGGGCGACGATATCGGCCGCGCTCATGGCGTCGAGACACTGGACGCCGATGTGGCCGAGTCCGCCGACGCCGATGACGACCGCGGTGTCGCCGGGGTTCAGTTCCGCGACGGCCTTCTTCACCGCGTGGTAGGCCGTGATGCCGGCGTCGGCGTGTGGCGCGATCTCGGCGGGATCGACGCCGTCCGGCAGCGGGATAACCGCCCGCTCGTTCGTGCCGAGATACTCCGCGAAGCCGCCGTCGTGTGTCAGCCCCGGGAAGGCCACGTTTTCACAGTACATATCCTCGCCCTGCCGGCAGGGGCGACAGGTGCCACAGGTCATCACGGGGTGACAGATGACCTGTTGCCCCTCCGAGACGGTCGTCACCTCCTCGCCCGTC
>PXSB01000001.1 GCA_003023185.1 Halobacteriales archaeon QS_9_67_17 | reverse complement strand
GGCTTGATGCCGATGCCGACCGGGCCGTCGTGGATGGTGGCGTCGAAACCCATCTCCTCCTCGATGAACTCGCGGACCTGCTGAACCTCGTCGGTGCCGGCGTCGAACTCGATGCCGGCGTACACGTCCTCCGTGTTCTCGCGGAAGTTGACCATGTCCATCTCGCTGGGGTCTTTCACCGGCGACGGGACCCCGTCGAGGTGGTAGGTCGGGCGCACGTTGGCGTACAGGTCCAGCTTCTTGCGGAGCGCGACGTTCAGCGAGCGGAAGCCGGCGCCGACGGGCGTCGTGAGCGGCCCCTTGATGGAGACGCGAAACTCCCGGAGCGCGTCGACGGTGTCGTCGGGGAGGTTCTCGTCGTAGCGTTTGCGGGCGGTCTCGCCGGCGTAGACGCGCATCCAGTTGATCTCTCGGCCCGTGGCCTCGGCGGCGGCGTTCAGTACCGACTGAGCCGCCGGTCCGACATCGGTACCGATGCCGTCCCCGTGGATGATGGGGACGATTGGGTCATCGGGAACGACGAGTTCGCCGTCCTCGTAGGTTACCTTCGAGCCCTCGTCGGGAAGTTCAATTTGATCGTACTCCGAAGACATTACCTCGGGCTTCCAAGTCGCCACGGAAAGGCGTACCGTTATGTCTCCTGATTGGCCTGCTACCGAGAGCGGCCCGTAGACTCCAGCTTACACGGCGTCGGTCCGTGCATACGTGCGCGCCGCAACCAGCTACGCCCGGGGCTCGAACCGATACGTCAACACGTCGGCGTCCTCGTTCCACTCGAAGTTGCCGCCGTGGGCGCGCTGCATCCGCTGTTTGTACGCGTCGAGGGATTCCGACCCCTCTCGCTTTGCGTCGGCGTCGGTCATGTCGCCGAGTTTCCGTTCGCTAACCTCGGCCACTTCGAACGTCTCGCCGTTCAGCTCGAAGGTGTCGCCCGTCTCGGCGTACTGGTTGCCCGCTCCTCGGGTGAGCTGTGTCATCTCGCCGTCCTGCACGGCCTGTTTTACGCGTCCGTTCGGCAACAGCGTGTCCACGTCGATCTCGGACATACCTGTCGTTGGCGCTCCGACGATTAAAACCTCGGCGTGGGCCGCACTATGGTATTCAGGTAGGCGATGGCTGCCCGCGCGAGTGCGGACGGGTGGGACTGGAAGGGGCCGGTGGCTCGACGAACCCGGCCGACGTAAGGACCGCAGGCCGAAGGCCGAGGACCGCAACGAGGCCCGGGAGTCGAGCCGGCGGGGGCTTCCAAGCTGGTTACTCTGGCTCTGGCGGCTCATCCGGACTTAGCTGAGCACTACCGGCCGCAAGGTGGCAGACCGGTCGCGTGACGCAAGGGGGCTTTCGAGATGTCTCCAGCCGTTCCACGAGCAATTCGACTGCGATTCAATTAGTATGAGCTACCGGCGGACGGACGCGCTTATACGCGTCGGTGGTCAAGTTCGTTCAATGAGTGTTTTCGAATCGCTTCCGACGACCCCGCGGTCGGAGGAACTGATCGACAAGGCGTTCTCGCGGGGGGCGCGGGCCGGCCACGCCAAGGAGGGCATCGAGGCGCAGGAGTCGATGCTCCAGACGGCGGGCAACGTCCTCTCCGATAATCTCGGCAACGTCGTCACTTCGTGGCCGGACTTCGACGATCTGGACCCCTTTTACCGTGACCTCGCGGACGCCGTCGTGCGCCGCGAGGCGTTGGACGTGGACGCGCTCCGCCAGCATCTCAACGAGGTGATGTGGGCCTCGCGCCAAGTCGAGGAGATCAAGAGCGAGTACCACAGCCGCCTCCGGAACGCCGACACCGACACCGCGCGCAAACTCCGCAAGCAGGCGTTCGCCCGATACGCCGACGTGACCGAATCCGTCGCAGAGGACTTACTCGCTATCGGTGACGCTCGCGACGAACTGCGGACGCTCCCAGACATCCGTCCGGACGAGCCGGCCATCGTCGTCGCTGGCTATCCGAACGTCGGCAAGTCATCGTTCGTGAACCGCGTAACCCGCGCCTCGAATGAGGTGGCGACGTATCCGTTCACGACGAAACAGATCCGCGTCGGCCACTTCGAGCGCGACCGCATCCGCTATCAGCTCGTGGACACCCCCGGCGTCCTCGACCGACCGGCAGAGGACCGCAACGACATCGAAGCACAGGCCGTCTCCGCGCTGACGCATTTGGCGGACGCGGTTGTGTTCCTCCTCGACCCGAGCGGCAACTGCGGCTATCCGCTCGACTCGCAGATCGCGCTCCGTGACGAGGTGGCGGCGATGTTCGCCGACGACACGCCGGTACTCACCGTCTGCAACAAGACCGACGAGTCACGAGCGGCAGAGGGCGACCGCTACATGAGCGTCGAAACCGGCGACGGCGTGGACGAGGTGCTCGACGCGGCCGTCGAGGCCGTCGATTACGACGTCGAACTGCCGTTCGAGGAGTGAGCGAGCAGTCGGTCAAGCGCGAGGAGCCCAGCGACCGACAGCAGGATACTCGCGGTCTCGGCCGGCGTCGTCAACAGCCCGAGTGCGACGATGAGCGTGGTCGCACAGGCGGGCGCGTGCCGCAGGTCAGTGACGAGCATCCCGGCGGTCGTCAGGCCGAGCGCGACGACGCCGCTGACGGCCAGTCCAGCCCCGACGGCCGAGGTCGCCGCTGGGTAGGCAGTCATGCTCGCGCCCGACGCGAACAGATGGTAGGCGAGGAGTCCCGCCGCGACGCCGACGGCGTGGCCGCCGAAGACCCGCGCGGGACGGGTCGTCTCGTCGTCGGGAGTGACCGCCAGCGCATACGCCGACGGGCCGAGGCTGGGGAAGACGAACGGGCGGCCGGTGAGCCACGCCACGGCCGCCAGCGCGGCGAGGAGGAGGGTCGCTCGACCGGTCACACGCGCCGTCTCCCTGCCGCCGGGCCGTGGGCGAGTCACCAGAACTTCACGCCCAGATCGTGGAGGTCGTCGTTCTCGCGGGCGAGATTGATCAACAGCGGCGTGAGCGACTCTATCTCGGCGGCGTTGGCGAGGCCACCGGCGTCGACGGCGCGAAGGCCCTCGATGTCGTCGGCGAGGCCCATCACCGTCGCCTTGGCGTCCGCGTCGTCGCCGAAGACGGGCGTGTCCCAGTCGAAGGCCGCGTCGAGGTCGATGAGTCGGCCGGCCGCGAGATTGTGGAACGCGCCGACGACGGGCACGCCGTCGGGGGCGCTGTCCGCGGCGAGCGCGGCGACGGAGCCGGTCGGCGGCGGGTTGTAGTGGAAGCCGTCGTCGTCGCGGCCCATGCCGACGGCCGGCGTGACGAGGATCGTGTCGTCGAGTCGGTCGGCGACGGCCTCCACCGTGTCCGCGATATGGTAGGCGGGGACGGCGAGCACGGCCACGTCGGCGCGGTCGGCCGCCATCGCGTTCTCGAAGCCGGTTATTTTCCGGTCGTGACCGACCGCTTCGAGGTCCGACTCGTACGTCTCGGCGCGTTCACGCGCCTTCTCCGGGTCGCGAGAGCCGATGACGATGTCGTGATTCGAGTCGCGCGCCCACCGGAGCGCGAGTCCCTGTCCGATGTCGCCGGTGCCGCCGAGGAGTGCGATTCGCATACCTGTCCTGCGGGCGGGGCGGGCCTAAGGGTTGCGCGACCGGAATCACTCACCGGTCTTGGACGGGTTCGTCACCGTGCCACCTTCGAGCGACGTGCTGATCGTCGACACCGTCGGGTCGGTCGTCCGCCGGGCCAGCTCACTCCAGCAGCGCCGGGAGGTCGTTGACCGAGTCGAGGACGGCGCTCGCGCCCGCTCGGTCGAACTTCTCGCGGCCCGTCCCGCCGGAGAGACCGCCGGTCAACACGCCGACGCCGTGGTAGCCGCGGTCGGGGTCGGTCTCGGCGGCGTTGACCGCCGTCTCCACGTCGTCGAGCGTGTCGCCCACGAATGCGACGGAATCGGCGTCGAACCGGTCGGCCAACGTCACGAGCGCGTCGGGCGCGGGCTTTCCGGGGTGGTCGTCGTCCATCGTGAACCGGTGGTCGTCGGGCAGGTCAAGCCCGACGCGGTCCAGCGCGATGGCGGCCTCCGACGCGGGCCGACCTGTGAGGACGCCGACGTCGAATCGCTCGAACAGTTCCTCGCGCACGTCCGACGCGAGCAGCGTCGGCTCGTCGTGGATGTAGCCCGGCGCGTCCAGATCCGGCTCGCTTCCCTCGATGTCGCGGTACAGCTCCGCGCCGAGATACAGCTGTTGGAACACCGCGCGGAGCCGGTCACAGTCCCACTCGGCGTACACCTGCTCGCGGTCGTGCGGGTCGAGGTGGTCCGCGACGACGGTCTCGGCGGCTCCGAGGCCACCGCCCGAGGCGCTCACCTTGTCGGTGAACGTCTCCAGCGAGAGCGGGAAGCCGGCGCGGCGCGCGAGGACGTACAGCGCCGCGGCGTAGGTGAGCTCCCAGTCGTTGTTGAAGCCGCCGGCGTCCTTGAACAGCTGTATCTCCTCGCGGTCGATGCCGTCGCCGTACACCCGCTCGACCGATTCGACGATTGCGCGTCGGTAGGAGTCGGCCACGTCGACGAGCACCCCATCGATGTCGAGCACGACCGCATCCGCCCGTATCATCCTACCGGGTCGTTCCGCACGGTGGGTGTAAAGAGCGTCCCATTCGGCAGGGTTCGCGGGTTCGCGTCCACCGTCGCCGGGTCGCCACCCAGCGTCGTGAACGCCCACGTCGCGTCCGCGTCTCTCGCGAGGTCCACGACCGGGCGCTGGAGTTCCGGCGGACAGTTCAGCGCGTACACGAGGTCCGCGCCGCGGTAGACAGCGGGGTCCGGGTGGACGGCGTCGTCGCGGACGAAGCGAACGCCCTCCGGAACCGACCGTTCGACGACATCCGTGGCGACGACCTCGCGACCGCGGCTCGCGAGTTCGGCGGCGACGGCCGGCCGGGAGCCGACGCCGATCTCGACGGCGTGGTCGGGTGCGCGCGCGGCGAGGGCATCAACGAGCGTGGCCCGGCCGCCTGTCATGGCGGAACCCTTACTATGCATCTGGCCTAACGGTTTCGCATGCACGTCGACATCGTTCCGGTGGGCGATGTCCCCGCGTCGGTCAAGCGGCAGGCGTCCTCGGGGCTGCGGTCGGTTTACGACTGCGAGGTAACGATCCACGAAGCCCAGTCGGTTCCCGAGACGGCCTATGACACCTCCCGCAAACAGTACCGCGCGGAAGAGTTCATCGAACTTGCCTCCCGGACAGGCAGCGGCGAAAAAAACATCGCCATCACGCCCAACGACCTCTACTACCGCCGGCGCAACTACGTGTTCGGCCTCGCGTACCTCTCGGGCAACGGCAGCGTCATCTCGACCCACCGGCTCCAGACCTCTTCGGACGGCGGGCTCGCGGACAAACCCACTGGCGAGGTGTTCTCCGACCGCGTCCGCAAGGAAGTCGTCCACGAGATCGGCCACACGCTCGGGTTGGAACACTGCGACAACAACCGCTGTGTGATGAACTTCTCGCCGACGGTGCGGGAGGTTGATGTGAAAGAGGAGAATCTCTGCGGGAGCTGTCAGCGGCAGGGGCTGTAAACCCACTTTTTGCACGGGGGCCTCCGGCCTCTGCTCACGGCCGGAGGCCGTTCGCACGGGCCGAGGCGACTGCGTCGCCTCGCTGCCGGCAAAAACTTGGGGAAAATATGCGCGGGCTCCTCCAGTCGCGCGGTTCGCTTCGTCTGCTCGCGGGCGCCACGCTGCTCACCGCGCGGTAGTCGTCGTCCGTCCCGAGAAACGCTCTGCGTTTCTCGCGGGCTGCACGAGAGCTTCGCTCTCGTGAACGCTACGGAACCTCACTTCGCTCGGTTCCGTGCAGCGTGTGATGGCTCTGTCGGTAATCCGTCCGCTTACGGAGAGTACTCAGGACGCTTCGTAGGAAACGAGTTCTCGAATCGGGCGTCGTCGGTAAAGGGTGGTGGCTCGGGTAAACGCCTCGTCACACGGGGCTCGGAGGGGGTAACTCTCCTCATCGCCACCGGCTGATCCTCCGACGAGCGAGCCACTAAACGTTGCTACTCTGGTCGAGAAGAGTGGACGACCGGCGTGCGGCCATCGCGCCGGCGTCCGAGTACAGACGCGCGATGAGCGAGCACCATGGCACAGCAGTGGTGGTGGTTCGGCCCTACCCGTGTCGAACCACCGTGAGCCGCCCCGACACGAAACCGCCAGTCGCACGCGGTGGGGGTGGTATGCGGCGAGCGACCGGAGTGGGCCAGCGCCGGTTCTGCCGGCGTCGGACGGGGGGTGACGACCGACGCCGACGACGAATCGGCATTACCGTTCGGCCCGTGGCCGCAGTCGGTTTCACTTCGGGACACTCTATGGTACGCGCTGGAACTGTCTGTTTCGTTCCCCGAACGTGTTCGGTATCACGCGTAGGACGGATTAGTCGCGAGAGTACGAACTATGCGAGAACGTGTAGGGTGACCGGGCGAGGTGGGGGGTAGGGTAAGGTGGGGGGTGAGTCGGCCGGTTTCGGCACAGGCCCGGTTCACGTCGCGTCCGCCGGCCGACTGGGCTGGGACGCCAACAGAATGTATAGGCCACATCTGATTAAGAACGTCCCCTAAGCTGTTTGGGAACGAGAGTCGTATTCGTCGCTGGCGTTGAGCGCTCGGCGGGTTGACGGCGAAGTAACTGGATTGACTCGGAGTCTTCGCCTTTGGACCCCCAATAGTTTGGGATGATGAGAGTCTCACTCGGCCCTCGCGGCGTGCGTCTCGGCGACCGGACGCCGGCCGCGTCCAGCACCCCTTGCTTGGTGACGACGGCCGTGACCGCGTCGGATTCGTCGGCGGCCGTCGCGCGCTCGCGGGGCGCGTCAAGCGCGAACCGCGAGAGCCACGCCGAGCCGTGGTCGGTGTCGCCCCGGAGCGTCACGGGATCGTCGATGTCCGAGCGGCTGGTACCGGCGCGGAAGCTTTTGCTGTCGGACGCGTACGGTCACGCATGCAACTGGTCGTCATGGGCGACACACATGTTCCGTCCCGCGAGACGGCGATCCCCGACTGGGTGGTCGACGAGATGCGCGCGGTCGACCACGTGATACACACGGGCGATTTCGACTCCGCGGACGCGCTCGCGACCGTCCGCGAGTACGCGCCCGACCTCACCGCCGTCGTCGGCAACATCGACCCGCGAACCCTCGACCTGCCGGAAGTCGCCACGCTCGACGCCGGCGGCGTCCGGTTCGTCGTCACCCACGGCACCGGCGAACTCGCCACCTACGACGACCGCGTGGCACACATCACGGACGAGCACGCGGCCGACGACCGGCTCACGGTCGGCATCTCGGGCCACACCCACCAGCGCCGCGACGAGACGCACGGCGGCTACCGACTGCTCAATCCGGGCAGCGCGACCGGTGCCGACCCCGCGCCCGATGTCTCCATCATGACCGTCGACGCCGCTGACGGTGAGGTGAGCGTGGAGACACACGTCGCGTGAGGCTGGGCGACAGGTCGAACGCCGTCAGCGCCGCGACTCCAGTTCGGTGAGCAGATCCGACGGGTCCATCCCCTTCATCGAGAGCAGGACGAGCAGGTGGTACACGTAGTCGGCGGCTTCGGCGGCCAGCTCCTCGCGGTCGTCGTCTTTCGCCGCCAGCAGTAGCTCCGTCGTCTCCTCGCCAAGCTTCTCCAGCACGTAGTTCTCTCCCTTTTCGTGGGTGAACAGCCGGGTCGTGTAGGAGTCCTCCGGGAGTTCGGTCTTCCGGGATTCGATCACCTCGAACAGCTCTCGGAGCACGTCCGAGTCGGCGTCACTCATCGGTCACGACCTCGCGAATGTCGGAGAGTTCCTCAAACTCCGCGGGCAGTTCCTTGCCGGCGTCGAACACGTCGGGGGCGACGCCGATGGGGGCGTTCGTCCGCGCGGCGAGCGCGAGCGCGTCGGAGGGGCGCGCGTCGACGACGGCCTCCTCGCGCGGCGTGTCGAGGTGGAGGTCGGCGATGTAGGTGCCGTCGCGGAGATCCGTTATTTCGACGCGCTCGACCCGGCCGCCCAGTTCCTCCGTCACATCCAACAACAGGTCGTGGGTGAGCGGGCGGCCGATGTCGGCCGCATCGAGACCGCGCCGAACCGCCATCGCCTCGTCGAAGCCGACGAAGATGGGGAGTACCGACTCCGCCGTCTCGACCCCGACCAGCACGACCGGGACGGTGCCGGACGGGGTGTTCGCGACTTTTACCCCGTCGATGAAGGCGTCCATAGCAGGGGGAAGTGGGCCGTCGGTAAGCCGATTACGGCTCCGTCGGCTCGCCACTCGTCGCCGTCCGCTCGGCCGAGCCGAAGAAGGCCAGTTCGTGGACGCGGAAGTCGTCGGTCAGCTCCGGGTGGAAGGAGGTGGCGGTGACCGGTCCCTGTCGGACCGCCACGGGGCGGCCGTCCCACTCCGCGAGCACCGCCACGCTGTCGCCGACCTCGTCGATGACCGGCGCGCGCCTGCCGGCCGAAGGCGTTCCGGTCGACAGTCGCGTCGAGCAGGTCAAGCGTCGCCACGCGGTCGTCGTCCGCGTCCGTCGCGGCGACGATGAGTCCGGCACACGTCGCCAGCACCGGTTTGCCGGCGTCGACGTGAGCGCGTATCTCGGCGTCGATACCCTCCTCGGCGAGGAGCGTAGAGATGGTCGTCGATTCGCCGCCGGGCATGAGGAGCACGTCACAGTCCGGGACGGTACCCGCGTCGCGGATCTCGACAACGTCGGCGTCGCGGCCGTACCGTTCGGCCGCCCGACGGATCGCTACCGCGTGTTCGGTCACGTCACCCTGCACCGCGATGACGCCGGCCGTGAGAGTCATGGCGCTCAGTACGTGACGGACGGAAAAAAGGGCGACGACCGGCCTA
Organism: Halobacteriales archaeon QS_9_67_17; assembly: GCA_003023185.1. Classification (GTDB taxonomy): domain Archaea; phylum Halobacteriota; class Halobacteria; order Halobacteriales; family Haloarculaceae; genus Halosegnis. The sequence goes on along the minus strand of PXSB01000001.1, from coordinate 9,837 downwards.
CGCGACGACGTTCAACACGAGGATGAACGCGCCGAACAGGAGTCCGAAGGCGACGACGCTGCGCGGGTCGATGGTCGGCGAGTTGCGGTCCTCGCTGTCGAAGTACCGGACGAGTCCGGCAGAGGACATCAGCCCGCCGGAGTTCTGACCACTGCTCATACCTTTTATTTCGAGGTAGGCGGTGTAAGTCTTCCGCATCCACCGAGCGACCGGACCGTGTGCGACCGGCGAGCAGGTGGGAAAAGCTTTACAGCGCGGATCGATTACCGACGTTCGGTATGACTGTCAACCTGAAGGACTTCTACGCCGACTGGTGTGGCCCGTGCAAGACGCAGGACCCGATCCTCGAAGAGGTCGAGGAGGAGTACCCCGACGTGAGCTTCGAGAAGGTGAACGTCGACGAGGAGCAGGATGTCGCCAACGAGTATCAGGTGCGGTCGCTCCCGACGCTCGTCGTCGAGAACGACGATGGCATCGTCCAGCGGTTCGTCGGCGTCACACAGCGCGACGACATCGAGGACGCCCTGCAGGAAGCCGGCGCGTAACCCGGTAGCTTAATTTCTCGACGCGGCACCGACACGTATGGACGGCGAAATATCGGTCGCGGAGCTGGTGGAACTCGTCGAGAGCGGCGACGATGTCGAGGTGGTCGACATCCGACCGCCGGAGGCGTTCACGCGGGAACACATTCCGGGGAGCCGAAATATCCCGTTCGCGGAGCTACCGAACCGCGTCGAGGAGCTGAACGGTGCCGACCGCGTCGTCACCGTCTGTCCGCACGGGAAGGCGTCCGTGCAGGCCGCGCGACTCGTCGGCTCCTACGAAGGGACGGACGGCACCGTCGAATCGCTCGCAGAGGGCATCGACGGCTGGCGCGAGGCCGACGGCCCGTTAGAGAGCGACGGAGCAACGGACGAGGGCCCCGAGCCGGACGCGCCGTTCTAACGGCGTCGCTGTCCGGATGCACTGACGAGCGGGGATCACGGCAAAAGGTTAGGCGACGTTGAAGCCCTTGTCCCGGAGGAAGTCTTCCACGCGTCCCGTGTGGTTCCCCTGTAGCTCTATCGACCCGTCTTCGACGGTGCCGCCGCAGGCGAACTTCGACTTGAGGTCCGACGAGAGCGAGTCCATGTCCACGTCGTTCGGGTCGAACCCGTCGATGATCGTTACCTCCTTCCCGTATCGGCGCTCGTCGATGCGGATCTCGATCTCTTGGGACTCCTTGGCAACGTCCTCGCAGACGCAGAGTTCCTGAGGCAATCCGCACGTCGAGCAGACTTCCGACATTACGCGCGAAAATACAGAGTCTCCGTATTAAACACTGTCGGGAGGACACGCGCTACGGACGACTGCGACCGACTATCTCGTCGGCGAGCGCGACCGCCTCGTCGGCCTCCGTCTCGTTGACGCCACCGGCGTACGTCGCCCGCTCGTAGAGGCGTGCGACCCGGCGGACGCGCTCGTCACCGACGGCCGCGGCGTACGCACGAATCGTCTCGCCGTTGCGGCGCGGCCGGCTCTGTCGCGAGAGCGCGTACTCGACCCGGTCGTAGGCCCGGCGCGTGTCGGTCACGGGGTCCGACCGCGGCTGGTAGCGGAGCCACACCGCACGGTAGGCACGGTCGGTGAGTCCCGTCTGTCGCGCGCCGGCTGCGGCCCCGAGTGCGACCACCGCGCCGAGCGCCAACTGCTCGCGGGGCGGCAGCGACGGCAGGTCGACGCCGTCACTCGTGTCGCCGTCCCCGCCCGCTGTCTGTCCAGCCTCGGTCAGCCGCCGGCTCACCCCCGGGGTCTGTTCGGTCTGTATCGCGCCCGTGTCCGCCGTCGCGTTACTCGTTGATGTCTCGCCGCTCTCGGTCGGCGTGGCCGACCACTCCTCCGGGCCGGTCTCGTCGGTGTCGACGTTCGACTCGTTGAGCGCACGCGCCTCGCTGATGCGGTCACTCTCCGCGGCGCGACGGGGGCCGCTCGGCGTCGGGTCGAACCGGAACCAGCCGTGTTCCGGGAAGAACACCTCGACCCACGCGTGGGCGTCGAGACCGCGCGCGACCCAGCGGCGCTCGCCGACCCGCTCGCCGGGCGTGTACCCTACCGTGAACCGCGCGGGAATCCCCTGCGTCCGAAGCATGATTGCCATGGTGGTGGCGAAGTACGTGCAGTAGCCGGCGTCCATCTCGAAGAGGAAGGCGTCGGCGACGTTGCCCGACGGCTTCGACACGTCGAGCGAGTAGTCGTAGTTGTTCGCGAGCCACTGCTCGATGACGCGCGCCGTGTCGTAGGGATTCTCCGCGTTGGCGGTGACGCGGGCCGTCCGCTCAGCCACGCGGTCGGGGAGATTGCCCGGGAGCGCGGTGTACCGGTTCAGGACGTCCTCGGAGTAGCCGGTTCCCGCACGTCGTAACCGCCGCGGCCCGGCCGAGGGAATCCGCGACTCGACGGTGTAGGATTCGCCGTCCGTGAAGCTCCGAACGGGGCTGACGCTCCCGTCGGGAAGCACGTCCGCGCCGGTGTCGCTCTGTTCGACGACGTACGGCCGCCACAGCGCCGGCATGTTCCCCATGCGACCTTTCAGCCGAACCGTCTGCTGGACGCTCCGGCTGTCGCCGGGCGGCGCGTCGAGCGTCTCGCCGTCGTACGGCTGCGTCTCGCCGGTTCGTACCCAGCCGTCGCCGGTGAACCGGTCGAACGAGCCGACTCGCCAGTACCCCCCGACGTCGCTCTCGACGGTGAACCGCACCGCCGGCGACAGCGAGATACTTCCCTGCACCTCGATCTGTTCCGCGCTGCCGAGCAGATTCGCCTCGGTCGTCCCGCCGCTGCCGAAGTCGGCGTCGAAGCCGCCGATGCCCACGTCCAGTTGTCCCGGCACGAGGTCGACGGCGCTCGTCGTCGCGACGACGGCACCGAGGCCGACCAGCACGTCGCGGCGGGCGTCGTCGACGGCGACCGACTCCGTCGTGCGCGTCGTGTCACCGAAGCCGGCCGCTCCGGCCACCCCGACCGCGCCGATGAGCGTCGTCGCCGGACCGGCGTCGCCCGTGAGGACGAGCAGGCCGAGCGTCGTCCCGGCGACGGCCGCGCCCGCCAGATAGTGCCGACGGAGGGCGAGATACCATGCGAACATCGTCGGAGCGGGGGTGATCGCGAGCGCCCAGACGCCGGCGTTGACGATACGGAGGATCGACAGCCCGGACAGCATCGAGATGGCGTCGGCGACGATTGGGCCGAGCGCCTCGTAGGGATCGATGGCCGCCGGAAGCGTCGTGAAGTAGTAGTAGCTGCCGGCGGCGAGCAGCGCGACCGTCACCGCGGCGGCGGTTCGCGGCCGGACGAGCCGCGAGAGAGCGGTCGCCACGAGCAGCGACCCGGCGAGCGCGAGTGCGAACTGCGACGGCTCGCCCGCGACCGTGACGATGTACCGGAGCACGCTCAGATACGTCGCCATCGTCAGGCCGACGGCCGCCGTCGCGAGCAGTCGGCCGGCGTCGACGCTACCCACGACCGGGAGCCGGCGCGTCGCCGTGCTCACTGTGCGGCCACCTCCGTCGCGGCGTTTGTCTCCTCCCGTCCGCCCCGCAACTCCGCGTACGGGAACGACTGCCCCTCCAGTTCGACGGTTACCGTGTCTGCCGTCGCAGTCACCCGCACGTCGCCGTCGGCTCCGACTTGTCCGGGGCCGGTGCGCGCGAGCAGGTCGAGCGCGTCGTCGCGTCCCTCGGAGCCGCGGCCGCGGTCGGTGAAGCCGTCGGGCGTGACCACCTCGACCGCGACGCCAGCATCGAGCAGATGGACGACGATGCTCGCGGTCGCGCTCGCCATCGCGTCCGCACGGCCGGCAGCCGCCTCCGCGACGACCGTGACCGCGCCCTCGTCGGGCGTGGCGTACTGCGTGACGACCAACTCACCCGGCTCTCGCTTCGCGGAGGACTTCCAGTGGACGTTGCGGAGCGGGTCGCCGGGCGCGTACTCGCGCAGCGATTTGAAGGCGTCCCGCTCGGGCGACCCCGCCCGGTCCACGAGACCACGGAACGTCCGGTTCGGCGTCAGCGGCTCTACGTCCGGATACACCAGCGCCTCGGTCTCGCCGCCGGCGGTCGTCCGACGGACCAGCAGGCCGAACGCGTCCGTCTCGCGGACCGTCGCCGGCCCGAGCGTTTGCGGCCCGCGCTCGCGGAGCTTCACCGTGTAACCGTCTGCCGTCGACGCGACCCGCGAGAGACCGTCGTCGAGCGCGTCCGTCACGGTCGCGCGGCCCCCGGTCGATGGGCGAAGCTCGATGTCTCGCGTCTCACCCGGGAAGCCGGGGGCGGGTTTCCGCCGGACGACCGTCGGCTCGTCGCGGCGACGGAGCGTGATCCACGCGTAGCCGAGCGCGACCAGCGCCGGGCCGGCGACCGCGTTCAGCGACCGCGGGCCGGAGTGGGCGGCGAACGCCACTGCCGCGAGCATGACCGCGACAGCACCGTAGCCGCGTCGGGTCGGCCGCATCGTCACTCGACCGGCACGGCGGTGAGTGCGTCCCGGACCAGTTCGCGTTGGGACCCGTCGCGGCCGACGCGCACCCGGTGTGCAAGCACCGACTCCGCCTCCGACTGCACGTCGTCCGGGATCACGTAGTCGCGGCCGTCGAGCACCGCCCGACCCTGTGCGGCCCGCAACAGCGAGATGGAGCCGCGCGGCGAGACGCCGAGTTGGGCGTTCTCGCGAGTGTAGCGCGCCAGCTGCGTCACGTACGACTGGACCGGTTCGCCGACGGTCACCGACGCCGTCGCCTGACGCGCGGCCACGAGGTCCGTCGTCGTCGCCACCGGCTCCAGCGTCTCGATCGGGTGGTCGCCGACGACGCGGCCCAACACCTCCTGTTCCTCCTGCTCATCGGGGTAGCCGAGAGAGAGCTTCACGGCGAACCGGTCCAGTTCTGCGGCCGGCAGTTCGTACGTCCGGTCGCGCTCGACGCTGTTCTGGGTTGCGACGACGAAGAAGGGGTCCGGCAGGGTCCGCGTCTCCCCGTCGACGGTCACCGTCTCCTCTTCCATCGCCTCCAGCAGCGCGGCCTGCGTCTTCGGCGGCGCGCGATTGATCTCATCGCCCAGTACGACGTTCGCGAACACCGGCCCCTCGCGGAACTCGAACTCGCCTGTCTTCTGATTGAACACGTTCACGCCGGTGATGTCCGCCGGCAGCAGGTCGGGTGTGAACTGGACGCGGTTGAACGCACACTCGAAGGAGGTGGCGACGGCCCGCGCGAGCATCGTCTTCCCGACGCCGGGCACATCCTCAAGCAGGACGTGGCCCCGTCCGAGCAGCGCGACGACGAGATGTTCGACGGCCTGTTCGTTGCCGACGATGACCTCACCGATGTTCTCGACGACGCTCTGTGCGGTCGTACTCGCGTCCGATACCCCCTCGATTGCCGCCTCTTCGGCGTCGCTCATCGCCCCTCCGGGTGGTGACTCGGTCGCGGTCCTCGTGTGCGCATCCCTGTCAAGAGGCGTGTCATTAGCCACCACGACGGGCCGCGACGACGTAAGGCTGACTCCTCCGGGTGTCGAGCGCTCAATAGCAGTACAACGCGATATGTTCTCTCGTCGGAGGCAGTGACTTGGAAGCCTGTGGAGACAGTAGCAGTGAACTCAGCATCCGCGAGCGAAGCGAGCGAGGAGATTCGAGCAAAAAGAAGGTGCCGAGGCTTGAAATGCGAACGCGCACAACGAGATCAGTATGAGAGAGATCGTCCGGGACTCTGACCACAGCGACGGCGCGCCGACCATCGGCGAGACCGGAATCAGGGTCATCAACGTCGCGTGCGCCTACGAGCACAGCGGCTACTCCCCGGACGAAATCGTTGATTTCTACCCGGTGTTGTCGCTCGAAGACGTACACACCGCAATCGCGTACTACTACGCCCACATCGACGAGTTCCGCGATGCACACCCCGACGCGACGCCCGCATGATCTACGCGGACGAGAACGTCTGGCACCCGGTCGTTGAGGGGCTGCGACGGCGGGGGTGGTCAGTGACGACCGCACGCGAAGAGGGGACGCTCGGCGACTCCGACGGCGAACAGCTCCGGTATGCCACGGAGTGTGGTTGGGCAGTGTTGACCTTCGACGACGATTTCCTTGCGCTGGTCGAGTCGGATTCGTTCGACCGCGACCATGCGGGAGTCATCTACATCTCCCAACACGCACGAAACGTCGGCGAGCTCGTCCGGCGCGTCGACGACGCTCTCGGGCGGAACGACGAACGTGAACTCACGAACCGTGTCGTGTACGCGTAACCGTTCTGGCGGTCGAGTGAACGGCACCGGGGAAGATGCCGACCACCGAAGAAATCGCAATAGTCGAGGAGACGGTGGGAGATTGAGCATCCGCGAGCGTAGCGAGCGGTTCACTGGAGCCGAGCGCAGCGAGGCTCCAGGACTTTTTGGTGCAGATTTTTGTTCCGAGTGGTGCCCGCAGCGAGCGAAGCGAGCGAGGACACCCGAGGAACAAAAAGGTGCGTTACCAGCCCTTACACTCCCCACACACCAACGCATCGCCGTCTCGCCAGCGCCGGGTGACCGTCGCGCCGCAGGCCTCGCAGTCGCCACCGTCGGGATTGTAGATCGTCGTCGCAGGCGTCGGCTCGTCCTCGTCTGTCGCGTCCGCGTCGCTCGCGTCGTCTGGGTTCGGCGACCCCTCGTCGTCGCCGAGGAACTCGTCGAGCGAGCGGTCGCTGCCCATACCGGAACGTCGCTACCACGGGAAAAGAGCGTGGCGAACCCGGAAGCCCGAAGTGTCGCGCGCCGAAGTTCTACACATGGCAGGCGAAAGCAGCGGTCTTCTCGAAAGCATCGTCGAGCTTCCGATGCGGTTCGCCGAAATCGCGGCACAGAGTCCCGAGCAGGCGGCTCTGATGGCAGTAGGAGCACTCATCACCGCCGGCGCGTCGGTCGTCTTCGGTGCGCTGTCGGCTGGGGCAGTCGGGAGCGTGCTTGTGCGGGCGCTTCCCTCGACCGGTGAACCGCCGGAGGAACACCGCGACTCACAGTAACTGCTGTAATTGTTTACCGATTCGACCCCACGTATTCGTGCGGTCGACACCGAAACGGCGTACAGCAGTCACTGCGCTACTGAGAGCGCGTCGCCAGCGAGATCGATAGCCGTGTCGAGGTCGGGACCGAGCGGCGACCCCGCGACGATGCCGTCGGCGTGTTCTAACAGATTCTCCGCGCGCTCGCGCACCGTTTCGGGTGTCCCGGCCATGCAGAACGCGTCGACCATCGCGGGCGTGACGAGACCGAACGCCTCGTCGAATTCCCCGGCGGAGAGCGCGTCGCCGATCTGTTCGGCGCGCTCCGCGTCGATGTCGTGGCGCTGCAACACCGGCGGCGCGACGCCCGAGGTGATGTAGGCGACCGGCGGCCGCGCGGCCTCGCGTGCGGCCTCGGCGTCCGCCGCAATCGATGTCGAGGCATAGGCAATCAGTTCGAACTCCCCTCGTTCTGATGGCCGGTCGGCCTTACCCTCCTCCACGCGGTCGCGCGCCCACGCGAGGTCGTCTGGATGCGAGCCGTTGAACAGTAACCCGTCGGCGTGTTTGCCGGCCATGCGACACATGTGCGGGCCTTCCCCGCCGACGTGAACGGGGATCGAATCACCCTGCGGCGGCTCGAAGTTCAGCCCGGCGCTGTCGGCGACGTGGACGCCGTCGCGGGTGACGCGCTCGCCGCGCCACAGCGCCTGTGCGTCCTTGAACGCCTGCAACACGGCCGAGAGGCCGCGCTCCCGGTCGACGCCGAGATGGCCGAGCGTGGCAGGATCGCCCGGGCCGATGCCGAAGACGGCACGGCCGTCGGACGCCTCGTCGAGCGTCGCCACCTTCGCGGCGAGCGCGGCCGGATGGGTGTCGTACGGGTTCGCGACGCCCGGCCCGAGACGCGCGGTGTCGGTCTCGCGAGCCACGCGGTCGAGTGCGACGAACGGGTCGCGGTTGTCGTAGTGCGAAGAACAAAAGACGGTCCCGAACCCTGCCGCTTCGGCGCGCGCGCCGAGGTCGCCGACGCGCTCGACGGGGTGGTCAGGGGTGAGTTCGATGCCAAGCATACCGGTAGTTAGCCGTCCCTCACCCCTTCGACTGTCGGTAACGGCAACGAGGGGTCTCGGGCGCGAGCCAGCGATGCCGGAACAGGGGTGGGACTACCCATCGAGTTCCCAACCGCGAAGGGCATCGCGAACGATGTCGTCCGCGTCGTCCCGAAAGAGGTTGTCGGAGCCGCCGTGGTCGCCGAAGTCCCAGTCGCGGACGACGACCGCCGGCGTTCCGCCGTCGCCTTCGCCAGCGACCAGATTCGCCGCACCGGCGAGTTCGTCCACGACCGACTGGACGGTTACCCCGAGTTCCCGGCCGTCCCGGTCGGTCTCGCCGCGCCAGTCACGAGAGGCGGGCATCCCGGCCCAGCCGAGGGCGACGCCACGCTGGCCGTAGCGGAACGGTCGCCCGGAGGTGTCCGTGACGATGACCGGCACGTCAAGTCGCCGCGAGAGTCGTATCGCAGATGCGGATGGATCCTCGGGCAACAGCAGCAGGTCGCCGTCGGGGACGTTCGACCGGTCGATGCCGGCGTTGACGGTGATGTGTCCGAACTCCGTCACCGCGAGCACGAACGGCGCTTCGGTGAGTATCTCCTCGCTCTCTTCGAGGATGGCCTGCGCGAATCGCGGGTCCTTCTGGTCGCCGGTGACGGCTTCCAGTTGCGCGGCGATCTGCTCGGCGCGGTCACCGGCGGGGAAGTCGGCGTACTCGTAGACGCGGCCTTCCGCCTTCGAGACGACAGTGGAGGCGACACACAGCACGTCTCCGTCCACGAGGTCGGCGCGGTCCGCGATGAGGTCGGCGAGGTCGTCGCCGGGTCGCACCTCCGGGAGGTCGGGGACAGCGAACAGTTCCATACTCCAGCGCGCCGCCGAGCGGGCAAAAGCCACCCGGTCGGCGCGAAACCGCATCGACGGCTCCACTCCTGCAGGGACATGAACGTCTGCGTTCATTTCTGTGCCGAACACTCGCGCGTTCTCCCTGAACGTCCATGTACGACCTGAGCGGCGCGTTTCTTCTCTGTGAGCGGTAAAGCTATTCCATAACCAAGGCGACATCGTCCGAAACGGAGGGCGTACTGCGCAATATCCGGCAAACACGCCGGATTTATATTTGATGCCAGCCGATTTCAAGACGTTATGGGACAGACGCTCACGGAGAAGATCCTCGAAGACCACCTCGTCGAGGGAGAACTCGAGACGGGGGAGGAGATCGGGATCGAGATCGATCAGGTCCTCACGCAGGACACGACGGGGACGTTCGTCTGGCTGCAGTTCGAGGCGCTCGGGCTGGACCAGGTGCAGACGGAGGTCGCCGCGCAGTACTGTGACCACCAGACCTACCAGTTCGACTTCAAGAACACGGACGACCACCGCTTCCTCCGCTCGGCGGCGGGCACGTTCGGCGCACACTTCTCGCAGCCCGGCAACGGCATCTGTCACAACGTCCACAAGGAGAACTTCGCCGCGCCCGGCAAGACGATGCTCGGCTCGGACTCGCACACGCCGACACCGGGCGGGCTCGGCGAGCTCGCCATCGGCTCCGGCGGGCTCGACGTGGCCGTCGCGATGGGTGGCGGCCCGTACTACATCGAGATGCCGGAGGTCGTCAACGTCCGACTGGAGGGGGAACTACCGGCGTGGGCCTCCGCGAAGGATGTCATCCTCGAGATGCTGCGCCGACTGAGCGTGAAGGGCGGCGTCGGCAAGATCTTCGAGTACACGGGGCCGGGCGTGGAGACGCTTACCGTCCCCGAGCGG